>NZ_JBHXQO010000004.1:157669-206727 GCF_042717135.1 Streptomyces sp. NPDC058620
CTGGGCTACCAGGACTCGAACCTAGAATGACGGTACCAGAAACCGTAGTGTTGCCAATTACACCATAGCCCACTGAAACGCAACCCCTTGGGGGGTTTCATTTCTGTCTGCGCTTCCCTGCCGGATCTTTCGTCCCGCTCGGGTGGCGCAGGAAGAACACTACCCGAAGGTGTCCGGCGCTCCAAAACGGGTATTGCCCGCCAGCAGCCCGGGCAGCTGATCGAGTCCGGTGATCCGCACAAGATCGGGTCTGCCGCCCCGGTCCTCCCGGTCCAGCCAGATCCCCGTCAGACCTGCGGCCACGGCCCCACCAGCGTCGATGTCGGGTTCATTGCCCACGTACGCCACCTCGTGCGGAGCGAGCGCGAGCGCCTCGCAGGCGGCGTGGAAGGCCGCGGCCTCGGGCTTGGAGATGCCCAGCTCCGCCGCGCAGAGCACGGACTCGAACCGGTCGCGTACGCCGAGGACGGTCAGCTTGCGGTGCTGGTGTTCCAGTGAGGAGTTCGAGAGGACGGCGTGGCGGTACGCCGTCGCCAGCGCGTCCAGCACGGGCACGGTGTCCGGGAAGAGCGACCAGGCCGCCTCGTAGTGGCGGATGTGCCGGCCGAACCACTCGTCGGCCTCGTCGTCGCTGAGCGGGCGGCCGAGGAAGTCCCTGGCCCGGTCGCGGCGCTGCCCCTCCCAGTCGGTACGGCCCGCCGCGAAGCGCTCCCAGTGCCGCTGGGTGAGCTCCTCCCAGGCATCCAGGGCGTCCTGCGCGGAGCGGTAGCCGCCGGGCACCCCTTCAGCCTCCATGTGCCTGCTGAGACCGGTGGCAGCCGCTGATCCGTAGTCGAAGAGGGTGTCGTCAACGTCCCAGAGGACGGCTCTGATCGCCATGGGCCGACTCTAGCGGCCGCTGTACGCGGATGGGCCCGGACGAGCCGCTCGGTGCGGTTCGTCCGGGCCCATGCCGGTTGCCCGGGGTCCTACGCGGCGAGCTTCGCCAGCGCCGCGTCCACCCGTGCGATGGTCTTCTCGCGGCCCAGGATCTCCAGGGACTCGAAGAGCGGCAGGCCGATCGTGCGGCCCGTGACGGCGACGCGGACCGGGGCCTGGGCCTTGCCGAGCTTCAGGCCGTGTTCCTCGCCCGCCGCGAGGACGGCGGCCTTGAGGGCCTCCGCGTTCCACTCGGCGGCGATCAGCTTGGCGCGGGCCGTGACGAGGAGGTCGCCGGAGCCCTCCTTCATCGCCTTGGCCCAGGACGCCTCGTCCTCGACCGGCTCGTCGAGGAAGAGGAAGTCGACGTTGGCCGTGATCTCGGAGAGGACGGTCAGGCGGGTCTGGGCGTACGGGGCGATCGTCGCGAACTGCTCCGCGTCGAACGCCTCGGGGCGCCAGGGCGCGAACGGGGCCCGCAGCCAGGGGCCGCACGCCTCGGTGAACGCCTTCACGTCGAGCTTGCGCACGTGCTCGGCGTTGACGTGCTCGGCCTTCTTCAGGTCGAAGCGGGCCGGGTTGGCGTTGACGTCCTTGATGTCGAACGCGGCGACCATCTCGTCGATGTCGAAGATGTCGCGGTCCTCGGCGATCGACCAGCCGAGGAGCGAGAGGTAGTTGAGCAGGCCCTCGGGGAGGAAGCCGCGCTCGCGGTAGAGGTTGAGCGATGCCTGCGGGTCGCGCTTGGAGAGCTTCTTGTTGCCCTCTCCCATGACATAGGGGAGGTGGCCGAAGAGCGGGATCTCCTTGGCGATGCCCAGCTCGATGAGCGCCCTGTAGAGGGCGATCTGCCGGGGGGTGGAGGAGAGCAGGTCCTCGCCGCGCAGGACGTGGGTGATCTCCATCAGGGCGTCGTCGACCGGGTTGACCAGCGTGTAGAGCGGAGCACCGTTGGCGCGGACGATGCCGTAGTCCGGCACGTTCTCGGGCTGGACGGTGATCTCGCCGCGGACCAGGTCGGTGAAGGTGATCGCCTCGTCGGGCATCCGGAAGCGGACGATCGAGCTGCGGCCCTCCCCCTCGTACGCGGCGATCCGCTCCGCGCTCAGGTCGCGGCAGTGGCCGTCGTAGCCCGAGGGCCTGCCGGCGGCGCGGGCGGCGTCGCGGCGGGCGTCGAGCTCCTCGGTGGTGCAGTAACAGGGGTACGCGTGTCCGGCGGCGAGCAGCTTCCCGGCGACGTCCCGGTAGATGTCCATGCGCTGCGACTGGCGGTACGGGGCGTGGGGGCCGCCGATCTCGGGGCCCTCGTCCCAGTCGAAGCCGAGCCAGCGCATCGACTCGAGCAGCTGGTCGTAGGACTCCTCGGAGTCACGGGCCGCGTCGGTGTCCTCGATACGGAAGACCAGGGTGCCCTTGTGGTGCCGGGCGAACGCCCAGTTGAACAGGGCGGTACGGACCAGGCCCACGTGGGGGTTACCGGTCGGGGAGGGACAGAAACGTACGCGGACAGGTCCGTTAACCACGCTTGATCACCTTGTTGGTGAGAGTGCCGATGCCTTCGATGGTGACGGCGACCTCGTCGCCGACGTGCAGGGGTCCGACCCCTGCGGGGGTTCCGGTGAGGATCACGTCGCCCGGGAGCAGCGTCATGGCTTCCGTGATGTGAACGACCAGGTCCTCGATGGAGCGGATCATGTCGCTCGTACGGCCGAGCTGGCGCTGCTCGCCGTTGACCGTCGCCTGAATGGTGAGGTCGCGGGGGTCGAGGTCGGTCTCCACCCAGGGGCCGAGCGGGCAGGAGGTGTCGAAGCCCTTGGCCCGCGCCCACTGCTTCTCACGCTGCTGGGCGTCACGGGCGGTCACGTCGTTGGCGCAGGTGTAGCCGAAGATGACGTCCTTGACGCGCTCACGCGGGACTTCGCGGCACATGCGGCCGATGACCACGGCCAGTTCGGCCTCGTGGTGCAGTTCGTTCGAGAAGGAGGGGTACTCGATGGCGTCTCCCGAGCCGATCACCGAAGTGGTGGGCTTGAAGAAGGCGACCGGGACCTCCGGGACCTCGTTGCCCAGCTCGGCGGCGTGTTCCGCGTAGTTGCGGCCGATGGCCACGACCTTGTTGGGGAGCACGGGAGGGAGCAGCCGGACCTTGCTCAGCGGGACCTTGGTGCCGGAGAGCTCGAAGTCGGTGTACGGGATGCCCCTGATGATGTCGAGGACGAGGTCACCGGATTCAACGGTGCCTTCACCCTCCACGGCGCCGAAGGCGACATTGCCGTCGATGGAGAACCTGGCGATGCGCACGGGAAGCTGTCGCCCCTCACTTGTGGCTGGCTGAAGACTGACGCTCCAGGCTAACGCGGGCGAGGGGGACAGCAGCGCCGGTGGAAGACCGCGGGAGGCCGTGCGTGAGCCCGGCCAGGATCTTCGGCGCCCTTCTCAGGCGCCGGTGGTGACCGGGGCTTCCATCAGGATGGTGCGGCGGGGGTTGGCCGTCTGGGTGGGCAGGTCGACCGAGTGCTCCGGCTGCTCCGGCGTCCGCAGCGCTTCGGCGTCCTTGAGGTGCGCCAGCGTGGTGCGCCGGGGGTTGGCAATGTTGCGGAACATCATCGTGGTCTTCATCTGCCGTCTGGGCCCTGTCGGTCTGGGCGCCACCCGAAGGGGCGCCGGGTTTTCGGATTCGCCATCCCTGTAAAGGGTCAGGCTAAACATCCAATTCCCACCCGGCGCCCCGAGGAGACGGCGATCATCATGTGAGTTTGCTCACGAAGTAGCCGACAAATGCCGCATGACGGTCAGCCGATCGCGTGACATGAAACGGACATTGCATAGCTGAATGCGCCATTCCGCTCCTGATCATCGCGACTGGGGCACCCCCTACCCGTAAGCGACTCATCCCCGATCGTCCGTTTTGACCACGAACACTCTCCACACCTTGTTACACATTCATCACAACGTGTCACCCAGGTCACAGGCCGGTACAGGGGCCTTGTTGGAGATCCGGCACTGTGCTGGAATTCCACGCACCGCCGCGGGTTTCAGGCCGGCGCGCAGGGCGCAACGCAGCGCCGAGTGGCGGCGGGAGGGGGAAGAACGCCGGTCACTCACGACCACCATGGGGCGCGTCCAGCGCCCCACGACGCCGACACCGTCCCGACCCGCGCATGCGGAAGGGACGCCTGGTCCAGAGGTTGCGACGCTAGTGCAGGGACGTTTCAAGAGGGATGGCATGGGGTCTCCCCAGGCCCGCCAGGGCCGAGGGGAAGCTCCGGCGGATCAGGAGCCGCGCGGCGGGAACGACCGCGGTTCCTCGCCCCAGCACGCCCAGAACCCCGGGCAGGCCGCGGCCGGTGACAGTGGTGACCGCGCACAGCGCTCAGGCACGACGACGAGCAGTGGCTCGGAGCCGGTCAGTGCGTTCCAGTCGCGCGGCCCGATCAACACGGGCTCGCGAATAGCGCTCCGTAACTGGCGCATCAGCACGCGTCTGGTCTCGCTCCTCGCCCTTCCCGTGGTGGCGGCGACCACGCTGGGCGGACTCCGTATCAACGAGTCCATGAACGACATGCAGCAGCTGGAGCACATGCAGCTGCTGACCAAGATGACCAAGCAGGCGACCGCGCTCGCCCAGGCGCTCCAGGAGGAGCGCGACCGGTCCGCGGGCCCGCTGTCCAACGGTTCCAAGCCCACCGACTTCAAGGTCACGGAGCCCCGGAAGAAGACCGACCGCTCCAAGGACGCCTTCTTCGACGCGACCAACGCGATCGGCAACACCGACAACGACGAGGCCCTCGAGGGCATCCACGCGAGCGTCGCCCAGATCTCGACCCAGCTCGGTCAGATCCGGGACATCCGTGAGGACGCGTACGCCAAGGGCACTCCGAGCCTCAACACCATCGACCGGTACAGCCAGTTGATCACCTCGCTGCTGAGCCTCTCGCAGGACATGGCGCAGGCGACCAACAACCCGGAGATGATCAAGCGGACCCGGGCCCTGGCGGCCTTCTCCTCCTCCAAGGAGTACGCCTCGGTCCAGCGGGCGGTCATCGCGGCCGCGCTGCCCGGCGGCAACAGCGAGAAGACGAACCTCGACAAGAACGACCAGCAGTTCGGTCGCAACGCGCTCCGCAAGGAGGCGCAGACCCTCGCCTCGTTCAAGTCGACGTACGAGAACACCGGCAACAGCGCCGACGAGCTCACCGCGTCGCTGACCAACGGCCACCCCGAGATCAACGCCGCGGACATGTACGCGAAGCAGGTTCTCGAAAGCCCCACGGGCATGGTGGGCAAGAAGTCCCGCTCGTACATGGACTGGTACGACCAGAGCTCCACCAAGATCCAGGCCATGAAGACCATCGAGGAGACCCTCCTCAGCGACATGGAGGGCAAGGCCCGCGAGCTGCGCGAGGAGTCCCAGCGCGAGGCCATCCTCAACGGTGTGGTCATCCTCCTCGTCCTCGGTGTCTCGCTGGTGGGCGCGTTCGTCGTGGCCCGGTCCATGATCCGCTCGCTGCGACGGCTCCAGGACACCGCGACCCGGGTCGCCCAGGACCGTCTGCCCGAGCTCGTCAAGCAGCTCTCGGAGACGGACCCGCAGGACGTCGACACCTCCGTCGAGTCCGTCGGTGTGCACTCCCGGGACGAGATCGGCCAGGTGGCCGCGGCCTTCGACGACGTGCACCGCGAGGCCGTCCGGCTCGCCGCCGAGCAGGCGCTGCTGCGAGGCAACGTCAACGCGATGTTCACCAACCTGTCCCGGCGTTCGCAGGGCCTCATCCAGCGCCAGCTCTCGCTCATCTCCGAGCTGGAGTCGCGCGAGGCCGACCCGGACCAGCTGTCCTCGCTCTTCAAGCTCGACCACCTCGCGACCCGTATGCGCCGTAACGGCGAAAACCTCCTCGTCCTCGCGGGCGAGGAGCCGGGCCGCCGGTGGACCCGCCCCGTGCCGCTGGTCGACGTGCTCCGTGCCGCCGCCTCCGAGGTGGAGCAGTACGAGCGCATCGAACTGGCCGCGGTGCCCGCCACCGAGGTCGCGGGCCGCGTGGTCAACGACCTCGTGCACCTGCTCGCCGAGCTGCTGGAGAACGCCACATCGTTCTCCTCGCCGCAGACGAAGGTCAAGGTCACCGGTCACGCACTGCCCGACGGCCGGGTGCTCGTCGAGATCCACGACACGGGTATCGGCCTCTCCCCCGAGGACCTCGCGGCGATCAACGAGCGGCTCGCCTCGCCGCCCACCGTGGACGTCTCCGTCTCCCGGCGCATGGGTCTGTTCGTGGTCGGCCGGCTGTCCCTGCGACACGGCATCCGCATCCAGCTGCGCCCCTCGGACTCCGGTGGCACGACCGCGCTGGTCATGCTTCCCGTCGACGTCGCCCACGGAGGCAAGCAGCCCCAGTCCAAGCAGGGTCCCGGTCAGCAGCAGGGCGCTCCCGGCGGGCTTCTCGCCGGTGGTGCCCCGGGCAGCGCCCCGCGGGCCGGTCTCGGCGGCTCCCCGGCCGGTTCCTCGGCCGCGCTCGGAGCCGGTGCGCAGCGCGGGCAGGTCGGTGCGGGCTCGGGTCCGCGTGCCGCACTGCCCTCGCGCGACGGCGGCCCGCGTCAGCCCCAGCCCACCGCCGGCTCCCAGAGCAACGGCGTGCAGGGCAGCAACGGCATGCAGAACAACGGTCCGCAGAACGCGGGCCGGCCCCAGCAGGCGCCGCCCGCGGGCGGCCCCGCCGGTGCCTTCGGCGGCGGTGCCCGGATGGGCGCCCGCGGTGGCCAGGGCGACGCTCCCGGCCGTACGGACGCGGGTCAGCCCAATCTGTTCGGTCACTCTGGGCAGACCCGGCCCGGCCAGCAGCAGGGCGGCCAGTTCGGCCAGCAGGGCCAGCAGAGCGGCCCGCCCGTCCGGCAGCCACAGCAGCAGCCGCAGGGCAGGCACGCCCAGAACGACCAGGGCGGTTTCCAGCAGCCCGGCGGCCCCGGCCGCCAGCTGCCGCCTCCCGGCGGTCCGCGCGCCGAGCTGCCCGGGGGCAACCCCCAGCCGCAGCGTCCGCAGGGCGCGAGCTGGGGTGTCGAGGAGCGGGGTGCGCAGCGCCAGTCTCCGCTGGACGCCCCCCGCGGTCACGAGGAGCCCGACACCACCGGCCAGTTCGCCCGGCCTGCCGGTCCGAACCAGCCGTACGGCGCGGGTCAGCACCAGGGCCCCGGCGCCACGGCGGAGTTCGCCCGCCCGGACTTCTCGGCGCCGCAGGCGTCCCAGGACCCGGCCGGTACCGCCCAGTTCGCACGCCCCGACTTCGGCACCCCGCAGCAGAACCAGGGGGCGCCGGCGCCGCGGCAGCGTGGCCGGGACGACGCCGACTTCGGTGCTCCGCGTCCGGCGGCCCCGGCCGCCGGTGAGATGCCGCGCCGTCCGGCGCTGCCCGAGGCGCTTCCGCCGGCCGGTCCCGGGGACGGTCGTACCCCGCTGTACGACACCCTTGAGACGAACTGGTTCCACGGCCCGCAGCAGGGCGGCCAGCAGCCGCCGGCCGCCGAGCCCCAGGCGCCGGCGGCCCCGTCCGCCACGCCTGCTCCGCCCATGCCCCGGCGTGGTGACACCGACACCGGTGCCACCAGCACCTGGCGCCCCTCGCCCAACGACGAACTCGTACGGCAGGCCGAGCGGGTCAAGAAGCCCGCTGCGGGCGGGATCACCACTTCCGGACTTCCTCGCCGGGTTCCCCGTGCCAATTTGGTACCGGGCACCGCCCAGCAGCAGAATCACCAGTCCGGACCCCAGGTTTCGCGTGCGCCCGATGACGTACGCGGACGTCTGACCAATCTCCGCCGGGGCATCCAGCAGGGTCGGCAGGCCAACAACGGCCAGTCGACCGGCGGTTTCCATCTCGGCCCCACTCACCAGCAGGAGCGTTAGTTGAGCCCCATGAGTCAGGCCGCACAGAATCTGAACTGGCTGATCACCAACTTCGTGGACAACACCCCTGGTGTGTCCCACACCGTCGTGGTCTCCGCGGACGGCCTGCTGCTGGCGATGTCCGAAGGCTTCCCGCGCGACCGCGCCGACCAGCTGGCGGCTGTCGCCTCCGGTCTGACGTCGCTGACGGCGGGCGCCTCCCGGATCTTCGAGGGCGGCGCCGTGAGCCAGACGGTCGTGGAGATGGAGCGAGGCTTCCTTTTCCTGATGTCCGTCTCGGACGGTTCCTCGCTGGCCGTTCTCGCCCACCCGGACGCCGACATCGGTCTGGTCGGGTACGAGATGGCCCTCCTCGTCGACCGTGCGGGCACGGTCCTCACGCCCGACCTGCGCGCCGAGCTCCAGGGCAGTCTGCTCCACTAGGCGGCCATGCAGCGGATCCCAGGCACAATCCCCCCAGGTACTGCCCACAACCCTCACCCGTCCGGCCGCCTCAGACCCCCCACCGGCCCCTTAAGACGGCAAGTAGACACACCGCTGTCACGCCCGGAGGATTCATGACCCCGCCACCCGCCTCACCTGATCCGTACGGCGCACTGCACCACGCGTCGTACGACGGTGAAGGCGACCAGCCGCTGGTCCGTCCCTATGCCATGACCGGCGGCCGGACCCGGCCGCGTTACCAGCTCGCGATAGAGGCCCTGGTCAGCACCACGGCCGACCCCGCACACCTGGGGACCCTGCTCCCCGAGCACCAGCGGATCTGCCACCTGTGCCGTGAGGTCAAGTCGGTGGCCGAGGTCTCGGCACTGCTGTCCATGCCCCTCGGCGTGGCCCGCATCCTCGTGGCGGACCTGGCGGAAGCCGGCATGGTGGCCATCCACCAGCCGGGCAACGGAGAGGCCGGCGGCGCGCCGGATGTGACACTGCTCGAAAGGGTGCTCAGTGGACTTCGCAAGCTCTAACGGCGGGACGGGCCGTGCCACCACCTCGGCGAAGATCGTGGTGGCGGGCGGCTTCGGCGTGGGTAAGACCACGTTCGTCGGTGCCGTTTCGGAGATCAATCCGCTGCGCACCGAAGCCGTGATGACGTCCGCGTCCGCGGGCATCGACGACCTCACACACACCGGGGACAAGACCACCACCACGGTGGCCATGGACTTCGGCCGCATCACCCTGGACCAGGACCTGATCCTGTACCTCTTCGGCACCCCCGGACAGGACCGCTTCTGGTTCATGTGGGACGACCTCGTACGCGGCGCCATCGGCGCCGTCGTCCTCGTCGACACCCGCCGCCTCGCCGACTGCTTCCCCGCGGTCGACTACTTCGAGAACAGCGGACTCCCCTTCGTCATCGCCCTCAACGGCTTCGACGGACACCAGCCCTACACCCCCGAAGAAGTGCGCGAGGCGCTCCAGATCGGCCCCGACGCTCCGATCATCACCACGGACGCCCGCCACCGCGCGGACGCCAAGAGCGGTTTGATCACTTTGGTGGAGCATGCCCTGATGGCACGTCTCAAGTAGACGCAAGTCGTTATGGGCATACGGAAGTTGTTGTAGTCACACGGGTGCGGACTGTGTCCTATGACACGATCCGCCCCCGTGTTCATAACGTTTCGACAGAGAATTACCTTCGCATCAACACACGATGCGTTCGATTGGTACCACTCTGCTCATGCGGGCCCCGCCTTTTGGCGGGGCTCGCTCTTTATGCCCGTTTTATCTGCGGTGTAGACCACTCGGAATCACTCATTCCGACTGTTTGGAACGCGACCGGTCCCCGTGCTGGAATTCGATGAACTACCGAGTAGTACGGCCCCCTGAACGAAAACTTCGGCACAACGTTGGTGTCGACGCCGAGAGGTTGTTGGTCGAGTGAGGCGAAGCAACGAGGGCTCCGCGGCGCAGCCGGAACGGGGCAACTTCACCCCGCCGCCGCGCGCCGGGGCGTCGTCCGCGGACATGTCCGCGCCCGAACCGGCCGGTGGCTCCACCAACCGGCTGTCCCCGCGCAACTGGCGGGTGCCCACGCGGCTGAACGCGATCCTCCTGATCCCTGTGCTGGTCGGCCTGATCATGGGCGGCTTCCAGGTGAAGGGGTCGATCGACACCTGGAACGAGGCCCAGGACGCCGAGAAGACCGCGCTGATCGTGCGCGCGGCCTCGGAGTACGGGCAGGCGCTGCTCAACGAGCGTGACCTCACCGCTCAGCCGCTCCTGTCCAACAAGCGCACCTCCGAGGTCGTCGAGCAGGCCCGTGCCACCACGGACGAGGCCAGGGCGAAGTTCGACACCGCGGTGCAGGACATGCCCTCGAAGCAGGGCCTGGACCGCCGCCTCAAGCTGTTCAAGGTGGAGGAGCCCCAGCTTCCCGAGCTGCGCAAGGCGGCCTACGCCGAGGCCATGGACCCGGTGAAGACCGAGGAGGGCTACACCAAGGTCCAGCACTCCCTGATGGAGTTCTCCAACGAGATGGGTCTCGGCACCGGCAACATCACCAGCTACGGCCGCACCGTCTACGCGATCGAGCTCTCCAAGGCCGCAGTATCGCTTCAGCGCTCCATCGGTATGCACCTGCTGGTCCGTCCCAGCCAGGAGCGCGACAAGTTCCAGGCGCAGGTCAAGGCGTTCGGCTCGTACAACTACCTGGAGCAGATCGCGCTCGCGGAGTTCGTCTCCGGTGGCACCGAGGCCGACGCGACCCGCCTCAAGACCGTGATGGCCGGCAAGGCGGCCGAGGGCGCCAAGCAGCTTAAGACGGCCGCAGAGCAGGCCCAGGCCGCCGGCAAGCCGTTCGTGCCGCCGCCGAGCATCGACGGTTCGGTCTTCGACGGCATGGCCCAGCAGATCGGCCAGGGGCAGACGCAGGCCGAGCTGAAGGCGAAGGGGATCACCCCCCAGACCTGGATGGCCGCCGCCACCGCCAAGTTCGACGGTTACTCCACGGTCGGCGACGAGCTCGTCGACAAGGCCGTGACCGAGGCCGCCGAGATCTCCTCCGACGCCAAGACCGACGCCATCGTCAACGCGGCGATCGTGATCATCGCGCTGCTCGCGGCCTTCATCATCGCCGGGCTCATGGCCCGCCAGATGAGCCGCTCGATGCGCCAGCTGCGTACCGCCGCCTTCGGCATCGCCGAGCAGCGGCTGCCGATGCTGGTCGACCAGCTGTCGCGGACCGACCCGGGCCGGGTCGACACACGGGTCCAGCCCATCCCGATCAACACCCAGGACGAGATCGGCGAGGTCGCCCGCGCCTTCGACCAGGTGCACCGCGAGGCCGTCCGGCTCGCCGCCGAGCAGGCCATGCTCCGGGGCAACGTCAACGCGATCTTCACCAACCTCTCGCGCCGCAACCAGTCGCTCATCGAGGGCCAGCTGACCCTCATCACCGACCTGGAGAACAACGAGGCCGACCCGGACCAGCTGGAGAGCCTCTTCCGGCTGGACCACCTGGCCACGCGTATGCGCCGCAACGGCGAGAACCTCCTCGTCCTCGCGGGCGAAGAGCCGGGCCGCCGCTGGAACCAGCCCGTGCCGCTGGTCGACGTCCTGCGGGCCGCCTCCTCCGAGGTGGAGTCGTACGAGCGCATCGAGCTCACCGGCGTACCGGAGAGCGAGATCCACGGGCAGGCCGTGACCGACCTCGTCCACCTGCTGGCCGAGCTCCTGGAGAACGCCACCACGTTCTCGTCGCCGCAGACCAAGGTCCGGGTCACCGCGACCCGGCTGCCCGACGGCCGCGTGATGGTCGAGATCCACGACAAGGGCATCGGCCTCACCGCCGAGGACTTCGCGGACATCAACCACAAGCTGGCCAACCCGCCGACCGTGGACGCCGCCGTCTCGCAGCGCATGGGCCTCTTCGTGGTCGGCCGCCTCGCCGACCGGCACGGCATCCGGGTCCAGCTGCGCCCCTCGGGCGAGCAGGCCGGTACCACCTCGCTGGTCATGCTTCCGGACGCGATCACCCACGGTGGCGGTGGCGAAGCCGCCGCGCAGGACGACTTCACGGTCTCCTCGATCATTCCGGAACAGCAGCAGCCGGTGTTCGACCCGATGCCGCACCAGACCACGATGCGCACGGCGGCGGAACTCGGCTTCGACGACTCCCGCTACGAGATACCGGACGCGGACGCGGCGCAGCTGGACCCGGTCGGCCGCTCGCTCCTGCGTGAGGAGCGACGGGCGGCGCTGGAGGCCCAGGCCGGCGGCGAGCGTCCGGCGTTCCAGGCCGAGACTCAGCAGTACGCGCAGGAGCAGTACGGCCAGGAGCAGTACGCCCAGGAGCCGCAGCCCGCGCAGCAGGGGTACGAGCAGGCTTCGTACGAGGCCCCCTACGAGCCGTACGGCACCGAGGGCGGCTACCCCCAGCAGGCCCAGCAGGGCGGTTATCCGGAAGCGGCGTATGGCGCTCCGGAAGCCCAGCAGGCCCAGTACGGCGATCCGTTCAACTCCGCCGTGGCCCCGTCCCACCAGGATGACTGGCCGGATCAGGGCGGCTATCAGGGCGCCTACGAGACCGCGCCGCAGGCCGAAGCGGAATCTGCTCCGAGTACCCCCGCAGAGGCTCAGGAGCGCGTAGGCTTCGACCGTTCGGGCCCCGTCCCGAACGCCGCGCAGGAACTGACCGAAGCCGGTCTGCCGCGCCGGGGCGGTGCGCAGCACCGGCAGCCCGCCGGCCACGCGACCGAGGCCCCGGCGCAGGACACGCGGCAGCAGCCGTCCGCCCCGGCGAACGGCGACGGCCCCGGCGACTGGCGCTCCACGAACGACGAGCGCTGGGAGCGGGCGGAGAAGCTCCGCGAGCCGAAGGCGGGCGGAATCACTCCATCCGGTCTCCCCCGTCGCGTCCCCAAGGCCAATCTGGTCGAAGGCACGGCGGAGCAGACGCAGCAGGGCGGCCCCCAGGTCTCCCGCGCACCCGAGGACGTCCGTGGCAGGTTGAGCAATCTGCGGCGCGGGGTCCAGCGGGGCCGCGATGCGGGGTCGGACGCAAGTAACACCTACAACCAGGAGCGTTAGTGTGAGCCCGATGAGCCAGGCGGCGCAGAATCTGAACTGGTTGATCACCAACTTCGTGGACAACACCCCCGGGGTGTCGCACACGGTGGTGGTCTCCGCTGACGGCCTGCTGCTGGCGATGTCCGAAGGTTTCCCGCGCGACCGCGCCGACCAACTGGCGGCCGTCGCCTCCGGTCTGACGTCGCTGACGGCGGGCGCCTCCCGGATCTTCGAGGGCGGCGCCGTGAATCAGACCGTTGTGGAGATGGAGCGAGGATTCCTCTTCATCATGTCCATCTCCGACGGATCATCTCTTGCCGTACTTTCGCATCCGGACGCCGATATCGGTCTGGTTGGGTATGAAATGGCACTTCTGGTGGATCGTACCGGCAGTGTTCTGACCCCGGATCTCCGTGCGGAGCTCCAGGGAAGTCTTCTTAACTAGTAGACAGACAGTGCGTTTCTCGCCATCGCGCCATAGGGTGCGGTGGCGCGGCCCCACTGGGATCGGCGACCGGCATTCGGAGGAGGAAACGTGGCAGCACCCACAGGCGGACACCCATATGAGGGTGGTCAGCGGGTTCCGGGTGAGCACGACGACAACCGTTTCAGCTTCCCCTCCGCTCCCAGCAGACAGGGCGCGCAGCAGCCTTATCAGCCACAGCAGCCCTACCAGCAGCCGCAGGGCGCTCAGGGCTCCGACTGGCCCCAGCAGGGCTCGTGGCCCCAGCAGCCCCAGCAGCCGTACGAACCGCCGCGGGCGCCCCGTATCCAGCCGGTGCAGCCGCGGCGGGCCGCGGCGCCCGCACCCGCGGCGCACAACCCGCTGGTCCGTCCGTACGCCATGACAGGTGGCCGGACCCGGCCGCGTTACCAGCTCGCCATCGAAGCACTGGTGAGCACCACGGCCGATCCGTCGCGGCTCCAGGGGCAGTTGCCCGAGCATCAGCGGATCTGCCGGCTCTGCGTGGAGATCAAGTCGGTGGCCGAGGTCTCGGCCCTTCTCTCGATCCCCCTCGGCGTTGCCCGGATTCTCGTCGCCGACCTGGCCGAGGCCGGACTCGTCGCTATCCATCAGCCCGGCGGCGACGAGGCCGCCGGCGGCCAACCAGACGTGACACTGCTCGAAAGGGTGCTCAGTGGACTTCGCAAGCTCTAGCGGCGGAGCGGCCCGCTCCACTACCTCGGCGAAGATCGTGGTGGCAGGGGGCTTCGGCGTGGGTAAGACCACGTTTGTCGGTGCCGTTTCGGAGATCAATCCGCTGCGCACCGAAGCCGTGATGACGTCCGCGTCCGCGGGCATCGACGACCTCACACACACCGGGGACAAGACCACCACCACGGTGGCCATGGACTTCGGCCGCATCACCCTGGACCAGGACCTGATCCTGTACCTCTTCGGCACCCCCGGACAGGACCGCTTCTGGTTCATGTGGGACGACCTCGTACGCGGCGCCATCGGCGCCGTCGTCCTCGTCGACACCCGCCGCCTCGCCGACTGCTTCCCCGCGGTCGACTACTTCGAGAACAGCGGACTCCCCTTCGTCATCGCCCTCAACGGCTTCGACGGACACCAGCCCTACACGCCGGACGAGGTGCGCGAGGCGCTCCAGATCGGCCCGGACACGCCGATCCTGACGACGGACGCCCGCCACCGCGCGGACGCCAAGAGCGCCCTCATCACGCTCGTCGAGCACGCGCTCATGGCCCGCCTGCGCTGACGGTCCCGGTACACGACGAAGGGCCCCGCACTCCGGAAGGAGTGCGGGGCCCTTCGCGCGGGCCTGTGCGGCGCGCCGGGTCGTTCTCAGCCCTGCCAGCTGTGCGGGGCGCGGAAGCCGGGCGTGCGCTCCAGCCGGCGCCATCCGGCGGTGTTGCGGCCCCGGTGGGCGGGCGCGGCGGGCTGGGACGCCGCGCGGGCGAGCAGGACGGCGGTGATGGCCGCCAGCTCCTCGGGGTCGGCGAGACCCCTCTCGACGCGCAGCACGGACTCGGCGGGAGTGGTGGTCATGGGTGTCTCCGTCTTCTCGGCAGGATGGCGCGGGCTTCGGCGGGGTCACCCGCGTCCGTCCGCGCTACTGCGGCGGGTTGCCGTGCTTACGGGACGGCAGGTCGGCGTGCTTGTTGCGGAGCATCGCGAGCGAGGCGATCAGCACTTCGCGCGTCTCGGCGGGGTCGATGACGTCGTCGACCAGGCCGCGCTCGGCGGCGTAGTACGGGTGCATGAGCTCGGCCTTGTACTCCTTGACCATGCGGGCCCGCATGGCTTCGGAATCCTCGGCCTCCGCGATCTGGCGGCGGAAGATGACGTTGGCCGCGCCCTCGGCGCCCATCACCGCGATCTCGTTGGTGGGCCAGGCATAGGTGAGGTCGGCTCCGATGGACTGGGAGTCCATGACGATGTACGCACCTCCGTATGCCTTGCGCAGGATCAGGCTGATCCTCGGCACGGTGGCGTTGCAGTACGCGTAGAGCAGCTTCGCGCCGTGCCGGATGATCCCACCGTGCTCCTGATCGACTCCCGGCAGGAAGCCGGGAACGTCCAACAGAGTGACGATCGGAATGTTGAACGCATCACACATCTGGACGAAACGAGCGGCCTTCTCGGACGCCTCGATGTCCAGGACGCCCGCCATGGCCAGCGGCTGGTTGGCGACGATGCCGACGACCTGACCGTCCAGCCGGGCGAGGGCGCAGATGATGTTGCGGGCCCAGCGCTCGTGGATCTCCAGGTAGTCGCCGTCGTCGACGAGCTCCTCGATGACCTTGTGCATGTCGTACGGGCGGTTGCCGTCGGCCGGGACCAGGTCGAGCAGGGTGTCGCCGCGCCGGTCGGCGGGGTCGTCGCTCGTGACCGTGGGCGGGTTCTCGCGGTTGTTGGAGGGCAGCATCCCGATCAGGTAGCGGACCTCGGCGATGCAGGTCTCCTCGTCGTCGTACGCGAAGTGCGCGACGCCCGAGGTCTCGGCGTGCACGTCCGCGCCGCCGAGTCCGTTCTGGGTGATCTCCTCGCCGGTGACCGCCTTGACGACGTCCGGTCCGGTGATGAACATCTGCGAGGTCTCGCGGACCATGAAGACGAAGTCGGTGAGGGCGGGGCTGTAGGCCGCGCCGCCCGCGCAGGGGCCGAGCATCACGCTGATCTGCGGGATGACACCGGACGCCCGGGTGTTGCGCTGGAAGATGCCGCCGTATCCGGCGAGCGCGGAGACGCCCTCCTGGATACGGGCGCCGGCGCCGTCGTTCAGGGACACCAGCGGAGCACCCGCCGAGATCGCCATGTCCATGATCTTGTGGATCTTCGTGGCGTGGGCCTCGCCCAGCGCCCCGCCGAAGATCCGGAAGTCGTGGGCGTACACGAAGACGGTGCGGCCCTCGACGGTGCCCCAGCCGGTGATGACGCCGTCCGTGTAGGGCTTCTTCGCCTCCAGGCCGAACCCGGTCGCCCGGTGCCGGCGCAGCTGCTCGACCTCCTTGAACGACCCCTCGTCGAGCAGCAGCGCGATGCGCTCGCGGGCGGTCAGCTTGCCCTTGGCGTGCTGCGCCTCGGTCGCGCGGTCACTCGGTCCCTGCCGCGCCTGCTCACGCAGGGCCAGCAGTTCGGCCACCCGGCCACGCGTGTCGCTCGGCTCGCTCGGGGTCACGTCCACAACGGTCATGTACTGACCCTACGAAGCCGACCGCACAAATCGTGCCGTCGACTCCGTACAGTCTCCTGCCCGGTTTCCTGGTGGGCCTCGACATAACCCGAACGCCGGACAGCCGATCCACCAGCTCACAGCGCTCCCGCTTTGTCAGGGGCCGACAAAGCGCGGGATGTGTCACCGGGCACAGCCGCTAGCGGACCTCGCACCGCAGGGTGCCCCCGGCGACGCCGGGCGAGACGCGCAGGACCAGGCTCCTGCCGGTGGCGCGGACCTCGATGCCGGGGCCCGCGGCGACCACTTCGCGAGCCGGCCGGTTCCAGACCAGGTCCACGGGGGCGCCGGTCCGGTCGGGACCGCTCACGCAGAGCGTGGTGGAGCGCCGGCCCGTCCTGACGAGCACGCTCGCCGGAGCCGAGACGGTGAGCGGGCCCGCCGTGCCCGCCTGCCAGAAGTTGGCCGCCGTCACGCCCAGCGAGCCGATCGCCACCGCCTGGACGGCGGAGGTGTTGGCGAGCACCCTCAGCCAGTCGCCGTCGGCCGCGCGGGCGGTGACGGTGCGCCGGGAGGCACCCGGCATCAGCAGGTAGGCGTACCGGGCGTCCACCGGATCGGTGCCGTGGTCCAGCCATAGGGTCTGGTAGCGGCGCGTGCGGCGCTCGGTGGTGCTGGTGGTGTTGATGTCGCTCCAGGAACCGGTGCGGTCCTCGCGCAGGGTGCGCAGGGCCGCCCCGCCGGGGAAGACCCAGCCGCCGTGCCCCACCAGATGGGCCCAGCGGGGGGCCGTGCGCTCCTCGGTGGTGAACACGTCCGTGCCCGCCTCGCCGAGCATGCGGTTGTCGACGACCGTCTCGGCGGGTACTCCGTCGGTGCTGGTGATGCCGGCGCCGAGACACACGACGGTGTCGGCGACGCAGAACCACGACTTGCGGGCTTCGAGGGTGGAGCCGAGCCCCTTGAGGTGCTGCCCCACGGCGGCGAACTCGCCGTCCGTGGCGCCGCCGACCCACTTCACCGCGGGCTTGGGCGCCCCCCACTCACCGCCCGCCCGGTCGGCGAGCCTCTTGGTGGACACGGTCGTTCCCGGCAGGCGGTAGAAGTCGACGGTCGGCCAGAACCAGTCGGTGTACTGGTCCCCACGCGTCTCGCCCGGCCACCAGTACAGCATTCCGGCGCCGGTGTGCCAGCCGCGCGGATTCTCTCCGTTGCCGCACTCGTAGTACGAGATCCGCTCCGAGGCCATGGAGATGGCGGCGGCCCAGCCGGGCCTCCGGTGCACGGCGCGGTCCATGGCGGCGAACAACTTGTGCGCCACAGGCTCGGGGGCGGCGGGCACGGGCGAGGCGGCGAGGGTGTGCAGCCGGGCCAGGTCGGCGACGTTGAACTGGGGCGCGGTGAGCAGAGGTGTCGTACGGTCCCGTTCGATCCACCCCTTAATCATCGCGGTCCAGCGCTGCCGCTCGGCCGCGGAGGCCCCGCCCGCGAGCAGCGGGATGGCGGCGATCAGGCCCTGTCCGTGGAAGTGGTCGCTGCGCATGACCTTGCGGTCGTCGCTCTTGAGGTAACCGCGGCTGATGGCACGCCCGTTGACGCTGTCCATCATCAGGCCGTCGTGGATCAGCGGCGCGTAGGCGTTCTCGACGGAGTCCAGGATGATCTGGCGGCCCGGGTCGGTGACGTCCCAGTCCGATCCGGCGAGGAGGGTGAACAGGCGGCCCAGCCCGTCGAGCATGACCTGGCCGTACGTACCGGAGTACGCGACCCAGGTGTGCTGGACGAACGAGCCGTCCGCGTAGAGGCCATCACCCTTCGTCACGTACGGGAAGACGGGTGAGAGGGCGTCCCGGGCGAGTGCGATCTTGGCCGGGCTGCGGCCGATGACGCCGCGCAGGGCGACGGAGCGGCAGAGGTCGACGCGGTTGGCGCCGGTGCTCGTGCCGGTGTAACTCGTGAGCATGACATCGGGGATGAAGTGGTCGACGGCGGCGCAGGCGGCCTGGCGCCGGGTGTCGGTGAGTTCGTCGTGGAGCCCGGCGTGGATGTCCATGAGGAGGCGCGGGCTGCCGATCTGCCACTCCCACCAGTTGCCGTAGCGGGTCGTCGAGGGGTTGTAGACCGTCGCGGAGAGATGGTCGAGGCCCCGCACGATGTCGGCGAGGAGGGTTTCGTCGGCGGTGAGGCCGGTGCCCGGCTGGAGGTACGCCTGGGTCATGGTCCACAGGCGGCTGTAGCTCTGGGTGATGCCGGACGGCGGGTCGAAGGTGTAGCCGGGCCACAGTGAGGTGGCGGCCGGGGCCATCGACGCCCGGAAGCCGGCGGCGAGCCTGCCGGTCTCCTGGAGGCGGGAGGCGAAGGGTTCGGCGGCCGGGTCGAAACCGGTGCCCAGCGAGAGCTCGGCCCAGCGGGCCCTGAGCGCGTCGTACGCGTCCGTGGTCGACGCGGCGCGTGCGGGGCCGGCCAAGGCGGCGCCGAGCGCGGTGGCGGAGGTGGTGGCGAGGAAGGCGCGGCGGGACCAGGCGGCAGGCAGGAGCGGCACGGGGGGGCCTCCCGGAGCGAGTGGTGTAGACCTGTTGTCCGCTGGTTTAGCACGCCATCCGAGACGCTTTCAATGGGCGCGCGAGCTTTGGTCGAAAGCGCTTTCTCCCCGTGCGTTCCCGGCTCCGGAGCAGGGAACGCCACAGCACGGGCGCGGGAGCCGTGTCCCACGCCCGTGCCTCTGTACGGGTCAGCTACCGCAGTGGAAGCGGGCGCTGCCCCAGTCGGCGTGGTCGTTGCCGTTGCCGTCGCCGCCGTCGCCGACGACCAGGTCGACGTACTTCGCGCCGGTGACGTCGGCCGTGAGCGTCCACGCGGTGTCGGCCGCGCGCAGGACGGGCGACTTCACCTTCTCCGTGCCGTCGGCCGTGACGGAGAACTGCACGGTGCCGCGGGTGGTCTGCGCGTCGTCCACGCCTACCTCCGCGGTGAAGGAGGCGCACCTTCCACCCAGGTAGTAGCGGACCTTCGCCGGGGCGTGGGTGCCGATGCCCCTGGCGTAGGTGACGCCGCCGATCCTGAGCGGGGTGCCGTCGGCGGTCCCTGTCTCGCCGTTGGAGAGATCGCGCTCGACGGGTCCCCAGCCGTTCTCGGAGGCCGTCCAGTCCAGGTCACTGGCCCAGCTGTCCGTGGTGGGCGGCGGCGGCAGGGTCCGTACGGAGGTCTGCGCACCGAGCTTCCGGCTCGCGCCGCCGACCGTGTAGGACGCCTGCGAACTCACGGTGTACGTGCGGTACTCGGCGTCGACCGGCGGGGTGACCTGCCAGCTTCCGGTGACCTCGGCGCCCGGGGCGACCGAGTCGAAGGTGACGGCGCCCGCCGGCTCCGCCCGCCAGCCCTCGGGCAGGGTCAGGCCCACCTCGACGCCCGTCGCCGCCGTCGCTTCGTAGTTGGTGAACGTGGCGGTGACCGTGTTGGCGGTGCCGGGTTCCAGCGTCTCGGCCCGCGCCGCCACGGTGAGCGTGCCGCAGGCGGCCCGCTCGCCGGCGGGGGCCGGCCCGAGGTCGGTCACGGTGAAGCCGTCGAGCACGAAGTCGGCGCCGTCCGGGGCGTCACCCCGCTTGCGCAGTCCGGTCCAGGTGTCTCCGCAGCCCGCCGTCACGGTCTCGCTGAAGTGGCCCGTGGTGCGCTGCTGCCCGATGGGGGTGGTCCGGGTCTCGACGGAGCCGGGGTCGCCGCTCGCGTCGATCCGGTCGTAGCCGCCGACCCACTCGTAGGCCCCGGCGTGGCTGGACTGGTAGTCGTACTCGACCCTGTAGCGGCGGCCGTCGGTCATCGGAACGGTCCAGGGAGCGGTCCGGTAGACGAGACCGGTGTTCTCCTCGTGGGCCTTGAGGGACTCCTTGCCGCCCAGGACGTCATCGACGAGCTTGCCGTTCCAGCCGGCCTGGGTGTACGGGGCGTGGAGCTGGGAGATGCTGGTGCGGGGGTCGGTGGAGCCGCCCGCGTCGCCCTTGAGGAAGGGGCCCCAGCCCTGGTCGACGTCCTCGAAGTCCTCGTACACGACCGTATCGGCACGGGTGGCCGGGGCGTTGGCGACGAGCCGCACGTCATCGGCCCGTACCGTCGTCGCGCTGCCCTTCGCCGCCTCGATCCGGAGTGTGGTGCGCCCGCTCTCCGGGGCGGTGAAGTTCACCTTGGCCCGCTGGAAGTAGCTGCCGTGCCAGTCGGAGGCGGCCACCTGGTCCCGGGCGGTGGAGCGGTTCACTGCGACGGACTTCCCGCCGGCCGAGAGGGTGGTGAGCCGGGTGCCGCCCGGTTCGACCTCGATCAGCGCCGAGGCCGTGTAGCGCCTGCCGGGCTCCAGGCCGTCGATGCTCTGCGAGAGCGCCGCCGTGCCGGTGCCGGAGAGCTTCGCGCTGTTGCGGCCCTGGCTGTCCGTGTGCCGGGCGGCCGTGCCGGTCTTCGACCAGCTGCCGAGGCCCCTGGCGTTGAAGCCCGGGTCGCCGACCGGACCGCCCTCGCCCCACCGCGGGGACGCGGCCTGCGGCGCCTGGTCCGGATAGAGGACGTACGGCTGCCCGGCCGTGGCCTTCAGCGTGATCCTCCCGTTCACCGGGCGGACGGTGGCGATCTTCTCCCGGCCGTTGTCGGTGAGCTTGTAGACGGTGTACGCGCCCGTCGAGGGCACCGCCCAACTGCTCGTGCCGCCGGACTTGTTGTAGTGGTACAGCTTCTTGCCGCCGTCCCACGGCAGCAGGTAGTCCGTACCGCTGAGGACCTTGCGGCCGTCCGCGTAGAACGTCCGCTCGCCGTTCTCGACCGTGCCCCGGACGCCGCCGGTGAACGTGATGTCACCGGCCGCCTTGTCCCAGCGGGTGATCTTCTGGTGCTGGAGGTACTTGGCGGGCAGGTTCTTCTGCCAGATGTTGTCGTAGAAGGAGTTCCAGTCGGTCTCGCCCGTCCAGCCCTCGAACTCCTCGATCGCCGTCTGGCCGAGGACCGGATCGTTGTTCCAGACGTCCTTCTCGCCGTTGCGGATGAACCGGATGATCTGCGAGTTGAGGCCCTTGTTGGTGGCGCCGCCGTAGCTCAGGTCGTTGGCCCAGTGGGACCAGAGCGAGGAGCGCTCGAACTTGTCGGCCCATTCGGTGCCGACGTTCCAGCCCTGCTTCCGCACGGCCTGCATGGTCTTGTCGGCGATCCAGCCGTGCGAGTAGTACACGTCGATGTAGAGCAGGCTGAGATTGCTGTCGGTCTCGTCGCGCAACTGCTGGAAACGCCGGGCCAGATCGCCGCTGTTGATGTCGCGGCGCTGGTCGATGTAGTAGCTCTGGTTGAGCCAGTTCCAGCCGGGCCTGGTCTTGTCGACGAGCTGCTCGTCGAACGCGTTCGCCTCGGGGTAGGACTCGGTGGCGTTGACGTGGACGCCGAACGCGGCTCCCCACTTCCTGCCCTGCTTGAGCAGCGTGTTGAGGTCCTTCAGCCCGCCGGCGCGCTTGTTGTAGTTGCCGCCGTAGTCCGGATGCGCCGAGTCGTGCCCCTCGGAGCCGTACCCCTTGAGGATGGCCATCTGACCGAGTCCGTCGGTCGCCATCGAGATCCGCTTGACGTCGTCGAGCGTGCGGAGGAAGGGGTGGGTGGCCTGGCTGGCGAAGTTGAACGGGATGTGGGTGATGACCCGGTTCGCGGTCTGGTCGCCGCCGGGTGCGGTGACGCCGATGGAGCGGAAGGCGACGGCGCCGTCCTGCCAGTCGACGGTCCTGTCACCGTTGGCGTCGGGAGTGACGACGACCTTCGCCCAGGGCAGGTCCGCGCCGCTCTCGGGCTCGGGCGCGCCGGCCCCCCGGTAGGTCCACTGCCCGGACCGGACGCCGACCCGGACGCTGCCGTCCGCCGCCTTGCGCGCCTGGTGCCAGAAGCGCGCGTCGTCGCCGCCGGTGGCCCCGGACGGCTTGTCGTACGAGGAGTTGGACTCGACGGCCGCGGCGAGGGTCCCCGTGTTGACGAGGGCGTAGGAGGCGCCCACGGGTGCGGTGTCGGCGGCGGTCTCCGCGGTGACCTTCGCGAAGACGTCGGCGGTCTTCGTGGAGTCGGGGTCGAGGCGGGTGAAGGCGGTCGCGGCCCCGGTGTCCGTGGAAGCCACGGAGACCAGGTCGTGGCCGGGTATGTCGATGGTGCCGACGCGGAAGGTCTCGGTGTCGCGTACGGCGGTCACCTTGAAGGTGGTGGCGCGCCCGGACACCTCGATGGCGGCGTCGATCTCGACGCCCGGCAGATCCGGGAAGGCGAGCGTGTAGCGGGCGGCCGTGGCGGTGACCTCGAGAGCCGCCTTGAGCCGCACCGTGCGGGCGGCTCCGTTGAGGGTGATCTCGGTGACCGGCCGGGTGCTGCCGGCCAGCTGCCCGCCGCCGGCCCGGTCGGTGTACGACAGGACGCGCGGGAAGTCGTCGGCGACGGCGACCGACAGCTGCGCCGATCCGATGACGGTGGAGCCGGTGGCGTCGGCCGCGTCCGCGGCGGCGGGGAGGGGTGCGGCGGCTACGGCGGGGAGGGTGGTCCCCACGAGCGCCAGGACGGCTGCTGAGGCGGCGGCGACGGCGCCCGCCGAAGTGAATCTTCGCGACATGTGGCCTGAGTAGTCCCCGTGTCCGGACACCGTCAACGGCGTACGGCCCGGACGGACTTACCAGTCCAACAACCGCCGCGCGTTAGTCCAAGTCGCGTGGGAGCGGGGCGGGGCGCAGCCGCGTTCGGTTCCTGTTCACCACACGCAGGCGGTTGGGGACCGCCAGTCACCAAATGCCGTTTCCGGGCGATGAGTTGTGAAGACGTCCGGCTTTTGAGAGCGCTCTCAGTCATAACTCTTGACGCTCCACCGGAGCATCGTGAAAGTGGTGCGCACCGCAGACGCCCCCACCGCGTCAACTCCCCGGACCGCCCTGTCCGTCTGCGGCCCCCCACACCTCGGGAGTACCTCGTGATCTCACGCAGACTGTTCCTGTCAGGCGCCGCCGCCTCCGCGACCGCGCTCACCTGTCCTCTCTGGGGCAGCGGCCTGAGCCCGCGCGCCTCCGCCGCGCCGGCCACGTGCGAACTGGCCCTGGAGAACCGCTCGCTGCCGGGCGCGGTGAACGCGTACGTCACCGGCCACGAGCAGGGAACCGGCCGCTGGGTACTGCTGCGCGCCGACGGCGGCGTCTACCGCCCCGACTCCCCCGGCGCTCCGCAGACCCCGCTGCCGGTCGACTGCGCCATCCCGCTGAAGGGGGCGGGCGCCGGACCGGTGGTCCTGACGCTGCCCCAGATGTACGGGGCGCGGATCTACTTCGTACGCGACGACAAGCTGGACTTCTACCTCAACCCGGGGCCGTCGCTGGTCGAGCCGGCCTTCGCGACACCCACCGACCCGAACCACGGGCGGACCTGGTCGTTCTGCGAGTTCACGTTCAACCCGCAGCAGCTGTACGCGAACATCAGCTATGTCGACCTGGTGACCGCGCTGCCGATCGGCCTGAACCTCCAGGGCGACAGCACGCACACCGTCGCCCCCCTCCCGGACGGCGCCGTACAGCGGATCGCCGACGACCTCACGGCGCAGGCCGCATCCGACGGACAGCCCTGGGACGAGCTGATCACGAGAGGGCCGGACGGCAAGGTCCTGCGGGTCGTCTCGCCGCAGAACCTGATGGCGCCGTTCTTCGACCGGCCGGACCAGATGCCGTTCCGGGACCTGTTCACGGCGCAGATCGACGAGGTCTGGGGCAGGTACCGCTCGACCGGCCTCCGGATCGACCTCCAGGGCGGCCGTGGCACGCTGACCGGACGGGTCAGCGGTGACACGCTGACGTTCGAGGGCGGCCACACCTTCGCCCGGCCCACGTCGAAGGACATCTTCACCTGCAACCACGGGCCGTTCACGAACAACCCGGGCGACTCCGACGACAAGAAGGCACTGCTGGCCAGGATCGCGGCGGGCTTCAACCGTTCGATCATGCTCAGCCACCCGCAGCAGCCGAACGGCACCACGGTGGCGGACTACTACAAGGGCGCGGTGACCAACCACTGGTCACGGGTCGTCCACGAGAACTCGCCGATCGGCTACGCCTTCCCGTACGACGACGTACGCCCGGACGGTGAGCCGGACGTGTCCGGAGCCGCGCACGACGGCAACCCGGGGCGCTTCACGGTGAGCGTCGGCTCCTGACCCCCGACGCGCGCAGGAGTGCCCCCGTCCCGCCGGACGGGGGCACTCCTGCGTACGGCTCAGCAGCCGCCGCAGTTGTAGTACGTCACGTCCCAGTGGTTGCCCTCGTCCGCGTAGATGTTGCCGGAGCCGGACCGGTACTGGGGAGCGCCGTCGCCCCGGACACCGATGTAGGTGAAGACGCCATGGACGTAGTTGTTGAGGCAGGTGGACTTGGAGAAGTCGAGCTTGTAGCCGTTCCAGTGCGAGTACGTGCCGCCGGCGTGCCCGGTCTCCGTGCCGCCGGTGATGTTCAGCGCGCAGCCCGTCGCGCTCTTCAGGGTCTGGGCGCCCTGGGCGCTGGCCAGATTGAGCTGGTCGAACGAGGTGCAGGTGGAGATGTTCCGGTTGGAACAGCCGCCGGACGACGACCAGGTGATGTTGGAGGAGCGGAACATCGAGGTCGCGGTGGAGTGACTGATCTTGGTGACGGCGAAGGCGTCGGTCGCGCCTGTGACGACACCGACGCCGGGGGCGAACAAGGCGCCGAGCACAAGGGCGAGGGCGGTCAGGACGGAGCGGAGCTTCGGGCGATACGACACGGGGGATTCCTCCTGCTCATGACAATCAGAGTGAGGCAAGTCGCGCTGGATGGGCAGGGAGATAGTGCCCGAGTTCTACGCGCGTCCGCCAGAGGGTGAGTCCTCCCCCATCCGGCGGAAGGGCTACTTCCGGACCGGCCTGGACCCTTGATGTTGAACTTTGAACTAGATTGGTCTACAGTCAATCTCGTTGAAGGTTAAACGACCTTTGGACAGCCGCTCGATCACGTCCCCCGAGGAGGAGCCATGGCTCTGTTCAACCGCAAGAACACCAACGCCGCGTCCACCACCGCCACGCTCGCGGTGGACCCCGCACTGGCCGCCCTGACCGGCGACTACGTGATCGACCCGGCCCACAGCAGCATCGGTTTCACGGTGCGCCACGCCATGGTCACCAACGTGCGCGGCTCCTTCGGTGAGCACGAGGGCAGCCTGCGGCTTGACGGCGCCGCCCCCGCGAACTCCGCCGCCTCGATCGACGTCAAGATCGCCAGCATCGACACCGGCATCGCCGACCGCGACGGCCACCTGGTCAGCGGCGACTTCTTCGACGCCGAGAAGTTCCCGGTCATGTCCTTCCGGTCCACGAGCGCCGAGCAGCTCGGTGGCGACACGTACCGCGTCACCGGCGACCTCACCATCAAGGACGTCACGCGTCCGCTCGCCATCGACCTGGAGTTCAACGGCTCCGCCACCGACGTCTACGGCAACGAGCGCGTGGGCTTCGAGGGCAGCGCGGACATCCTGCGCTCCGACTGGGGCCTGACCTGGAACGCGGCACTGGAGACCGGCGGTGTGATGGTCAGCGACAAGGTCAGGCTGAACTTCGACATCTCCGCGATCAAGGCCGCCCCGCAGGGCTGATCCTCCGGGGCCACCCCCGCACGGACCGAGCGCGCCCGCCTTCGCTCCCCCACCGGGGAGGAAGGCGGGCGCTCGGCGTGTGCGGCCGTTCGCCTCACCGCCGGTGCGCGGCCACCGCACTGCGGGTGTCCTCGGCGGTCAGGTCCGCGTTGATCGCCGCCGCGGCCTTCAGCCCCGCGCTCGCGGCGCCGATGACCTGCTCCAGCGGGTTGGCGACGTTTCCGGCCACCCAGACGCCGGGAACGTCCGTCGCGCCGGCCGGATCGGCGGCGATGTAGGTGCCGACGACGTATCCGGCCATGTCCAGCTCGGTCGCCGCGAGCCCCAGGGTCCGCAGCACCTCGGAACGTGCGGTGAACCGGGTCTGCACGACCACCGCCTCCCGGGCGATCACCCGTCCGCCGGCGAGCCGCACCCCGGTGAGCCGGTCACCGGTCACATCCAGCCCGGCCACCTCCCCGTCCACCACGGCGATGCCCCGGGCGGCGAGCTGCTCGTACTCCTCGTCGGTCGGTTCCGGTCCTGTGTGCCGGAAGAGCGTGACGTCCTCGCTCCACTGCCGCCACATCAGCGCTTGGTGCGCGGCCATGGGGCTGACGCCCAGGATGCCGATCGGGCGGTCCCTGACCTCCCAGCCGTGGCAGTACGGACAGTGCAGCACCTCGCGGCCCCACCGCTCGGCCAGTCCTGGCACCGGGGGCAGCTCGTCGACCAGGCCGGTGGTCACCAGCAGCCGGCGGGCCACCACGGCGGTCCCGTCCTCGCGTACGACGCGGAAGCCCTCCCCTTCGGCGAGCTTCTCGGCGGACACCACGGTTCCCTCGGTGATCTCGGCGCCGTACCCGGCCGCCTCCCCGCGCCCGACGGCCAGGAGCTCCGAGGGGGCGGTGCCCTCGCGGCCCAGGTAGTTGTGCACGTGGGTCGCGGGCGCGTTGCGCGGCAGGCCCGCGTCGATCACCAGCACCGAACGCCTCGCCCTGGACAGGGCCACCGCTCCGCTCAGGCCGGCCGCTCCGCCGCCCACCACCACCACGTCGTACCGCTGCTCGTTGTCGTCCATACGAAACACCTCCATGGCGGAGATGGTGCGCCGGGCCTGGCGACTACGACAAGTTTGATTGCCGTAACGGCAAAAGAGCGGTCTGGCCGGATCTAGCCCCTGTCGCCGGCCGCCGGGCCGACGGCCTGCTCCGACCAGATGACCTTGCCCGTGGGGGTGTACCTGGTGCCCCAGCGTTCGGCGAACTGGGCGACGAGGAACAGGCCGCGGCCGCCCTCGTCGGTCGTCGCCGCGTAGCGCAGGTGCGGCGAGGTGCTGCTGGTGTCGGAGACCTCGCAGACCAGGCTGCGGTCGTACAGCAGCCGCACCCCGATCGGTCCGGAGCCGTAGCGGATGGCGTTGGTGACCAGCTCGCTCAGGATGAGCTCGGTGACGAACGCCTCCTCGTCCAGCCCCCGCTCCCCGAGCCAGCGGGCCACTCCCCTGCGGACTCCGGCGACCGCCGACGGCTCGGGAGCCACGTCCCATTGGGCGACCCGGCCCGGGTCGAGCCGCCGGGCACGGGCCACCAGGAGAGCCACGTCGTCGGTGGGGCGGGCGGGCAGCAGGGCGCCGATCACATCGTCGCAGGTCTCCTCCGGCGTCCGGTCGGCGTCCGCGAGGGCGGCGCGCAGCATGTCGAGGCCGATGTCGAAGTCCCGGTCGCGGCGTTCCACGAGGCCGTCGGTGTACAGGACCAGGCGGCTGCCCTCGGGCACGGTGAACTCGGCCGACTCGAAGGGCATGCCGCCGATGCCGAGCGGCGGGCCCGCGGGCGTCTCGGGGAACTCCACCGTCCCGTCGGGCAGGACCAGCGCGGGGCCGGGGTGACCGGCCCTGGCCATGCAGCACTTCCCGGAGACCCCGTCGTAGATCGCGTACAGACAGGTCGCCCCGGCGATCCCCACGTCCGAGCCGTCGTCGGTACCGTCCTGGTCCATCCGGGCGACGAGTTCGTCGAGGTGGCCGAGGAGTTCATCGGGCGGCAGGTCCAGCGTCGAGAAGTTGTGGACCGTGGTGCGCAGCCGCCCCATCGTGGCCGCCGCGTGCAGTCCCTGACCGACGACGTCACCGACGACCAGGGCGACCCGGGCGCCGGACAGCGGGATCACGTCGAACCAGTCGCCGCCCACTCCCGCCTGGGCCGGCAGATAGCGGTGGGCCACGTCGAGGGCGTTCTGGTCGGGCACCCGCCTCGGCAGCAGGCTGCGCTGGAGCGTGACGGCCATCTCGTGCTCACGGGTGTAGCGGCGGGCGTTGTCGATGCTGACCGCCGCCCGCGCCACCAGTTCCTCGGCGAAGGAGAGGTCTTCCTCATCGAAGGGGTCCGGGTTCCCGGCGCGCCAGAAGTTGGCCATGCCGAGGATGACACCGCGCGCGTGCAGCGGTACGGAGATGAGGGAGTGGATGCCGTACTCCAGGACCTTCGCTCCGCGCTCGGGGTCCCGCTGCCGCCAGCGCCGCGCCGCCGAGAGATCGGCTTCCATCCAGGTGTGGCCCCTGCTCGTCCCCATGGCTTCGGCGCTGGTGGGCATGAAGCCGACCACCCGGCCGAGCGGGTAGAGGGGGTGGCCGGCATCGGCGCCCGCGATGGCGGTGCGCCGCATCTCCAGTACGTCACCCGTGGGCGGCGGCGGCTCCTCGCCGTGCAGGACCGCGTCGGCCAGGTCGACCGAGGCGAAGTCGGCGAATCCCGGCGTCGCCACTTCCGTCAGCTCCTCGGCCGTCCTGGTGACGTCGAGGGTGGTGCCGATCCGCTCCCCGGCCTCGTACAGGAGCAGCAGACGTTCCCTTACCTGCTCCGCCGTGCCGGTGACCGCGCGCAGCTCGGTGGTGTCCCGCAGGGTGGCGACGGTGCTGGGAGGGCCGCCGTGCGGGTCCGTGGGGCGGAGGTTGATGGCCAGCAGCCGGTTTCCGGCCCGCCGCACCACGTCCGTGACGCGCCGCCCCGAGGCCAGGAGTTCGGCGGTTCCGGCGTCCAGGCCCAGAGCGGTCACGGCCCGCCCCTCGGCGTCCGCGGGGAGATCGAGGAGCCTGCGGGCCTCGTCGTTGGCGAGCAGCATCCGGCCGTCGGCCCCGACGATGAGCACCCCTTCGCGCACCGCGTGCAGCACCGCGTCGTGGTGCTCGTACATCCGGGTCATGCCGGCCGGTCCGAGTCCGTGGGTCTGACGGCTCAGGCGCCTGCTGACCAGTGCGGCGCCACCCGCGGCGAGGACGAGCGCCACGCCCGCCGCACCGACACTGAACGGGATGCTCCGGTCCGCCACGCTCTCCACCGAGTCCACCGTGATGCCCACGGACACGAGCCCGGCGACCGAACCGTCCGGCCTGGGGACGGGCACCACCGAGTTGACCGCGAGTCCGCGGGCCCCCTCGAAGGTCCGGGTGAACGGTTCGCCGGCGAGAGCCTTGCGGTGGGGGTCGCCGATGCGCTTCCCGATCAGCCCGGGATCCGGATGTGTGAGCCGGACGGCCCGGTGGTCGGAGACGACCACGTAGTCGACGTCGGCCTTCTCCCGCACCTGCTCGGCGAGCGGCTGGAGCACGGCGGTCGGGTGTGCGCCGTCGATCGCCGCCACGATGCCCGGCCCGTGGGCGAAGGTCTCGGCGACGCCCATGGTGTGGAGGCGGGCCTCCTGCATGGTGTCGCGACGCCCCTGGACGACGAGAGCGACGGCCGCGGCGGAGACGAGCAGCACCACGAGCCCCAGCATGAGGCAGAACACCTGGCCGGCCACCGTGTGCACGCTGAACAGGGCGCGCGCGCCCCCGGCCGCGGGCCGGTTCGCCCCGCCGTTGCCGGGCCGCGCCCGTCCGGCATGACCCAGGCCCCCGTCGCCGTGCCGATGCGGCCGCCGGGCGGGGCGACGGAACCACGCCCGGAATCGACCGGAACCCCACATACGATCAGGTTTAGCACGGATCGCACCTTCTCGAACGGTGCGGCCGCCCTGCTAGAACCCGCCCCCGTCGAATCCTCCGCCGCCTCCGAAACCCCCGCCGTCACCGAAGCCGCCGAAGTCCGACGAGCTGAAGTCGGAGCCCGAGACGTCGCCGCCGCCCCACTCGCCGCCGGATCCGGAGCCGAAGTCCCCGCCGCCGTACTCACCGGCGTACGCGGGGGACGCCAGCATCGAGCCGAGCATCGTGCCCACCAGCAGGCCGGGCAGCAGTCCGCCGCCGAAGTAGCCGCCGGCCCAGGGGCCGTACGCCGGTCCGGCCTCCCAGTACGGGCGGCGGCGGCCGTCCCCGACGTCGACGGTGCGGCTCATCGGGTCCTCGCCCTCACGGACCCGGATCTCGTCGGCCCCGCAGACCGGGACCTCACGGGCGGCGCCGCCGGACGGCGTCCACAGGACGTCGGCGACCGAGGGGCCGTGGCGGGGGTCGAAGAAGCAGGGCGGGCGACGGGCGGGCAGTGCCGCGCCTGCCCTGCGGGCCTCCAGGACGGCGAGGGAGAAGCGGCCGTCCTCCAGGGCCTGGGTGACGCCGCGCACCTCGGAGGGGTGCCGGGCGCGCTCCATCCTCGTCTTGGCGCTCTCGTAGGAGTCGAGTGCGCGCTCGTAGTCGGCGCGCATGGTGTCGTCGGCGCCCGGTTCGGCGGGGTGGAAGTCGAGCCGCTCCAGGGTTTCGCCGTACGCGGTGATGTCCTCGTCGACGACGACCCGGAGCTTGTCGAGGGCGGCCCACTCCTCCTCTTCCTTGCGGCGCCGGTTGCGCCGGACGATGGTGTACGCGCCCGCGCCGCCCGCGACGGCCACCGCGCCGAGCACGATCAGGCCGGTGGCGGCGGTCCCCCCGGCGTCGTCCGCGGCCCCGCCCGACCAGGAGGCGGGCGCGTTGCCCCGGGCCTGTTCGACGGCCCGGTCGACGAAGGCGTTGAGCTGCGTCGCCGCGTCCGCGCCGGCGTCCTGCGTCTTCACGGAGGCGACCAGATTGTCGACGGCGCGCACCGGCATCACGCCGCGGTCGGCGCCGGCGTCGAATCCGTCGCCGAGACGGACCGCGTAGAGACCGGTGATCCCGGTGTCATTGCGCAGGTTGGCGAGGAGCCCCTCTTCGGGGAACTCCGAGGACTGCGGCAGGACGGCGACGAACACCGGTTTGTCGGCGTCCTTGATCTTCCGCTCCAGGGCGTCCGCCTGGGAGGAGGAGAGCTGGCCGGCCGCTGCCGGATCGACGTACACCGGGCCCTGGCGCAGGGCGCGGGCGGCGTCGTCGATCGTGGCGGGGGCGGACGGCGCAGCGGGTGACATCGCCAGCACGGCCGCCGAGAGTATCAGCAGCAGGCAGGCCCACAAGGGCGCGAACAGCCTCTTCCGCATACTCCGAAAGTAACCCAGGTGGGCGACAAATGCGCCGCCCACCCGGGTCCTTTTTGTGCGGTTACGCGTTTACGCGGCGCGGTAGGCCGCGCGGAGCTTCGCCACCGCCCCCGTGAGGTCGCCGGAGAGCAGCAGGTGGTCGGCGTCGGCGAACGGCTTGGACATCGCCGCGGTCACCTCACCCTCGGTCCTCTCCTGCACCAGCAGCCTCGCCTGATCCACGATCGCCTTGCCCTGCGGGGTCCTCCCGAGGCCGGCCTTCTCCGCGACGTGCGCGGCGACGGCGAGGGCGGAGAGGGTGAGCTCGCCTCCCGTCGGCGCCTTCCTGAGCGTGGTCAGACCCCAGCCGTAGGGGAACTGCGGGTCGTAGGCCGCGTCGCCGACGTTGATCGGCAGCTGCGCCTCGGACTTCGGCCAGGTCACCGGGAGCTGTCCGGTGAAGGCCCGCTTGCCGTAGAGGACGTCGGCCACGCCGTCGCCCTCGGTGCCGGGCAGCCAGGAGGCCACGAGGGCGTCGATGGAGCCGAGCCTGTCGCCGATGAGCTGCGGGCGTCCGGAGACGACCAGGACGGCGCACTCCATGGCGGCGCAGACCGTGTCCACGGCTGCCCGGTCGGCGGCCGTGAGCTCCAGGTCGTGGCCGTTGCCGACGTCGCCGATGCCCTCGGCGTACGGGGTCTCGCCGACGATCACGACTCCGACGTCATGGCCGTCCGTGGGGGCGGAGGCGTCCTTGGAGTAGGTGACGGAGGCCGGGTCGTCGGCCGCCTTCCTCATGCCTTCCAGGATCGTCGTACCGGTGGTGATCCTGCCGGACGCGCCTTGCCAGCTGACGGTCCAGCCGCCGGCCTGGTTGCCGAGGTCGTCGGCGTTCGAACCGGCGACGTACACCTTCCGGGACGGCTCGATCGGGAGGACCGCGCCGTCGTTCTTGAGCAGGACCTGGGACTTGGCCGCCGCCTCGCGGGCCACGGCACGGTGTCCGGCCGAGCCGACCTCGTCCAGGTTGGCGGGGTCCGCGTACGGCTTCTCGAACAGCCCGAGACGGAACTTCTGCGTCAGGACGCGGGAGACCGCGTCGTCGATCCGGGCCTGGCTGATCCGGCCCGCGGCGACCTCGTCCTTGAGCGTCCTCGTGAAGTCCTGGTACGCGGTCGGGACCATGATCATGTCGAGTCCGGCGTTGACCGACGTACGGACGTCACTGGCGTAGTCGCCGGGGATCTGGTCGATGGCCTGCCAGTCACTGATGACGAAGCCCTTGAAGCCCATCCGGTCCTTGAGCACGCCGTTGATCATCTCGGCGTGCGCGTGCATCTTCACCGGGCCCGCGTCGTCGCCGATGATGTCGAGCGAGGAGTAGGACGGCATGACCGTGCCGACACCCCGCTCGACGGCCTCGGCGAACGGGGCGAGGTGCACCGCTTCGAGCTCCTCGCGGGTGACCTTCGTGATGCCCTGGTCGATCGTGTACGCGCCCGTGGTGGACGAGCCGAACTCCGTGCCGCCGTCGCCGACGAAGTGCTTGGCACTGGCCAGCACCTTGTCGTCGCGGGCCAGGTCCTTGCCGGACGGACTGCCCTGCATGCCCTTGATGACCGTCTCCATGGCTTCCACCAGGGCCGGGTCCTCGCCGTACGCCTCGTAGGAACGGCCCCAGCGCTCGTCGCGGGTCACACAGACGCAGGGGGCGAAGTCCCAGGGGATGCCCGTGGCGCGGACCTCGCTCGCGGTGACCGCACCGGTCTTCTCGGCGAGCTTCGGGTCGCGGCCCGCGCCGATGCCGATGTTGTGCGGCATGATCGTCGAACCGATCACGTTGTTGTGGCCGTGCACCGCGTCCACGCCGTAGATCAGCGGGATCTGGAAGCGCGTCGCCTGGGCGCGCAGCTGGTAGGCGTCGACCATCTTCGCCCAGGCCGCTGCCGTGTTCGGGGTGGGTACGGAGCCACCGCCGGAGAGCAGCGAGCCGAGGTCGTACGCGGCGATGTCGCCCTGCGACTTCAGCGCGTTCCGCTCGGCCTGGGTCATCTGGCCGGCCTTCTCGGCGGGCGACATCCGCGACACCAGGTCGGCGACGCGCTTCTTCACCGGGAGCTTCGCGTCCTGGTACGGGAGTCCGTGGGCGTCGATGACGACCTGCGGGTTCTCCTTGGGCGGCTTGGCTCCGGTGACGGTGAGTTCGACCGGGACCGTCTCCGCCGGCTCCGCGTCCCCGTCCTTAGCGGTGGCCACGGTGACCGTGTGCGAGGTGCCGGACGCGGTGCCCGCGGGGAAGGTGTGGGTGCCGGTGACCGGTGTGTAGTCGGCGCCGGACGCGGCGCTGCCGCCCTTGGTCGTGTACGCGACGGTGACGGGCTCCTCGATGGGGAGGGAGCCGGTGGTGGCGACGGAGATCTCGATGCCGGCCGAGGCACCCTCCTTCACCGGGTGCACGGCCGAGTCGACGACGACGCTCGACTTCAGTGCCGGGTCGGGCTTCCCGTACAGCTCGACGCCGTCCATGGCGAAGGCACCGGGGGCTCCGGTCGGCAGCGTGAGGGCGTAGCCCCACATCTCGTCGAGGCCGAGGACCTGGTCGATGCCGCCGACGGGCTGGTAGTCGGTCCGGTAGACGAAGTCCGCGAACGGGATCTCGATCTGGTGCCAGCCCTCCCAGTCGTCGGTGAAGGAGGTCGTCCACAGCTCGGACGCGCCGCCGTTGGCGCCGCCGTCCTTGATCTCGAAGTTGATCCGTTTGCCCGAACCGGGCGGCAGCGGCGCGGTGTTCTGTCCGTACCACCAGAAGCGGACGCCCTTGTGGGTGGTCCAGTTCTTCGGCGGCTGGTCCACGGCGAACTCGTGGCTGAGCCCGCCCCAGGCGCTGATGTCGTAGGTGCCCTGCAGGACCTTGGCGCCCTCGGGGGCGTCGGCCCGCTCCTTGAGCTCCAGCTTCGGATGGTCGTCGGCGTCGCCGCCCCAGGTGAAGAGGGAGTCCGCGGGCGGATTGCCGAGCGGGACCTCGCCCTCGAACCGGTCGACGAGGACCGGTGCGGGGTCGTCGCCTTCGGCTGCCGCGCTGGGGACGGCTCCGGCCAGGAGTCCGGCGAGGACCGTGACAGCGGCGAGCGCGGCCGTGGCCGGTCTTGCCCTGTGGCGGGCGCGGGTGTGCGGGGTGCGTGGCATTGCGGCTCCAGTGGGGACTGCGGGGTCCGGGGAAGGGTCCGGAGGGAAGAGTCGGACAGGAGAGGCCGGGGTGGTTCCGGGGGAAGAGGCGGACCGGCCGTGGCGGCCCGGCCCGTTACGGCGCCGAGTGACGCACCACCAGTTCGGTGGGCAGCACCACCGGTTCGTCCGGTACCGCGGCGCCGCCGAGGTGCGAGAGCAGCATCCGCGCCGCCGTTTCACCCATCTCCCGGGTGGGCTGGCGCACGGTGGTCAGTGGCGGTTCGGTGTGCTCGGCGAGCGGTATGTCGTCGAAGCCGACCACCGCCACGTCGTCAGGAACCCGGCGGCCGGCCGCGCGCAGGGCCCTCAGCACGCCCACCGCGCTGATGTCGTTGTGGGCGAAGACCGAGTCGAACTCCGCGCCGGATGCGAGGAATTGCTCCATGGCGAGCCGGCCGCCGTGTTCGGTGAAATCTCCCCGCACGACGAGATCGGTGGGCAGGACCGAGCGGAATCCCCGCATCCGGTCGCGTACGCAGCCGAAGGTCTGCGGGCCCGTCACGACCAGCGGACCGGTGCGTCCCGAGTCACGCAGGTGGCGGGCCGCCGAGGCGCCTCCTTCGTGGTTGGTGGTCACGACGGAGGGGAATTCGGGATGGTGGCCGCGGTCGTCGATGAGCACGATGGGCAGGCCCGCCCGGTGCAGCGCGGTGAGATGGCCGAGGGTGTTCTCCGGTTCGACGACGACGAGTCCGTCGAAGGCGCGTGCCGACACCTGTCCGGTGAAACGCCGCACGGACTCGGCACCCCGGTTGCAGGTGAAGAGCAGCAGTCCGTAGTCGGCGGCCTCGACCGTGTCGACGACTCCCTGAAGGAGTTCACCCATCCACGGCCAGGTCAGCGAGGGCACCAGCATCCCGACCGTACGGCTGCTGCCGCGGGCCAGTCCGACGGCACCCGAGCTGGGCACATAGCCGAGGCGTGCGATCACTTCCCGAACACGGTCGGCCGTGCAACCGTCCACGTCGGCCTTGGCGTTGACGACCCGGGACACCGTTGTCTTGCTCACGCCGGCCGCGCGGGCGACATCGGCGATGGTGACACGCATCAAGGCCTCCGGGGCAAGGCGGGGCAGGGCGGGAACCACGGTTCCGGTACCGGTTCCGCAACCGCTACCGGAACCGGTACCGGCGTTGCGGCTGGAGTTAACCCCGCGGAAAAGGTGCCGTCAATACTTCACGTCGAGATTGGTCCGTACCCATTCCCCCACCTGGCCGGACGCCTTGTCCGTTCAATTCGTGAACGCACGGGCTACTTGACGCGGACACGTAACGACCGTTTCACTCACGCCACGTTCGACGGCACACCCCACACCTCTGCCGAGAAAGGCAGCAGCCATGATCCGAACCAGCAGAGCAGCGAGGGTCCTTCTCGCCACGGCGCTCGCGACCGCAGGTCTGGCCGGGCTCTCCTCCGGTACCGCACAGGCCGCGGGCGAGAGCGTGAACATCGTGCTGACCACCACGGACGACTCAGGCGGCCGCCATGTCACCCGTGGCCTCCAGACCCAGGCGCCGATCAGCTTCGGCGCGGGGAACGGCGGCTCGGGCACGAACATCACGGTCGACGAGAACACCCGCTACCAGACCTTCACCGGCGGCGGCGCCTCGTTCACCGACACGGCCGCCTGGCTGATGAAGGGCAGCGGCGCGCTCAGCCAGTCGACCCGCGACGCGACGATGAGGAAGCTGTTCTCCCCCACCGAGGGCATCGGGCTCTCGTTCGTACGCAATCCGATGGGCGGCTCCGACCTCGCCCGGTTCGGCTACACGTACGACGACATGCCGGCCGGGCAGACCGACCCGAACCTCGCCAACTTCTCGATCGCACACGATCTGCAGGACGTACTGCCGCTCACCAAGCAGGCAAAGCAGCTCAACCCCGCGCTGACGACGGTCGCGTCCCCGTGGACCGCGCCCGCCTGGATGAAGGACACCGGGCAGCTGAACGGCGGCTGGCTGAAGGCCGAGAACTACGGCGCGTACGCCAACTACTTCGTGAAGTACCTCCAGGCGTACAAGGACCAGGGCATAACGGTCGACTACGTCACCGCGCAGAACGAACCCACCTGCTGTTCCGGCTATCCGTCCATGAGCTGGAACGGCCCGGGACTCGCCTACTTCACCAAGAGCGAGCTGCTGCCGAAGCTCCGGTCGGCGGGCCTGGCAACCAAGGTGCTCGCCCACGACTGGAACTGGGACACCTACGACGCGTACGCGGCGGCCACCGTGGACGACGCGGCCGTGCGCAGCCACCCCAACTTCGGCGGGATCGCCTGACACGGTTACGGCGGCGACATCGCCAAGCAGACCTCCGTGCACAACCAGTACCCCGGGCTGGACGCCTTCCAGACCGAGCACTCGGGCGGCACGTGGATCGCCGACCAGCAGCGCGAGGACATGCTCAACATCATCGACTACACCCGGAACTGGGCGAAGTCGGTGACCAAGTGGTCGCTGGCCGTGGACCAGAACCGGGGCCCGCACAACGGCGGCTGCGGCACCTGCGACGGGCTGATCACCGTGCACAACGGGGACAGCAGGCACGGGCAGGTCGACTATACGGTCGAGTACTACACGATGGGTCACCTGACGAAGTTCGTGCGGCCCGGCGCCGCGCGCATCGCCTCCACCGCCAGTTCGACGGTGCCCAACGTCGCCTGGCGCAACCCGGACGGCTCCAAGGCGCTGATCGCCTACAACGGCTCCACGTCCGCCCAGCCGGTCACCGTCAACTGGGGCGGGCAGAAGTTCACCTACTCCCTCCCGGGCCGCACCGCGGCGACCTTCACCTGGTCGGGCGCCCCGTCCGGCCCGGCGGGCAGCACCGGCGCCCTCACCGGCATCGGCGGCAAGTGCCTCGATGCCACGGGCAACAGCGGCGCGGACGGCACCCCCGTCCAGATCTGGGACTGCACCGGCGCGGCCAACCAGCGCTGGACGGTCCCGGGCGACGGTTCCGTCCGGGTGCTCGGTGCCTGCCTTGACGTGACCTCGGGGTCGACGGCGAACGGAGCGAAGGTCCAGCTGTACACCTGCAACGGGACGGGGGCCCAGCGCTGGACGTACGACCCCGCGACCGGCGACCTCGTCAACACGGCCGCGGACAAGTGCCTCGACGTGACCGACCAGTCCTCGGCGAACGGGGCCCGCGCCCAGATCTGGACGTGCACCGGAGCCGCCAACCAGAAGTGGCGGCTCCAGTGAGACGGTCCGGCTAGTCGAGGGGCTCGACGCCCGCCCGCAGCAGGCCGTAGGTGTACGCGTCCTCCAGTGCCTGCCAGGAGGCCGCGATGATGTTCTCGGCCACGCCCACCGTCGACCAGTCGCCGGCTCCGTCACCCGTGGTGATCAGTACCCGGGTGGTGGAGTCTGTGCCGGTCGTGCCCTCCAGGATGCGGACCTTGTAGTCCACCAGCTCCAGCTTGGCCAGCTGCGGGTAGATCCGCTCCAGACCGACGCGCAGCGCCCGGTCCAGTGCGTTGACCGGTCCATTGCCCTCCGCGGTGGCGACGATCCGCTCGCCCTTGGCCCAGAGCTTCACGGTCGCCTCGTTGGCGTGCGTGCCGTCGGGGCGGTCCTCGGTGATCACGCGCCAGGACTCCGTACGGAAGTAGCGGCGGGCCCGGCCCTCGACCTCGCTGCGCAGCAGGAGTTCGAAGGAGGCGTCGGCCGCCTCGTACGTGTAGCCCTGGAGCTCGCGCTCCTTGACCCGGGCCACGACCCGCCCGACGAGCTCGCGGTCGCCCCCGAGGTCGATGCCGAGTTCCTTGCCCTTGAGCTCGATCGAGGCGCGGCCCGCCATGTCGGAGACGAGCATCCGCATGGTGTTGCCGACGAGCTCCGGATCGATGTGCTGGTACAGGTCCGGGTCGACCTTGATCGCGGAGGCGTGCAGTCCGGCCTTGTGGGCGAAGGCGGAGACCCCGACGTAGGGCTGGTGGGTGGAGGGCGTGAGGTTGACGACCTCGGCGATGGCGTGCGAGATGCGGGTCATGTCGGCGAGCGCGCCCTCGGGGAGGACGGTCTTGCCGTACTTGAGTTCCAGGGCGGCGACGACGGGGAAGAGGTTGGCGTTGCCGACCCGTTCGCCGTATCCGTTGGCCGTGCACTGGACGTGGGTGGCGCCCGCGTCGACGGCGGCGAGGGTGTTGGCCACGGCGCAGCCGGTGTCGTCCTGGGCGTGGATACCGAGGCGGGCCCCGGTGTCCGCGAGGACGGTGGCGACGACGGCCTGGATCTGCGCGGGAAGCATGCCGCCGTTGGTGTCGCACAGGATGACGACATCGGCGCCCGCCTCGGAGGCGGCTCTGACGACGGCCTTGGCGTACTCGGCGTTGGCGCGGTAGCCGTCGAAGAAGTGCTCGCAGTCGACGAAGACGCGCCGGCCCTGCTCGCGAAGGTGGGAGACGGTGTCGCGCACCATCTCCAGGTTCTCCTCCAGCGTGGTGCGCAGGGCCAGTTCCACATGGCGGTCGTGGGACTTGGCGACCAGGGTGATCACCGGCGCACCGGAGTCGAGGAGTGCCTTGACCTGCGGGTCGTCGGCCGCGCTGCCGCCCGCCCTGCGGGTCGCCCCGAAGGCGACCAACTGAGCGTGGGCGAAGTCGATCTCCTGCGCGGCGCGGGCGAAGAACTCCGTGTCGCGCGGGTTGGCGCCCGGCCAGCCGCCCTCGATGAAGCCGACGCCGAAGTCGTCCAGATGGCGGGCAATGGTCAGCTTGTCCGCGACCGTCAGGTTGATGCCTTCACGCTGTGCACCGTCGCGCAGTGTGGTGTCGAAGACATGGAAGCTGTCGTCGGTGGCCGTGGCCTTGGTGGTCATGCTGTCTGACTCCTGTCGGATGAGTGGATACCGGACGATCGGGCTCCACTTGCCCCCATCATCCCGCGTGCGCCGCCCCGGCCGAGGTGAGGGCCGGAAAACGAAAAAACCTCTCGCGGGTGCGAGAGGTCTGCGCGCGGGTCTGGGGCACGGTGGCCGCGCCGTACGTGGTGGTACGGGACGATCACTGCGGACCGGCGCGCCTGTTGCCAATAATCATGACGAACGAGGACACGGAGGCAGTCTTGCACAGCGACGCCCCCGTCTCCCGGCCCGTCTCAGAATGCGGTCGTGACGTCCGTCGCAGACGCTCGCAGGCCCACTCCTGGGTTCAGGGGCCGGGAAAGGGGAACAGCGCGTCCCGCAGGAACTCCCGTACATGGCAGAGGACCTGCTCGCGCCCCGTACCCGGTATGCCGACGGCGACATGGACGCTGAATCCGTCGAGCAGGGCCCGCAGCCGGGCGGCGAAGCGGTCCGGGTCCACGGAACGGAACTCGCCGCGCGAGATCCCCTCGGCGAGGAGCGCCACCAGGTCCCGGTGCCAGGCCCCCTCGATCGCCGCCTGCCGTCCGCGCGCGTCCGCGTCGGCGTTCTGCGAGCGGTTCCAGACCTCCAGCCAGAGCGTCCAGTGGGGGTCGCGCGGCCCTTCGGGTACGTAGAGGTCCACGTACGCGTCGAGCCGCTCGGCGACGGACGCCTGCCGGGAGAGCAGGGCACCGCGCTCGGCGCCGAGACGGCCCTCGCTCCATTCCAGGGTCTGGAGGAGCAGTTCGTCCTTGGTCCGGAAGTAGTAGAGGAGGTGCCCGCTGCTCATCCCGACCTCGCGCCCGAGCCCGGCCATGGTCAGCCCGTCGAGCCCGCGCTCGGCGATGGTGGCCATGGCCGCCGCGAGCACGGACTCCCGGGGCGGGGCGATATTGCGCCGGCGGGCGGGTGGCGTGGTCATGCTGCGGCCGGGGCGCAGAGCATCTCGTTCACCCGTACGTTCTACCGGATCCGCGGCTCAGCCGTGCACGGCCGGCTGCTGCTGGGTGATGCAGTGGATGCCGCCGCCGCCCGCGAAGATCGTCCGGGCGTCGACCAGCTCGACCGTACGGCCGGGGTGCAGACGGCGGAGGATGTCCGCGGCGTGCTCGTCGCGCGGGTCGTCGAAGGCGCACAGCACCACACCGCCGTTGCAGAGGTAGTGGTTGATGTAGGAGTAGTCGACCCACCGGCCGTCCTCGTCCTGGACCACCGTCGGCGCCGGGACCTCGACGACCTCCAGGCGGCGGCCCTTCGCGTCCGTCTGCGACCTGAGCATCTCCACGTTCTCCCGGCAGAGTGCGTGGTCGGGGTGGGACGGGTCGGGCTGGGTGTGGGCGACGACCACGCCGGGCCCCGCGAAGGCGGCGACGATGTCGACATGGCCGAGGGTGCCGTAGCCGTGGGGCGGGTAGTCGCCGGTGAGGCCGCGCTTCAGCCAGATCGCCTTCGTGGTGCCGAGCCTGGCGTGGATCTCGGCCTCGGCCCCGGCCTTCGTCCACCCCGGGTTGCGCTCCGGACCCAGCTGCACCGTCTCGGTGAGCAGCACCGTGCCCTCGCCGTCGACGTGGATGCCGCCGCCCTCGTTGACCAGGGGCGAGCTGTGCACGGGCACACCCGCGAGGTCCGCCACATGGCGGGCGATCTTCGCGTCGTGCTCCCAGGTGGCCCAGTCCTGTGCGCCCCAGCCGTTGAAGACCCAGTCGACGGCCGCCAGCCGGGTGCCGTCGGTGACGAAGGTGGGGCCTATGTCGCGCATCCAGGCGTCGTCCAGCTCGCGCTCGACCACCTCGATGTCCGGGCCGAGGAGACCGCGGGCCTCCTGCGCCTGGCCCGGGCCGGCGATCATGGTCACCGGCTCGAAACGGCGTACGGCCCGGGCGACCGAGGCCCATGCCTCGCGGGACTCGGCGAGGTCGTCACCGGAGAAGGTGACGTTGGGGCCCGGCCACGCCATCCAGGTCCGCTCGTGCGGAGCCCACTCGGGCGGCATACGGTAGCTCATGTCGTACTCCAGGGAACGTGTGCTTGAAGGGACGTGTGCCTAAAGGAAGTAGAGCCGGTTCAGGGAGACCGATTCGGCCGGTTCGGAACGCACGGGAGCTCCGTCCAGCGTGACCAGACCGCTGTCCCCGTCCACACCCACCGCACCGATCCGGGAGTTGAGGCGCAGGTCCGCCGGACCGATCCCCCGGGTGCCGCGCACGGCGACCCTGCGGCGCCGCGTGGGCATCAGGTCGGAGCCCAGCTCGGTGGCGGCCTTCGCCACGAAGGCCACCGAGATGTCCGCCGGGGTGGTCCCGTAGGCCCCGAACTGCGGTCCCAGGACCAGCGGTTCACAGGTGTCGGTGGCGGCGTTCGGGTCACCCGTCACCCCGTACGCCGGGAAGCCCGACTTCAGTACGAGCTGGGGCTTCGCCCCGAAGAACTGCGGCTTCCACAGCACGATGTCGGCGAGCTTGCCCACCTCGATCGATCCGATCTCGTGCGCGAGACCGTGCGCCAGGGCCGGGTTGATCGTGAGCTTCGCGAGGTAGCGCAGGACACGGGCGTTGTCGTCGTGCGGACCGTCGCCCTCCAGCGGCCCCAGCTCGGCCTTCATCTTCCCGGCCATCGCGAAGGTGCGGCGCACGGTCTCGCCCGCCCGCCCCATCCCCTGCGCGTCCGAGGAGGTGATGCCGATCGCACCGAGGTCGTGGAGCACGTCCTCGGCGCCCATCGTGCCCGCCCTGATCCGGTCCCTCGCCATCGCGGCGTCGCCCGGCAGGTCGGTCTTGAGGTCGTGTACGGAGACGATCATCCCGTAGTGCTCGGCCACCGCGTCCCGGCCGAAGGGCAGGGTCGGGTTGGTGGAGGAGCCGATGACGTTGGGCACGCCCGCCATCTTGAGGACGTTCGGTACGTGACCGCCGCCGCAGCCCTCGATGTGGAAGGCGTGGATGGTCCGGCCGTCCAGGACGCTCAGGGTGTCCTCGACGGACAGGCATTCGTTCAGTCCGTCGCTGTGCAGGGCGACCTGCACGTCGTGCTCCTCCGCCACGCGCAGGGCGGTGTCGAGCGCGCGCGTGTGGGCGCCCATGTCCTCGTGGACCTTGAAACCGGATGCGCCGCCCTCGGCGAGGGCCTCCACCAGCGGAGCGCCGTCGGAGGACGAACCACGGGCCAGGAAGCCGATGTTGACCGGCCAGGCGTCGAAGGCGTTGAAGGCGTGGCGCAGCGCCCACGGCGAGTTGACGCCGACCCCCCACACCGGGCCGAATTCCTGACCGATGACGGTGGTGACACCGGAGGCGAGCGACGCCTCCATGATGCGCGGCGACAGGAGGTGGACATGGGTGTCCACGGCGCCGGCCGTGGCGATCATGCCCTCGCCGGAGACGATGGTGGTCCCGGTGCCGACGACGACGTCGACGCCGTCGAGGGTGTCCGGGTTCCCGGCCCGGCCGATCGCGCTGATGCGGCCCTCGCGGATGCCGATGGAGACCTTCCTGATCCCCAGGACGGCGTCGATGACCAGCACATTGCTGATGACGACGTCACAGGTGTCGCGTACGGCGGCCGCCTTCAGATGCAGCCCGTCGCGTGCGGTCTTGCCGAATCCGGCGAGGAATTCGTCGCCGGTCCGCTGCGCGTCCGATTCGACACGCACCACCAGGCCGGAGTCGCCGAGAACGACCCGGTCCCCGGCCCGCGGCCCGTGCACCGAGGCGTATTCGTAGGGGTCCATCAGGCGTCCTCCGCTCCGAGATAGCCGCAGGCCGCCGCGCGCCGCAGGGCCTCTTCCTTCGCGCCGGGCGTGTCCAGCGGGCCGTCGACCAGGCCCGCGAAGCCGATCGCGATCCGCGCGCCGCCGATCGGCACGAGGCCGACCTCGGCCCCGCCGCCCGGATCGAAGCGGACCGATGAGCCGGCGGGCACGCACAGCCGCATGCCGTAGGCCGCGGCCCGGTCGAAGTCGAGCCGGGGGTTGGCCTCGAAGAAGTGGAAGTGCGAGGTCACGCTGACCGGGACGGTCGCGGTGTTGCGCACGGTCAGCCGCAGCGCCGGCTCGGGCTCGGCGTGCGGCGCGGCGGGCAGTACGGCGCCGGGTGCCTCCTCGCCGAGGCCCCCGCCCCCGATGGGCGAGGACACGACCGCCAGCCGGGAGCCGTCGTCGAAGACGGCCTCCACATGGACCTCGGTGACCACGTCCGCCACTCCGGGCAGGACGTCGTCGGGCCCCAGCACGGCACGCGCGGCCTCGATGGCCTCCGCGAGCCGCCGCCCGTCGCGGGCCGCCTCGCAGACGGTGTCCGCGATGAGCGCGGTCGCCTCGGGGACATTGAGCCTCAGCCCACGCGCCCGGCGCGCCCGCGCCAGTTCGGCGGCTCCGAAGAGCAGCAGCCGGTCGCGCTCGGTCGGGGTCAGTCTCATGTCACCACACCTCCTGGTTAGAACAGCACTCTAACGGGGAGTAGGTGATGCTGGAAGCCCTGTGAGATGCAACTGCTTCACTACTTTGAGCAGCACTCAAATTGCAGCACAAGGAAAGCCCGCGGACGGTACGACTCAGGCGCCGTACGAACCCGTACGGCGCCTGAGCGGGTGAGCAGTGCTGAGCGAGGGCCCCTAGCCGAGCGGGTGCATCCAGCCGTGCGTGTCCTCGGCGATGCCGCGCTGGATGTCCAGCAGGCGGTCACGCAGCTTCATCGTGACCTCGCCGGGCGTGCCGTCGCCCTGGGTCCACTCGGTGTCGGCGGTCTTGACGGTGCCGACGGGCGTGATGACGGCGGCGGTGCCGCAGGCGAAGACCTCGGTCAGCGTGCCGTTCTCGGTGTCGGCCTTCCACTGGTCGATGGAGACGCGGCCCTCCTCGGGCTCGTATCCGAGGTCACGGGCGACCTTGAGCAGCGAGTCGCGGGTGACGCCCGCGAGGAGGGAGCCGGTCAGCTCGGGGGTGACGAGGCGCTTCTTGCCGTCCTTGCCGCCGTACACGAAGTACAGGTTCATGCCGCCGAGCTCCTCGACCCACTTGTGCTCCACGGCGTCGAGGTAGGCGACCTGGTCGCAGCCCTGTGCGGCGGCCTCGGCCTGGGCCAGCAGGGACGCCGCGTAGTTGCCACCGGTCTTGGCGTCGCCCATGCCGCCGGGGACGGCGCGGACGCGGTTCTCGGAGAGCCAGATGGAGACGGGCTTCACGCCACCGGGGAAGTACGCGCCGGCAGGCGAGGCGATGACGATGAAGAGGTACTCGTTAGCGGGCCGCACGCCCAGACCGACCTCGGCCGCGATCATGAACGGGCGCAGGTAGAGGGACTCCTCGCCGCCGTGCTCCGGAACCCACGCCTTGTCCTGCTGGACCAGGGCGTCGCAGGCCGCGATGAACGTCTCGACCGGAAGCTCGGGCATCGCCAGCCGGGCGGCGGACCGCTGGAAGCGCTCGGCGTTGGCCTGGGGACGGAAACTGGCCACGGTGCCGTCGGGCTGGCGGTACGCCTTGAGGCCCTCGAAGATCTCCTGCGCGTAGTGGAGCGTCATGTTGGCCGGGTCCATCGACAGCGGGCCGTACGGGACGAGCTGGGCGTCGTGCCAGCCCCTGCCCTCGGTCCACCTGATCGTCACCATGTGGTCGGTGAAGTGGCGGCCGAAGCCGGGGCTGACCAGGATCGCCTCGCGCTCCGCGTCGGACAGCGGGTTCGAGGAGGGCTTGAGCTCGATCGTGGGCGTCGTCATGAGTGCGTGTCCTTCACCGGTCTTGTGTGTGATGGACCGCGCTCACGCCCTCTGCCGCCCGACGGCTGTCGGAGAGGTCCTAGGACGTCCGAGCAATGCCGCGAGCCACGGCCCCGCGTTCGATTATCTCCCGGGGGCGGCCGTGCGCGAAATGACGTGATTGCGGTCCAGGGTCGATGGTGGCACCCGGAGACCGCATAGGAGAAGCCGCCGGGTGCGTCGCGACCCGGCGGCTTCGAAGTGGAGTCGTCGGGTCAGCTCGCTACTCGTACCGCGAGGGCGTCGCCGATCTCGTCGGTGGTACGAGTGCCGTCGCGCTCCGCGAGATCGGCGGAGACGGCGTCCTCGATGCGCACGGCCTCGGTCTCGTAACCGAGGTGCCGCAGCAGAAGGGCGACGGAGAGAATCGTGGCGGTCGGGTCGGCCTTGCCCTGGCCCGCGATGTCGGGGGCAGAACCGTGGACCGGCTCGAACATCGACGGGAACGTGCCCGTCGGGTTGATGTTGCCGGAGGCGGCCAGGCCGATACCGCCGGTCACGGCGGCGGCGAGGTCCGTGAGGATGTCACCGAAGAGGTTGTCGGTGACGATGACGTCGAAGCGCTCCGGCTGGGTGACGAAGAAGATCGTCGCGGCGTCGACGTGCAGATAGTCGGTGGTGACCTCGGGATACTCGGTCCCGACCCTGTCGAAGATGTTCTTCCACATGTGGCCCGCGTACACGAGGACGTTGTTCTTGTGGACCAGCGTCAGCTTCTTGCGCGGGCGGGCGTTCGCCCGCTCGAAGGCGTCACGGACGACCCGCTCGACACCGAACGCGGTGTTGATGCTGACCTCGGTGGCGACCTCGTGCTCCGTACCCGTACGCAGCGAACCGCCGTTGCCCGTGTACGGACCCTCGGTGCCCTCGCGCACGACGACGAAGTCGATGTCGGGGCGGCCGGCGAGCGGCGTCGCGGTGTTCGGGAAGAGCTTCGACGGGCGCAGGTTGATGAAGTGGTCGAAGGCGAAACGCAGCTTCAGCAGGAGCCCGCGCTCCAGGACGCCCGACGGCACGGACGGGTCACCGATCGCGCCGAGCAGGAGGGCGTCGTGGCTCTTGAGCGCTTCCAGCTCCGCGTCCGGGAGGGTTTCACCGGTGCGGTGCCAGCGCTGGGCACCAAGGTCGTACTCCTTGGTCTCCAGCTTCACATCCTGCGGGAGTACAGCGTTGAGGACCTTGAGGCCCTGGGCCACGACCTCCTGGCCGATACCGTCACCGGGGATCACTGCGAGATTGATGCTGCGAGACATATCGGCACCCTACTGGTCGTCCCATCCCATGACATCCGCTGTCCGCCATGCGGACAGCGGGCATGGGGCGGGTGCGGCCCGGCCGGCCCTCAGTGGCCGGTGGAGCCGCCGTTGTCCCTGCGGTCGAGGGCCCGCTGGAGCGCGGCGGCGGCGTTCTTGCGCTCGGACTCGGTGGGGCGGTGGGCGTGACGGACGCGGCGGACAGTGGTCTCGGCCATGGTGGATCGACTCCTTGAGATCGCGAGGATTTCGAGATCGAGATTCGAGATCGGGATTTCGAGGCGCCGGAAGGGGCGGGGAGCGTGCCGCAGGGGTTGCCTGCTCGGGGGCACGCGCTCACAACCGCCAGTCGCTTGATCGAGCGAGTCGTTCGGCTTCTACAAAGCTAGGACAGGAGGGCCGTTCTGTCTCCACAATTACTCGGACTTCCTACTATCTGAGACGGGCACGTCGAAACCCGTCGTCCGAAGTCCTGGATGCCGGCCACCCGGAGCAGCCTCAGCCGCTCGTACGCCTCGCTCCCGGGGCGCACCGGCGAGGGAGTACAGAATGGTTCACGGGGCGGGCGGTCAGAGAATGTCGCCGTCGCGCCAGTCGAAGATCAGCGCCCCCGCGCGGGGTTCCGGACCGCCGCGTACGTACGTGCTGCCCTCCTCGTCCGGCAGCGGCAGCAGTCCCCGGGGCCCCAGGGCGGCGATACCCCCTCGCCAGACCTCCCAGCCGCGGGACGCGTACAGACCGGCTCCCGCCTCGGACGCGGACAGCGCACCGAAGGCGTACGCCCCGTCGATGACGCCCTCCAGCGCCGCCGTCACCCGGCCGCCGAGCCCTTCGCGCCGCCGGTCGGCGCGGACGGCCACCCCTTCGACGTATCCGATCCGGTACGAGCGGTCCGCATGCACCACCCGCCGCGGGACGACGGCACCGTGGGCGAGGAGGTCGCCGCCGTCCCCGCGTACGAGGACATGGACCCCGCCCATGGTGTGATCCCAGTCCTCGTCGGCGAAGTCCCCGTCGAAGGCCGTGTCCAGGAACGCCCGGATGCCGTCGAGAAGGGGCGGGGTCAGCTCGTGGGTGTGCGCGGTGTGCAGCGTGGCCGGACGGGTCATGGACCCAGCCTGCCAGGTGCGCCCTCTGTCCGGCAGGCCGCCGGACAGAGGGCGCCTGACGGGTCAGTACACGGTGACGCCGTACGCGGCCAGGGCCTCCTTGACCGGCTGGTGGATGGCGGAGCCGCTGGTGCCGGTGCAGCCGGAGCTGCCCGAGTGGATGCCGAGGGCGACGGAGCCGGCGAAGTGGGCGCCGCCGCTGTCGCCGCCGGCCGAGCAGGCGGTGGTGCGGACCATGTTGTAGACGGGGCCGTCGCCGTAGTTGACGGTCACGTTGACCGCGGTGACCGTGCCGCTGGTCACCTTGGTGGTGGAGCCGCTCTTCTTGAGGGCCTGGCCCACGACCGCGTCGGCGGCCGAGGCGATGTCCTGGAAGCTGCCGTTGTAGAGGTCGACGTTTCCGGCGGGGGCGGAACCGTCGGTGTACCGGACGATGCCGTAGTCGTTGGTCGGGAAGCTGGTGCCCTCCCGGACGCCGATCACCGCTCCGCCCGAACTGGCGGACCAGTTGGCCGAGATGTTGGTGCAGTGGCCGGCCGTCACGAAGTACCGGGCACTGTTCTTGGTGACGTTGAACGCGGCCGAACAGCGGCTCCCGCCACCGTAGATGGCACCGCCGCCCGCGACCTCGCGGTGGAAGACGCCGGGCACCCTGGCGATGCGGACGGCTCCGTCGAGCCGGCCGGCGACGGCCCTGATGCGTGCCATCTCCCGTACGGAGACCGACTCGTCGGCCTCCACGGCGACCTGGTTGGTCCGGGGGTCGATGCCCCAGGACGTACCGGTGATCTTCGCACCGGCCTCCAGGGCGTCCATCGCGGCTTCGAGGTCCGCCGCGCTGCGCGTCACCCGGCGGACGGTGGCCCCCGCGGCACGGGCCTGTCCGGCGGCGCGGTCGCTGGTGACCGTGACGACGAGGCCGCCGGTCTTCGCGTCGAGGTAGCTGCCCGCACTGTCCGCTCCGAGCTGCCGTTCGAGCGTGGCGTCCAGGGCGTAGGCGGCCGGGGCGGGGGTGGCGCTCGCGGCGGGAACGGCCTCGGCCCCGGCGGGGGTCGCGCCGAGGCCGAGGGTCGCGCCGACGAGCAGGGAAACGCCGATGCGCGCACGAAGGGTGCGTCTCATGGGGGGAACTCCTTCTCGGATGACGTGTGGGGACGTACGTACCGAGCAAGGAATTTGACATGCGCATTACCTATGCCGCAAGAGTGCGTGGCCGGAAACGGCGGCCGCGGAGACCCGGGCACACATGGAAACCGCCCCCCGGCCGGCTGGGGGGCCGGACGGGGGGCGGGACTCGTGGCGGGGGGCCCGGCGGGCGCCCCCGGGGGGTAAGACCCGGTGGGGGGTGGGGGTGGGGGTGGGGGGGGGCCACGGGTACGTTATTGGGGGGGGGAACGGGCACCCCCGGGGGGTATGGGGCGCCCCC
>NZ_JBHXQO010000004.1:206737-279578 GCF_042717135.1 Streptomyces sp. NPDC058620
TCTATCTCCTTTAACTTCTGCGCTTTTTGTGGGGGCCGCGACAGGGGGGCCGCTGAGACCGTGGCCATATTGTCACCCGCCCGGGGGGGGGGGGGGGGCCGGGCGGGGGGGCGGGACTCGTGGCGGGGCGCCTGCGCGGCGCCCCGGGTGGATCAGCCCTGGTGGGGGTAGGTGTAGTCGGTCGGCGGGACCAGCGTCTCCTTGATGGCGCGGGTCAGCGTCCAGCGCTGCAGGTTCTGCGGCGCCCCGGCCTTGTCGTTCGTGCCCGAGGCACGGCCGCCGCCGAAGGGCTGCTGGCCGACGACGGCGCCGGTCGACTTGTCGTTGATGTAGAAGTTGCCCGCGGCGTACCGCAGCTTCTCCATCGTGGCGGCCGCGGCGGCGCGGTCACCCGCGATGACGGAGCCGGTCAGCGCGTAGTCCGAGACGGACTCCATCTGGGCCAGCATCTCGTCGTACGTGTCGTCCTCGTAGACGTGGATCGCGAGGATGGGGCCGAAGTACTCGGTCGTGAAGACCTCGTTCTCCGGGTCCGCGCACTCGATGACCGTCGGGCGGACGAAGTAGCCGACCGAGTCGTCATACGTGCCACCGGCGACGATCGTGCAGCTCGGGTCGGCCTTGGCACGGTCGATCGCGGCCTTGTTCTTCGCGAAGGAACGCTCGTCGATCACGGCGCCGATGAAGTTCGACAGGTCGGTGACGTCACCCATGGTGATGCCGTCGACCTCGGCCGCGAACGCCTCCTTGAAACCGGAGTTCCAGATGGAGGCCGGCACGTACGCCCGCGAGGACGCCGAGCACTTCTGGCCCTGGTACTCGAAGGAGCCACGGGTCAGCGCGGTCTTCAGGATGGCCGGGTCGGCGCTGGGGTGGGCGACGACGAAGTCCTTGCCGCCGGTCTCGCCGACCAGACGCGGATACGTCCGGTAGTTGGCGATGTTGTTGCCGACCGTCTTCCACAGGTGCTGGAAGGTCGGAGTCGAACCGGTGAAGTGGATGCCGGCCAGATCGCGGTGGTTCAGGGCCACCTCGGAGACGGCGATGCCGTCACCGGTCACCAGGTTGATGACGCCCTTCGGCAGACCGGCCTCCTCCAGGAGCTGCATGAGCAGCACGGCGGCGTGGGTCTGCGTGGGGGACGGCTTCCAGACCACCACGTTGCCCATGAGGGCGGGGGCGGTGGGCAGGTTGCCCGCGATGGCCGTGAAGTTGAACGGCGTGATCGCGTAGACGAAGCCCTCGAGCGGGCGGTGGTCCATGCGGTTCCACACGCCGGGCGAGTTGGCCGGGGGCTGCTCGGCGAGGATCTGGCGCGCGTAGTGCACGTTGAAGCGCCAGAAGTCGACGAGCTCACAGGGGGTGTCGATCTCGGCCTGCTGCGCGGTCTTCGACTGGCCGAGCATCGTGGAGGCGGCCAGCGTCTCGCGCCAGGGGCCGGCGAGGAGCTCGGCGGCGCGCAGGATGATCGCGGCGCGGTCGTCGAAGGCCATCGCGCGCCACGCCGGGGCGGCGGCGAGGGCGGCGTCGATCGCGTCCTGCGCGTCCTGCTGCGTGGCACCGGCGAAGGTACCGATGACGGCCTTGTGGTTGTGCGGCTGCACGACCTCGACACGCTCGCCGCCGCCCATCCGCTTCTCGCCGCCGATGGTCATCGGCAGGTCGATCGGGTTCTCGGCGAGCTCCTTGAGCTGCACTTCGAGACGGGCGCGCTCGGGCGATCCGGGGGCGTAGGAACGGACCGGCTCGTTGACCGGCGCGGGGACCTGGGTAACAGCGTCCATGAGTGCCTTGTCTCCTTGTATCAGGGGGTGGGGGTCAGCCGGGCAGGTCAGCCCTTGGTGAGGATGGAACGGCCGAAGAACAGCAGGTTGGCCGGCTTCTCAGCGAGGCGGCGCATGAAGTAGCCGTACCAGTCGGTGCCGTACGCCGTGTAGACGCGCATCCGGTGGCCCTCGGCCGCGAGCCGGATCTGCTCGTCGCTGCGGATGCCGTACAGCATCTGGAACTCGTACTCATCCAGTTTGCGCCCGGCCTTGCGGGCGAGCTCCTGGGTGATGGCGATGAGACGGGGGTCGTGGGACCCGATCATCGGGTAGCCCTCGCCGTCCATCAGGATCTTGATGATGCGGACGAACGCCTTGTCGATCTCGCTCCTGTCCTGGTACGCGACGGAGGCGGGCTCCTTGTAGGCGCCCTTCACGATGCGGACCCGGCTGCCGGCAGCGGCCAGGCGGCGGGCGTCGTCCTCGGTGCGGAACAGGTACGCCTGGATCACACAGCCGGTCTGCGGGAAGTCCTTCCGCAGCTCCTCGTGGATGGCGAACATCGAGTCGAGGGTGGTGTGGTCCTCGGCGTCGAGCGTCACCGTGGTGCCGATCTCCGCGGCGGCCTCGACGACGGGGCGCACATTGGCGAGGGCCAGCTCGTGGCCCCCGTCCAGCGCCTGGCCGAACATCGACAGCTTGACCGACATCTCGGCCCTCGTGCCCAGGCCCAGCTCCTTGAGCCGGCCGATCAGCTCCAGGTAGGCGTCGCGCGCGGCGGCGGCCTGCTCGGGAGTCGTGATGTCCTCGCCCACGACGTCGAGGGTGACCTCCAGGCCCTTGCCTGTGGCGTCCTTGACGATCGGGACGACCTGCTCGACGGTCTCACCGGCGATGAACCGGTCGACGACCTGCTTCGTGCCCGGCGCTGCCGAGATGAAACGACGCATCTTGTCGCTGCGTGACGCGGCGAGAATCACGGGACCCAGCACGGGGCACCTCCACGGAATAACGAACGAGGCTGTAGGGGTACGAAGTGACACGGACCGGTACAGCACGGAGAACCACCGTGAAATCTAAGGATCTCTCCGATCCTGTGCCATCGACACCTGTCACGCATCTGTGGTCGCCACCTCAGACATATGTCTGAAGGGGTGCGAGAATGAGTGGGTGAAAGGCGATTACCAGGAGCTGGTCGACGAGATCTCCGCACTGCTCGGCGCTCCGGCGACCCTGGAGAACCGGGACTTCGGCCTGGTCGCTTTCGGGGCCCACGACAGTGACGACGACACGGCGATGGACCCGGTCCGCACCCGGTCGATCCTGACCCGCCGCTCCACCCCGGCGGTCCGGGCCTGGTTCGAGGGCTTCGGCATCGCCCGGGCCACCGGCCCCGTCCGGATTCCGGCCGCCCCGGAGGCCGGTGTCTTCCGGGGCCGGATCTGCCTTCCGGTACGCCATCGAGGTGTCGTGCTCGGTTACGTATGGCTGCTCGACGCGGACCCCGGCCCGACCGACGACCAGCTGACGGCGGCGATGGACGTGGCGTCCCGCATCGGGGCGCTGCTCTCCGACGAGGCACGGGTGGGCACGGATCTGTCCCGGGAATTCGGTGCGGTCCTCACTGCGGCGCGCGGCTGGCAGCGCGATATGGCGGTGGCCGCGCTGCGCGAGGCGCTCGGCCCGGACGCGGACGGCCTGCACACGGTGGTGTGCGTGACCCCGTGGGCCGAGGAGACCCCCTCGGTGCGTACGGTGCCGTCGGCGGCAGCCCTGTCCACGGTCGCGTACCCGGCCGGGGCGGCGGCCTCGCCGACGGGCGAGCTCCCGCCGGGGCCGGGCAACGTGTCGCTGGCCGCACTGGTCAGGCTGCGCTCGTCCGACGTCCTGGACCCGGCGACGACGGCCGCGGACCGGCTGCGCTCAGTGGCGGGTCCGGCCGCCGCCGCGGGGATCGCGGTTCCGCGCCGCGGTCTGGCGGAGCTCGCCGTCTCCTGGCACGAGGCCGTGTCGGCTGCCCGCGCCGCCACGGCCGAGACCCGCTTCGGCAGGGTCGCCGACTGGCGGGCCATCGGACCGTACCGGCTGCTGACCTCGCTCCCCCGGTCCGCGGACGCCGCCCCGGACCATGCGGTGCGCACCCTGCTGACCCCGCCGCACAGCGAACTGGCCCGCACCGCCGAGGTGTTCCTCGACTGCGCGGGCCAGGCCGGCCGGACGGCCGCCGAGCTGGGCATCCACCGGCAGACGCTCTACTACCGGCTCTCCCGCGTCCACCAGCTCACGGGCCTCGATCTGAACGACGGCGAGGACCGGCTGCTGCTGCACATGGCGTTGAAGGCGGCGCGGCTGTGACGCCCCGGAGAAGCCTGTGCGTCCGGAGGTCCTGGACGTCTCCCTCCGGCCCGTCCTACTCCGGCCCGTCCTACTCCGGCCCGTCCTTCTCCGGCAGTTCGACGATCGGCTGGTCGCTGACCGCGGCCGCCATGACCACGGGCGCGTCGGCTTCGCTGTGCCCGGCGCTCACCGCCACCCACCGCTGCACGGCCCCGGCCCCCTCGACGGCCACGGGTCCCCACACCGTCAGATCTCCGTAGCAGTCCTCCGCCAGCAGGGCGTCGAACAGCGGCGGCAGGGCTGCTCCCAGCTGCTTACGGAACAGCGGCACATGCATGGCCACCTTGCGGTGCGCACCCCAGCGGCCGTCCAATTCCCCTACGAGCGTGGCGAGGTGGGCTTCGGCGGCTTCCACCGCCTGGTTCCATTCGGGCGCGTACACCCCGGTGAGCGCCTCACCCTCCCACAGCGGCACGAGCCGGAAGCCCGCACCCCGGGTAGTGGTCCACTCCCCAGTGGCCGGATCGCCCACGGCGACGGTCGGCCCTGCCTCCGGGACCGGTCCGGCCAGCAGCGCGTCGACGTCGGCGACCGCCCGTACGGCGTCGAAGTCCTCCCCGGCCCTGGCGGTCACAGCGCGGCCCGGTCCATCGGGCGCGGCAGCGGCTGGAGTGCCCCCGCCTCGCGGAGCCGCAGGTTGGCCCGGAGCACCTCCCGGACGTCACCGGGTCCGGCGATGTCCAGGAGAACCCCCTGGGAGCCCACCTCCTTGCGGGCGCCCGTGATGTCGTCGGGCAGTACGGCGGCACGGCCCGAGGAGAGGTAGCCGATCCAGCCGACCGAGGGCTCGTCGGGAGCGAAACCCCCGTCGTCCTCCAGGGCGTCGAGCACGTCATCGCTGCTCACGCCGCCGAAGTCCGCCTCCCACACCTCGGCGACGGCCGCCAGGAGCGCGGCGTCGGGCACCTCCGCGCCGTCCGGCGGCCGGATGCCGATGACGACCGTCTGGAGCAGGTACTCCGAGGTCCCGCCGGCCCGCCCGCTGACGTCGACCTTCCACCCGGGCCCCCCGGCGGCGACGAACTGCATGCTGCTGCCCGTGCGGTCCGACCAGCCGTCCGCGGCCTGGGCGGCGCGAACGGCGTCGAGCAGCGACTCCTCGTCCGGACGCAGGGCGGTGGCAGCCCCGGAACCCGGAACGTTCCGCCAGGCCCCTTCCTTACCGGCACCGGAGCATGCCTCGGGCAGCAGCCCGGCGAGCCGGTCGAGTGTCTGCTTCCAGCGCCGGGCCAGTGCCTCCGCGGACTCCTGCCTGGGACCCCAGAATCCCCGCACCACACGCTGCATGTTCCTGCCTCCGTACGTCGTGCCGCTCTCTTTCCCGGTCCAGCCGCTGTCACCCTAGGGCTTGTCGTTCCCCGTCACCGCTCGGTCCGGCCACCTGTCGCATGCCCGCCTAGGACTTCTTCGAGCCCGCGATCTTGTTCTGCGGCGTGGGTATGACCTTGATCGGAAGACCCGCGTCACGGAACGCCTTGCGCGCCGCCTTCGCCACCTCCGGGTCGGAGAAGTGCCATTCGATCGCCCGACCGCCGGACGCGTCGACCTGGCGCTGCGCCTCGTCGACGAACTTCTTGCGGCCGGACTCGGTGAGCTTGCCCGGGTCGGTCTTGGACAGATAGCTGCCGTAGCCGTTCTTCGCTTCGAGGAACGTCTGCCGGCTGGAGTCCCAGCCGTCGTACTCGACGGCCGGCACACCTTCCTTGGGATGCGGTACGACGTACTCGCTGCCCCGGTTGGTGCCGGTGATCTGCTCCTGGTAGCGGAGCCAGGACTCGTTCTTCCAGTTGGGCGGGGGATTGCGGTCACGGCTCGCCCAGTAGCCGTCCCCGAGGTCGGCGTCGCCGAGCGTCGGCGTGTCGAGGCCGTCGGCCCAATCCGGCGGGTTGTAGTTGCGCGGGTCGCTCGTGTCGCCCGGATCGGGCTCCGGGTACTTCTTCTTGTCCAGTTCGGCCTGGCGCGCACGCTCGGGCTCCTCGGCCCGCTTCTGTTCGAGGTGGGCGGCCCGCTCCTGGTCGCGGGCCTCCTTCGCCTTGGCCTTGGCCGCTTCGTCGCAGCCGTCGTCGGCGAGGATCACCCGGTCGGGGGGTCCCGATGCCAGGACGCCGGTACCGGACCCGGCGACTCCGCCGGTGCCTCCGTAGCGCACCCGGGGGCCGAAGGCGATGGTGCAGCCGGTCTTCCGTGCCGCGTCCTCGGCCTCGTCCGCCGCCTCGTCGGCCTCCTTCGCCGCCTGCCGGACCCCGTCGACGTCACCGGCCTCGGCCGCCTTGCGGGCCCGGCGGGCAGCGTCGCCCGCGTCGTCGGCGGCCTCCGCCACCTCGTCCGCGACCCTGCCGATCTTGCCGAGACTGCCGACCTTGCCGATGACCTTCGCTACGTCGTAGCCGGGGATGAAGAGCGAACCGACGTTCCAGATGACGTCGGTGACGGCCCGGGTCTTCTCGCCGTTGTTCCAGCGCTCCCGCACCTCGTCACCGACGAGGACGTCGTCGCCGACCTTGATCACGGTGTTGAGCGACGCTCCGCCCCAGTCACCGAGCGCACCGAGGTAGTCGCCGTCGCTCCACTTGTCGGCGGCGTCCTTGGAGTCCTCCACCCACTGGTCGCCCAGTTGCTTGCCGTAGTCGGCGATGCCGGTCCAGGTCTCGGCCTTGAAGAGGTCGACGATGCCGCTGACGTCACCCCAGATGCCGTCGACGAACACGCCCTTGACCACCTGGGTGGTGCGGTCCCAGGCGCAGCCGAAGAAGCCCCAGCCTCCGCAGTCCTCTTCCTCCTCGGCCTTGTCGCCTCCGTCGCCCTCGCCGTCGTCCTCGCCGTCCGAGTCCGACGCGGGGAGGTCGTCGTACGTCGCCTCGGGCTCGTCGCTGGTCTCGGGGTAGGTGTCGTCGCCGCCGGGCCCGCCCGCCGTATCGCCGCCCCCTGACGACCCACCGTCGGCGCCGCCTGTGCCGCCTGTGCTACCTGTGCCGGTGGGGCCTCCGTCGGCGCCACCGGTACCGGTCGAACCGCCCGCACCGGCACCACCGGCCCCAGCGGTGGTGCCCGTCCCACCCGATCCACCCGTGCCACCCGATCCACCGGTGCCGCCGGACGCCCCGTCGGCACCGCCGGCCCCCGTGGCCCCGCCGTCCGCTCCCCCAGCACCGGAACCGGTGCCGCCCGTCACCGTCGAGCCCTCGTCCGCGCCGCCCGTGGCACCGCCGTCCTGGCCCTGGCCGGCCTCCACCGTGCCGCTGTCGTCGCCGCCCGCCGGGCACGCCGTGCCCGTGACCGAGCAGATCGCCGACCGGAAGCCGTCCGCCATACTGCCGCCGACGCCCGTGACCAGCAGCGCCACGACGATGGCGGCGACCAGCATGACCAGCCCGACGTACTCCACCGCCGACTGCCCGCGGTCGCGCCGCCACGTGATCATGTGCGGCAGCGAGAACTCCGGTTTGTCCTCACGCTCCCGCACCGGCAGGCGGAACCACTCGCGGCTCTGCGGCCGGGTGAGGAAGACCAGGATCAGTGTCGGCAGGAACAGCTGGGTGAAGCCGTGTGCCGACCCGTCACCGATGTTCCCGATGCCGCCGAGCAACAGCCACACCTGTACGGCGACCAGGCCCCACCACACACGCCTGCCACCGCTCCAGGCGCGCCGCGAGAGCAGCCAGCCGGCCACCCCGGGCAGCGCCGCGTAGACGGCGATGCCGATGAGCCGAGCGCCCAGCGCGTCGGCGGCCAGCGCGGAGCCGAGCAGGCCGAACCCGCCCAGCGCCGTCGCGGCGAGGAGGACGTGGACCAGCGTGCGGGCCGCGCCCAGCGCACGCGGCATCTCGCGCCGCCCCGCCCCCGACGCGGGAACGGCGCCGCCATGTGCGGGTATGCCACCGATCGCAGCCATGCGTGACCCCAACCAGTGCAGCCAGTGAGCGAAGTGAGGACGTCTCACGCTAGGCCCGGACATGGTGTGGAGTCGTGGGCCCCAGGACCCAAGCAAGGGCCCACACGCGCCGGGCACGCACTGCGGGCCGGGCCCGTCATGGAGCGACGGACCCGGCCCGGCCGGTGGTGGTGCGGTGCTGCGGTGGCTGTCTAACGCACAGGGGAACGGCGCCCCCCGAGGGCGCCCTAGGAGGCCCGGCCCTCCAGTACGGCTCTGAGGCCGTCGGTCAGGTCCTGCGCGGACGGCGCGGACTCACCGTCGATCATCCACTGGACCATCACGCCCGCGAGCAGCGCCTGACAGAAGAGTCCCGCCACCCGCGCCTTCTCGGGATCGGCCTCCGGGTCGACGCCCAGCATGGTCTGAGCGAGCCCGTTGCGCGCGTCGCTCCGCGGGCCGGCCAGGGCCTTCTGGAGCTCGGGGTCGGTGTCGATCCGCGAGATGACCTCCATCTGGAGCTGCCAGACGGCGCGGGTCCGGTCGTAGGAACCGATGACCCGCTCCCAGACCTCGCGGAACTGTTCGAACGGGTCCTGCGGGACATCCCGGACCTCCGCGCCGGACCGGTCCGGCGCGTCCGTGATGACGTCGCCCCACTCCTCCGTCACCTTCAGGAAGGCCAGGTTGAGCAGGGCCTCCTTGGAGCCGTAGTGGTAACCGATGGAGGCGAGGTTGGTGCCGGACGCCGCCACGATGTCGCGGGCCGTCGTCCGGGCGTACCCCTTCTCCAGCAGGCAGCGCTTGGCGCCTACGAGCAGATCCTCACGATGTCCCATATACGCAGCGTACCCGGCATACAGACGTCCGTGTAAGACGGGCGTCTACATGCCGGGTACGTGGTCCGAGCGGCGGAGGATCAGTCGGTGAGGTTCACCGAACGGGCCGAGGCGGCACCGATCTCATCGGAGATCTCGGTCAGCACCGACTGCGGAACGGTGTCGTCGACGGTGAGGACGACCAGCGCCTCGCCGCCCACGTCCGCCCGCGAGACCTGCATGCCCGCGATGTTGAGGCCGGCCTCACCGAGGATGCGGCCGACCGCGCCGACCACACCCGGACGGTCCTGGTAACGCAGGACGACCATGTGGTCCGCGAGTGCCAGGTCGACGTCGTAGTCGCCGATGGCCACGATCTTCTGGAGGTGCTTGGGGCCGGCCAGCGTGCCCGAGACCGCGACCTCCTCGCCGCTCGACAGCGTGCCGCGGACGGTCACCACGTTGCGGTGGTCCGGCGACTCGGAGCTGGTGGTGAGGCGCACCTCGACACCGCGCTCCTGCGCGAACAGCGGAGCGTTGACGTAGCTCACGGTCTCGTCGACGACGTCCTCGAACACGCCCTTGAGCGCGGAGAGTTCGAGCACCTTCACGTCGTGCTGGGTGATCTCGCCGTACACCTCGACGTCGAGCCGGGCAGCGACCTCGCCCGCGAGCGCGGTGAAGATCCGGCCGAGCTTCTCGGCGAGCGGCAGCCCGGGACGGACGTCCTCGGCGATGACACCGCCCTGGACGTTGACCGCGTCCGGGACGAGCTCACCGGCGAGGGCCAGACGCACGGACCTGGCGACCGCGATGCCCGCCTTCTCCTGGGCCTCGTCGGTGGAGGCGCCGAGGTGCGGGGTGCAGACGACCTGGTCGAACTCGAACAGCGGGGAGTCCGTGCAGGGCTCCTTCGTGTACACGTCCAGACCGGCGCCGGCGACGCGGCCCTCCTTGAGGGCGGAGGCGAGCGCCTCCTCGTCGACGATGCCGCCGCGGGCGGCGTTGACGATGCGCACCGAGGGCTTCACCTTGTGCAGCGCCTCGTCGCCGATCAGACCGAGCGTCTCCGGCGTCTTGGGCAGGTGCACCGTGATGAAGTCGGCGACCTCCAGCAGCTCGTCGAGGGTGAGGAGCTTGACGCCCATCTGCGCGGCCCGCGCGGGCTGCACGTAGGGGTCGTACGCGACGATCTTCATGCCGAAGGCCGACATGCGCTGCGCGACCAGGACACCGATACGGCCGAGGCCGACGACGCCGAGGACCTTCTCGCTGAGCTCGACACCCGTGTACTTGGAGCGCTTCCACTCGCCGTTCTTCAGGGCGGTGTTGGCCTGGGGGATGTTGCGCGCCGTGGCGACGAGCAGGCCGCAGGCGAGCTCGGCGGCGGTGACGATGTTGGAGGTCGGGGCGTTCACGACCATCACGCCGGCCTTGGTGGCCGAGGAGACGTCGACGTTGTCCAGACCGACACCGGCGCGGGCGACGACCCGCAGCTTCTTGGCCGCGGCGATGGCTTCGGCGTCGACCTTCGTGGCGGAACGCACCAGGATGGCGTCGACGTCGGCGATCGCGGGGAGGAGTTCGGCGCGGTCCGCGCCGTTGCAGTGCCGGATCTCGAAATCCGGACCCAGAGCGTCGACCGTGGCGGGCGACAGCTCTTCAGCGATGAGTACGACAGGTTTCGAGCTCACGAGAGTCCTCACATGTCCAGTGCGGACGGCCGTCCCGACGGCCGCAGGCGGTGGAGGGGCTAGCCGCGTGGAGACGCACGACACTGTGGGCCCTGACGCGTGTATGTGTTGAGAAGTGTAGTCATGCAGCGAGGCAGGTAATGCGCCCCGGTGGAAGGATCACCCACACGAGGGTGGACGACTTGTACACACATTCGATGCAGCCGCTTCCACCTCCTCCGTCCGCAGTGACACGGGGGACGAGACGGGCGGTGTGGCCATGGGGCGGGCCAGTGGCCCGCCCCATGGCGGAGGGCTTACGCCTCCTCGTTCACCCAGCTCATGAGCTTGCGCAGCTCACGGCCCGTGGTCTCCAGCAGGTGGTCGCTGTCGGCCTTCTTGTACTCGTTGTACTTGGGCAGACCGTTGTGGTACTCGGCCATCCAGGCGTTGGCGAAGGTGCCGTCCTGGATCTCGGTGAGGACCTTCTTCATCTCGGCCTTGGTGGCGTCCGTGATGATCCGCGGGCCGGTGACGTAGTCGCCCCACTCGGCGGTCTCCGAGATGGACCAGCGCATCTTCTCCAGGCCGCCCTCGTACATGAGGTCCACGATCAGCTTCAGCTCGTGGAGGCACTCGAAGTACGCGATCTCCGGCTGGTAGCCGGCCTCGGTCAGGGTCTCGAAACCGGCCTTGACCAGGGCTGCGGTGCCACCGCAGAGGACAGCCTGCTCACCGAACAGGTCGGTCTCGGTCTCCTCGGTGAAGGTCGTCTTGATGACGCCGGCGCGGGTGCCGCCGATGCCCTTCGCGTACGAGAGGGCGAGGGCCAGGCCCTTGCCGGTGGCGTCCTGCTCGACGGCCACGATGCACGGGACGCCGCGGCCCTCCTCGTACTGACGGCGGACCAGGTGGCCCGGGCCCTTGGGGGCGACCATGCAGACGTCGACGTTGGCCGGCGGCTTGATGAAGCCGAAGCGGATGTTCAGGCCGTGACCGAAGAAGAGCGCGTCGCCGTCCTTGAGGTTGTCCTTGATGGACTCCTCGTAGACCTGGGCCTGGATCGGGTCCGGCACGAGGATCATGATGACGTCGGCCTCGGCGGCGGCCTCGGAAGGCGTCACCACGCGCAGGCCCTGCTCCTCGGCCTTGGCCTTGGACTTCGAGCCCTCGTGCAGACCGACGCGGACATCGACGCCGGAGTCACGGAGCGACAGCGCGTGGGCGTGGCCCTGGCTGCCGTAGCCGATGACCGCGACCTTGCGGCCCTGGATGATGGACAGGTCGGCATCGTCGTCGTAGAACAGCTCGGCCACTGGGTCTCTCCTTGGTGTGCAGGTGTTGCGTCCCACCGTACGGCGGGGTGCGTCGGATGCGTTGTCGGGTCTCGCCATGCGAGCGGCGGGCCGGCGGCGGGGCCGCCGGCTTCCTACGCCGAGCGGTCGAGCGCGCGCAGGGAACGGTCGGTGATCGACCGTGAGCCCCGCCCTATGGCGATGGTGCCGGACTGGACGAGCTCCTTGATGCCGAACTGCTCCAGCATCTTGAGCATGGCCTCAAGCTTGTCGGCTCCCCCGGTCGCCTCGATCGTGACGGCCTCCGGGGAGACGTCCACGGTCTTGGCGCGGAACAGCGAGACGATCTCGACGATCTGGGAGCGGGTCTCGTTGTCGGCGCGGACCTTCACCAGGACGAGCTCGCGCTGGATCGCAGCGGCGGGCTCGAGTTCGACGATCTTCAGGACGTTGACCAGCTTGTTGAGCTGCTTGGTCACCTGCTCCAGGGGCAGGTCCTCGACATTCACGACGATGGTGATGCGGGAGATGTCGGGGTGCTCGGTGGTACCGACCGCGAGTGAGTCGATATTGAAGCCGCGCCGGGAGAACAGAGCCGTGATCCGGGCGAGGACGCCGGGCTTGTTCTCGACCAGGACGGAGAGTGTGTGCTTGGTGGACATGGAGTCGGTCTCTCTCTGTCTCTCAGTCGTCTTCGTTGTCGCCGAAGTCGGGGCGGACACCGCGGGCGGCCATGACCTCGTCGTTGGAGGTGCCGGCGGCGACCATCGGGTACACCATGGCGTCCTCGTGGACGATGAAGTCGATCACGACGGGGCGGTCGTTGATGGAGTTGGCCTCTTCGATGACCTTGTCCAGGTCGGCGGGGTCCTCGCAGCGGATCGCGTAGCAGCCCATGGCCTCGGACAGCTTCACGAAGTCCGGCACCCGGGTGCCCTTCGCGGGAGCACCGTCCGTGTCGGCGCCGGAGTGCAGCACGGTGTTGGAGTACCGCTGGTTGTAGAAGAGGGTCTGCCACTGGCGGACCATCCCGAGGGCGCCGTTGTTGATGATCGCGACCTTGATCGGGATGTTGTTGAGCGCGCAGGTGGTGAGTTCCTGGTTGGTCATCTGGAAGCAGCCGTCGCCGTCGATCGCCCAGACCGTACGGTCGGGCATGCCGGCCTTGGCGCCCATGGCGGCCGGGACCGCGTATCCCATGGTTCCGGCGCCGCCGCTGTTCAGCCAGGTGGCGGGCTTCTCGTAGTCGATGAAGTGGGCGGCCCACATCTGGTGCTGGCCGACGCCCGCGGCGAAGATCGTGCCCTCGGGGGCCAGCCGGCCGACCCGCTGGATGACCTGCTGCGGGGAGAGACTGCCGTCCTCCGGCAGGTCGTATCCGAGCGGGTAGGTATCGCGCCAGCGGTTGAGGTCCTTCCACCATGCCTCGTAGTCGCCCGTGTTGCCCTCGGTGTGCTCGGCCTGGACGGCCTGGACGAGGTCGGCCAGGACCTCGCGGGCGTCTCCGACGATCGGCACGTCGGCGGCCCGGTTCTTGCCGATCTCGGCCGGGTCGATGTCGGCGTGGACGATCTTCGCGTACGGCGCGAAGCTGTCCAGCTTGCCGGTGACGCGGTCGTCGAAGCGGGCCCCGAGGGCGACGATCAGGTCGGCCTTCTGCAGCGCGGTGACGGCGGTGACCGCACCGTGCATGCCCGGCATTCCCACGTGCAGCGGGTGGCTGTCGGGGAACGCGCCGAGCGCCATCAGTGTGGTGGTGACGGGCGCTCCGGTGAGCTCGGCGAGGACCTTGAGTTCGGCGGTGGCCCCCGCCTTGATGACGCCTCCGCCGACGTACAGCACGGGGCGCTTGGCCTGCGTGATGAGCTTGGCCGCCTCGCGGATCTGCTTGGCGTGCGGCTTGGTGACCGGCCGGTAACCGGGCAGGTCCTGGGTGGGCGGCCAGCTGAAGGTGGTCTGCGCCTGGAGGGCGTCCTTGGCGATGTCGACGAGGACCGGTCCCGGACGGCCGGTGGACGCGATGTGGAACGCCTCGGCGATGGTGTGCGGGATGTCCTCGGCCCTGGTGACGAGGAAGTTGTGCTTGGTGACCGGCATCGTGATGCCGCAGATGTCGGCTTCCTGGAAGGCGTCCGTGCCGATCGCCTTGGAGGCGACCTGGCCGGTGATCGCGACGAGCGGCACCGAGTCCATGTGCGCGTCGGCGATCGGCGTGACGAGGTTGGTCGCACCGGGCCCCGAGGTGGCCATGCAGACACCGACCTTGCCGGTGGCCTGGGCGTAGCCGGTGGCCGCGTGACCCGCACCCTGCTCGTGCCGGACCAGAACGTGGCGCACCCGGGTGGAGTCCATCATCGGGTCGTACGCCGGAAGGATCGCACCGCCGGGAATGCCGAATACGGTGTCGACCCCGACTTCCTCAAGAGAACGGATGAGGGACTGGGCGCCCGTGACGTGCTCGACTGTGGCGGACGACGGTCCGTTGTGACGGGCCCGCGGCTGCGGGTGGTGGGCCCCGGTGGCCTGCTCGGTCATCGGCATTCTCTTCTCGAAGCTGAGGGTTTTTGCGGGGTTTTGGGAAGTGTCAGTGCAACAAAAAACCCCTCGTGCCGTGAGGCAAGCGAGGGGAGCGCGCCGGTGCGGTCTGCAGAGGGTCAGTGACGAACTCTGCTTCAGCCGACGCGCTTTCCAAGTACGAGAATTCGGGTGCGCATGGCATTGACCCTCTCTCCGGCACGCGTACGGTGTCAAGTGGGTGGGACGGCCGTCTCACCATGTGAGCCAGTGAGCAGGGGAATCGAGCCGCCCGCCAGGACGGGCTGGGCGGCGGGACTGCCCGGTACGGGGAACTCTCCCCGCACCAGCGTGCGGCGCAGCCGGTACTCGTCGAGCGGCCCGGAGAAGGCCATCCCCTGGCCGTGCGTGCAGCCCATGGCGCGCAGGGCGAGGACCTGTTCCGGTACGTCGACGCCGTCGGCCACGGACTGCATGCCGAGATCGCAGGCGATACGGAGCAGGCCGCTGGTGATCTTGTGCAGCCGGGCTGATTCCACCACCCCTTCGACGAGGCCGCGGTCCAGCTTGAGTACGTCGACGGGGAGCCGGCGCAGGGCGTTGATCGCCGCGTAGCCGCTGCCGAAGCCGTCGAGCGCGATCCGTACGCCCAGGCGGCGCAGTGCGACCAGCCGCTGTTCCAGGTCGTCGAACGAGATCCGGGGGTCGCTTTCGGCGACCTCGATCATCAGGGCGCCGGAGGGCAGGCCGTACCGGGTCAGGAGCGCCTCGATGGAACCGAAGGGCAGCGCCCGGTCCAGCAGCCGGCCGGCGGAGAGGCGCACGGACACGGAGACCGGGTGCCCGGCCCTGGCCCGGTCGGCGGCCTGCTCGACGGCCGCCTCCAGGAGCCAGCGGCCGAGCTCGGCCGTGCGGTCGCTGTCGTCGGAGACCCGCAGGAATTCGGCGGGGGTGAAGAGGATGCCCTGCGCCGAGCGCCAGCGCGCCTGCGCCGCGACGGCGGCGACGGTGCCGCTGGCGAGATGGACCACCGGCTGGTGCAGCAGCGCGAACTCACCGTCCCGCAGGGCCGTGCGCAGCCGGGCCGCCAGCTCGGAGCGGCGTACGACATCGGCCTGCATCTGCGGGGCGTACAGCTCGACCCGGTCCTTGCCGCCGGCCTTGGCGCGGTACATGGCGAGGTCCGCGTTGCGCATGAGGTCGGTGGGGGTGATGCCGGGCTCCGCGAACGCGACGCCGATGGAGGCGGCCACGCGGACCTCGCTGGCCCCGATGCGGTACGGCTGGGAGAGCGTGAGGCGCAGCCGGTCGGCGATCTCGTGCACCTGGTACTCACGGGCGCCCTGGTCGCGGGTGCCGTCGCCGACGATGAGCGCGGCGAACTCGTCGCCGCCGAGCCGGGCCGCGGTGTCCCCGGCCCGCACGGAGTCCGCGAGACGACGGGCGGCCTGGATGAGGAGTTCGTCGCCGGCCTGGTGACCGATGGTGTCGTTGACCGCTTTGAAGCCGTCGAGATCGATGAACAGGACGGCGGTGCCCGAGTCGCCCGAGCGCCGGCCGCTGAGCGCGCGGCGGACCCGGTCCGTGAAGAGCGCCCGGTTGGGCAGATCGGTGAGGGGGTCGTGTTCGGCGTTGTGCTGCAACTGGGCCTGGAGCCTGACGCGTTCGGTCACGTCCCGGCTGTTGAGGAGCAGGCCGCCCTGGTGCCGGTTGACGGTGGACTCCACGTTGAGCCAGTCACCGGTGCCCGACCTGAAGCGGCACTCGATGCGGGTGGTGGGTTCTTCGTGGGGTGACGCGGCCAGGAAGCGCCGCACCTCGTGGACCACGCCGCCGAGGTCTTCCGGATGGATGATCGAGGCCAGTTCGGATCCGACGAGATCGTCCGCCTCGCGCCCGTACACCCCGGCGGCCGCGGGGCTGACGTAGCGCAGTATGCCGGTGGGCGCGGCGATCATGATGACGTCGCTCGATCCCTGCACCAGCGAGCGGAAGTGGTTCTCCTTCTGCGCCAGCTCCTGGGTCAGCGAGATGTTGTCGAGGAGCATGATGCCCTGCCGGACGACCAGGGCGAGCACGACCGTGCATCCGGTGAAGATCACCACCCGGTCGACCCTGCGGCCCTCGACCACGTTGTACAGGATGCCCAGGGTGCACACCGCCGCGGCCAGATAGGGCGTCAGCGCGGCCAGCGAACCGGCGATGGGGCGGCTGGTCGGGCGCATCGCCGTCGAGCCGTGCCGCACCGGTTCCGTATCGCGGCGCCTGGCCCCCCAGGGGGCGTACGCGAGGAGGAGCGAGCCGGTGAACCAGCCCGCGTCGAGCAGCTGGCCGGAGTGGTACGTCGAGCGGAGAAGCGGCGAGGTGAACACGGTGTCGCACAGGACGGTCAGGGCGAGCGCGGCGACGGCCGTGTTAACCGCGGAGCGGTTCATGCTGGAGCGCCGGAAGTGCAGCGCGAGCACCATGGAGACCAGCACGATGTCGAGCAGCGGATAGGCGAGGGAGAGCGCGGCCCTGGCCACGCTCCCGCCCTCCAGGTCGGCGGCATGGGCGGTGTGGGCGAGAGCGAGGCTCCAGGAGAGCGTCAGCAGCGATCCGCCGATCAGCCAGGAGTCCAGCGCCAGACAGACCCAGCCGGCCCGGGTGACGGGGCGCCTGGCGAGGACGAGCAGCCCCACGATGGCGGGCGGCGCGAAGCAGAGGAAGAAGAAGTCGGCGAGGGAGGGTGTGGGAACGGGGAGACCGAGCACCACCTCGTACCACCCCCAGACCGCGTTGCCGCAGGCGGCCATGAGCGAGGAGAGCGCGAAGAGCATCCACGCGGGCCGGAACCGGCTGGTACTGGCTCGCGCGTAGACGAAGCAGGAGAGCGCCGCGATCAGGGCGGCGGTGCTGAGCCCGAAGTCACCCATGAACAGCGCCACTTGCGGAGAGCCCCAGCCAAGGGCCGCACCGAGCGCGTACCCGGCGCAGACCGTCGCCAGGGTGATCCGGGAGCGCAGGCCAGAGCCCTCGCCCGCGACCGACTGCCGGGAGAGCGGGGCCCCTACGGTGCTCACCACCCAACTCCCCGGGTCGCGTCCGGCACCCCCGGGGTGCGGCCCACTGTTCGCCGTGGCCGCGGGCGGGGCGGATTCCTGTTCGGCGTCGGTACCGATGACCGCTTCCGCTCGCCCTGCCGCGTCGGATCGTCTCTCCATTGGCCGCACATCGCCCGTCGCCCCCTCGCGTTCTACTTCCTCCCCCGCGTCGCCCCTTCCACGACGCAGCCCCCCGTTCTGGACGATACACCAGACCCGTCACTCAGCGCCATACTTGCTCTACTCTCCGTGACGACTTGCGGCATTGTGGAAACCCGCTGCGATGAACGTACTCCGGAGCGTGTTCAGCCGGTGGTGAGTACGACGTTTCGCACCGGCTCGCCCGCGGCGAAGCGGGTGAGCTGCCCCGCCAGCAGACGCTTGGCCCGGGGGAGGAACGCCGAGGTGCTGCCGCCGACATGAGGGGTGATCAGGACGTTGGGTGCGTGCCAGAGGGGGTGACCGGCGGGCAGCGGTTCCGGGTCGGTGACATCGAGTGCGGCGCGCAGCCGGCCGCACTCGAGTTCGGACAACAGGGCCTGGGTGTCCACGACTTGCCCCCTGGCGACATTGACGAGAAGCGCGCCGTCCCGCATCGCCTTGAGGAACTCCGCGCCCACCAGTCCCTGGGTGGACGCGTTCAGCGGGGTGGACAGAATGACGATGTCGGCCTCGGGGAGCAGCGCGGGCAGGTCGTCGAGTGTGTGTACGGGGCCGCGCTCCGTAGCCCGCGCGGAGCGTGCGACGCGCGCCACCCGCGCGCACTCGAAGGGTTCGAGCCGGTCCTCGATGGCCGATCCGATCGATCCGTACCCGACGATGAGCACCGACTTGTCGGCGAGGGCGGGATAGAAGCCGGCCCTCCACTCCTCCTTGTCCTGGCCGTGCACGAAGCCTGGGAAGCCCCGCAGCGAGGCGAGGATCAGTGCGAGCGCCAGCTCGGCGGTGGATGCCTCGTGGACTCCCCTGGCGTTGCAGAGCCGCACACCGGCGGGGAGCAGGCCGAGGCCGGGCTCCACGTGGTCGATGCCCGCGGAGAGCGTCTGCACGACCTGTACCGCGCCCATCGCGCCGAGCGGACGGGTCGCGATCTGCGGGCCCTTCATATAGGGAACGACGTAGAAGGCGCAGTCCGCGGGGTCGGCGGGGAAGTCCTGGCCGCCGTCCCAGAAGTGGTAGCTGAGCCCGTCGGGCAGCCCGTCGGTCTCATCGGCCGGAATCGGCAGCCATACGTCGGTGGTGGTCGTCGAAGTCATGCTCAGGAGGCTAGGCGACGGCTGCCCGGCGGCTCCGTGGGGGCAGAGGTTACTTTGGGGTGCGGTGTGGTCCCGTGACCGCGGGACCGAGGAAGGGTTCGGGGAGTTGGAGCGCAGGACTATCGGTGCGGCGGCGCTCGCCGTGGGCGCGGTCGGGCTGGGTTGTATGCCGATGAGCTGGGCGTACAGCACATCGCAGCAGCGCGGCGACCGCTCGGTGCGGACGGTGCACGCGGCGCTCGACGCGGGCGTCCACCTGCTCGACACGGCGGACATGTACGGCCCCTTCACGAACGAGCTGCTCGTGGGGAGAGCCCTCAAGGGGCGGCGGAGCGACGCCTTCCTCTCGACCAAGTGCGGGCTGCTGGTCGGTGATCAGCACATCGTCGCCAACGGGCGCCCGGGCTATGTGCGGCGAGCCTGCGACGCCTCGCTGCGGCGGCTGCAGACCGACGTGATCGACCTGTACCAACTGCACCGGGCCGACCCCGAGGTACCGGTGGAGGAGACCTGGGGAGCGATGGCGGATCTGGTCGCGGCGGGGAAGGTGCGGGCACTCGGACTGTGCGCCGTGGGGGCGCGCGCCTCGCGCAGGGCGGGCTCGCGGCTGCATGACGGAACGATCCGTCAACTGGAGCGCGTACAGCAGGTGTTTCCGGTCAGCGCGGTCGAGGCGGAGCTTTCCGTGTGGTCGCCCGAGGCGCTGGAGTCCTTGCTGCCGTGGTGCACGGCGCGCGGCGTGGGGCTGCTGGCGGCGATGCCGCTCGGGAACGGCTATCTGACGGGGACGCTGACGCCGGGGCAGGGGTTCGAGCCTGACGATCCGCGGGCCAGGCACCCGCGGTTCACGGCCGAGATGATGGCGGCGAACCAGCCGGTGGTGTCCGGGCTCCGGCGGATCGCGGAGCGCCATGGCGCCACTCCGGCGCAGGTAGCGCTGGCCTGGGTGCTGCGGCAGGGGCCGCACGTGGTGCCCGTACCGGGCGCGAAGCGGGAGCACTGGGCGGTGGAGAACGCGGGCGCCGCGCGGTTGGAGCTCGACGCCGCGGATCTGGCGGAGATCGCGGGGCTGCCGCGGGCGCGCGGGTCGTGGGACTGAGGGTGTCGCGAGAGAATTGGCGGGGTTCGGGAACCTGGGGCGGGGCTGCGGTGTAGGAACAGTAGTCAGGCGGCCGTCGAAAGGATCGTTGCTGTGTTCGGATCTGCTCTCTCCCCCGCTGTACGCAAAGGGGTGGTGGCCTCGCTGGCCGCGGCCTCACTGATGGTGTCCGCGGCCTGCTCGGCCGAGGACGGCCCGGGGCGAACGGGGGGCCGGGAGGGCGACTCGTCGCCGCCGTCCGCCTCCTCGCCCGCTCCCTCCGCCTCCGCGACGGCCTCGGATCTGCCGCCGGCCGAGGGATCGGCGAAGGTCGTCTCCACGCTCACCGAAGGGCTGGCGAGCCCCTGGGGGCTGGCCGCGCTGCCCGGCGGTGATCTGCTGGTGGCCTCCCGCGACGACGGCACGATCACCCGGATCGACGGCAGGAGCGGGAAGAAGACGCCACTGGGCTCCGTGCCGGGGGTGTCGCCCGGCGGCGAGGGCGGGCTGCTCGGCCTCGCCGTCTCGGCGACGTTCGGCGCGGACAGTCTGGTCTACGCGTATTTCACCACCGCATCCGACAACCGCATCGCCCGCATGCTGTACGAGGAGCGGAAGCCGGCCGGCCAGCAGCTCGGGGCCCCGGACACGATCCTGCGGGGCATCCCGAAGGGCACCGTCCACAACGGCGGCCGGATCGCCTTCGGCCCGGACCGCATGCTGTACGCGGGCACGGGCGAGACCGGGGACACGGGGCTGGCCCAGGACAAGGAGTCGCTGGGCGGCAAGATCCTGCGGATGACGCCCGACGGCGAGCCCGTCCACGGCAACCCGGAGGCCGACTCGGTGGTGTATTCGTACGGCCACCGCAATGTGCAGGGGCTTGCCTGGGACGGGCAGAAGCGGCTCTGGGCGGCCGAGTTCGGCCAGGACACCTGGGACGAGCTGAACCTGATCGAGCCCGGCGGGAACTACGGCTGGCCCGAAGTGGAGGGCGGGAAGGGCGAGGAGGGGTTCGTCGACCCGGTGGCCCAGTGGAAGACCGCGGAGGCATCGCCGAGCGGCATCGCGTTCGCCGGCGGATCGGTCTGGATGGCGGGGCTGCGCGGCGAGCGGCTGTGGCGCATTCCGCTCTCGGGCAAGGCGGGCGAGGAACCACTGGCCGCGCCCCAGTCGTTCCTCGACGGGAAGTACGGCCGGCTGCGGACCGTGCTCGCCGCGGGCGGCGACAGGGTGTGGCTGGTCACCAGCAATACGGACGGCCGTGCCACCCCCGAGCCGGGAGACGACAGGATTCTGCTGCTGAAGGTGCGCTAGCGCCACCGGGCAGACAGTCGCCGCACGAAGCCGGGCCCCTGCGGGATTGAGGGCCGACCGGCTTCGCCGGGCCCGGGCGCCGCTCCCCCGTTCCCCGCTACGGCGCGCGGCGCACGGGGTAGAGCCGGAGGCGGTGGGCGAGGGCGGCTGCCTCGCCCCGGCCGGACACGCCCAGCTTGGCAAGGATGTTGGAGACGTGCACGCTCGCGGTCTTGGGCGAGATGTACAGCTCCTCGGCGATCCTCCGGTTGGTGTGCCCGGCGGCCACGAGTCGGTGGACGTCCCGCTCGCGCGGCGTCAGCCCGAAGGACTCGATCGCCGCCTTCGCGGGGTCGTACTCCTCCGTGCCCGCGGCTTCGGCGTCGGCGTGGTCACTCCCGGTGGCTCCGTCGGCCGCCGGGACGAGGACGCCGGGGTGGATCTGCGGCTCGGTGGCCCGTTCGGGAACGGCGAGCGTGATGCGGGCGCGGCCGGCCAGTAGCTCGATGGTCTCGGTGAGCGGCCGTGCCCCGAGCCGTGCCGCGGTGGCGTGGGCCTCGCGCAGCAGCGGGGTCGCGGAGGCGCGGTCGCCCTGGGCGGTGAGGAGGGACTCCGCCCAGCGATGGCGGATCTGGGCCAGTTCGTAGGGCCGCTGGAGGGGAGCGAACGCGGTCGCGGCGCGGGACCAGTGGTCCGGAGTGTCCGCCCCTTCGGCGCGGGCCAGTTCGGCCTCGACGAGCACGCCGTAGGCGGCCCATACGGGGACGAGCATCGGCAGCAGTTTGAGGTGGGTGCGGATCAGCTCCAGGATCGCGGGACGTCCGGGGTCAGCGGTGGGCAGGCCACGTGCGTCGGCCTCCGCCGCCGCGGCGACGTGGAGCAGCGGCAGGGCGTAGCGCTGGGTGCCCGGTGGGAAGCCGAGCCCGGCCTGTGCCCGGAAGGCGGCCCGTGCGTCGGGGAGGCGGCCCTGCTGTGCGGCCAGGGACACGGTGTGCCGAGCGGGGGTGATCAGGTGCTGGGGCTGTGGGTCGAGGTGACCGAAATGACGTCGGGTGAGGGCCAGTTGATCGTCCGCCTCGGCGTAGTCACCGCGGGCGAGGGCCAGTTCGGTACGGCGGGCGGCGACGAGACCGCGTGCCTTGCGGGAGCGGGCGATCAGGGCGGCCGCGTCGGCGGCCCTGCCGCTCTCGTCCCAGTGCCCGAGGGAGAAGAAGGACTGCGACTGATTGGAGCGGACCCACGCTTCGGTGTCGGCGATGCCGTGGCTGTGGCAGACCTCGATCCCGTGGTCGGCGGCGGCCACGGCTTCCAGGGAGCGGCCCATGGATTCGAGCGTGGAGGGGAGGTTGATGCTCGCCCGGCCCATGATCCCGACCAGGTGCAGTTCCTCGGCACGGTCGCGGACGGCGTACAGCTCCGCGATGCCTTCGTCGACGCTGCCGGCGTCGGCGGTGAGCCAGCCCCGGGTGAGCCGGGCGTACAGCTCGATGTGTTCGTCACCGACGAGCCGCGCGTACTCGACGGCGCGGTCGGCGGCGGCGAGTGTCTCGGCCCCCGGGCGATGCAGGGCTCCCCAGCTGGCGACGCTGCTCAGGACGTCGGCGTGCACGGCGGACGGGGGCAGGCCACGGACCAGCTCCTGGGCGATGGCCAGTTCCTCGCGGCCGTCGCCGCGCGTGAGGTCCTGCATCAGTCGGGAGCGCTGCACCCAGAACCAGGCGGCGCGCAGCGGGTCGTCCTCACCGTCCAGGACCCGTACGGCCTTCTTCGAGATGGCCAGGGCCCTTTCGCGGTCGCCCCCGAAGCGGGCGGCGACGGTCGCTTCCGCCATCAGGTCCAGATAGCGGAGCGGGGTGGTCCCGGGGTCGCATCCGCAGGCCGGGTAGACCTCCGCGTAGTCGAGGGGGCGCAGGGTGCGGCGTACGTCTTCGGGGACGTCGTCCCAGAGCTCCATGGCGCGTTCCAGCAGACGGAACTGCTCGGAGTGGGCGTAGCGGCGGCGGGCTTCGACGGATGCCTCGAGTACGGCGGGCAGTGCCTTCGCCGCGTCGCGGGCCGCGTACCAGTAGCTGGCGAGACGGGTGGCGCGTTCGTCGTCGCGGACGAGGCCGGGGTCGGCCTCCAGTGCCTCGGCGTAGCGGCGGTTGAGGCGGGAGCGTTCGCCGGGCAGCAGGTCGTCGCTGACGGCCTCGCGAACCAGGGAGTGCCGGAAGCGGTATCCGTCCGTGTCCGGGGTGGGGAGCAGCAGATTGGCACCGACGGCCGTACGCAGCGCCTCGATGAGGTCGTCCTCGGCCAGTCCGGCGACGGCGGCGAGCAGTTCGTGCTCGACGGTGGAGCCGCCTTCGGCGACGATCCTCGCGATCTTCTGGGCGTCGTCGGACAGGGCTTCCACTCGCACGAGGAGCAGGTCGCGCAGGGAGTCGGAGAGTCCGGAGCTGTCGCCGCAGCATTCCAGGCTGCGGGCGAGCTCCTCGACGAAGAAGGCGTTGCCGTCGGAGCGGTCGAAGATCTCGTCGACGAGGGCGGCCTCGGGGGTCGTGGCGAGGATGCCGGTGAGCTGGCGGCGGACCTCGGCCCGGGTGAAGCGGGCGAGTTCGATGCGGTGGACGGCGCGGAGCCGGTCCATTTCCGCGAGGAGCGGGCGCAGGGGGTGGCGACGGTGGATGTCGTCGGCGCGGTAGGTGCCGATCACCGTGATGCGGCCGCTGCGCAGGGTGCGGAAGAGGTAGGTGAGGAGGTGACGGGTGGAGGCGTCGGCCCAGTGCAGGTCCTCCAGCACGAGGACGAGGGCGCGTTCGGCGGAGAGGCGCTCAAGGAGGCGGGCGGTGAGCTCGAACAGGCGGGCGGTGCCGTGCTCGTCGTTGGGCTCGCGGCCCGCTTCGCCCAGTTCGGGCAGCAGGCGGGCCAGTTCGCCCTCCTGACCGGCCAGTGCCTCCGTCAGTTCCTCCGGCAGGAGCCGGCGCAGGGCGCGCAGGGCCGTCGCGAACGGGGCGAACGGCAGCCCGTCCGCGCCGATTTCCACGCAGCCGCCGATCGCCACGACCGCCTCGCGGCGGTCGGCCTCCGCGAGGAACTCCTCGACGAGACGGGTCTTGCCGACGCCCGCCTCTCCCCCGATGAGCAGCGCCTGCGGCTGGCCGTCCGAGGCCCGTACGAGCGCGTCGGTGAGCAGGGCGAGCTCGGCGGCGCGGCCGATGAACACGGGGCTGACGGACTTGGTCTCCACGTCACCGAGCATCGCACACGCGTCCGATGCCCCGTCAGCCGGAAGGCGGGCCGCCATCGCTACGCGGCGTGGACGAAGTGGCTGGGGTCCGCGCTCACCCGCCCTTCGGTATCGTCCCGTCCGGCGCGGCGCGCCGCGCGACGGGCGAGTACCGCCTGCCGCACGGTGCGCTGGGCGTCGGCCCGGCGGATCAGCTCGGCGGACCGGATCTGGTGGAGTTCGTACGCGTACATGGTTCTCTCCCTGGTGGTGACGGCCCGTGAGGGCCTGACCGGCCGTGGGCCGGGGGCCGGTTCCGGCCGTGCACCAACTGTCGTTCGCCAGGGGGTGTCGCCGCATCGGGCGAGTGCCGCATCTCTGTGGGGCGGGGGCCTTAGACGGGCACTGCCGGTGCCGTACGCAGCGCCGGGGGCCCGGGGTGGATGCCCTGGAGGGGGATCGGGAGGAGCGCGGACACCGGCCTCACCTCGGGTCCGGCGCGGGAGCCTTCGGCCGGTCCGTGGCGAGCGCGCGTCCGAGGGCCTCGTCTCGGTATCTGCCGATGCGCCGGCTGAGTTCGGCGTCGGGGGCGGGGAGTTCGCCGGCGTGGATGCCGCCCGGGTAGACATGCGGCTCCACCGGGACACCGGCTTCGAGCAGTCGCGCGGCGAACCGGATGTCCTCGTCGCGGAAGAGGTCGAGTTCGCCGACGTCGATGCAGGTCGGCGGCAGCCCCTCCAGCCTCCCGGCCCGCGACGGCGCCGCGTACTCGCTGATGTCCCCGGTGTCGGCCGCGTCCCCGAGCAGGAAGTGCCACGCCTCGATGTCGAGGTCCCTGTCCCAGATGCCGACGTCCGTGAGCTCACGCCCGCGGCCAGGCCACCGCCCGCGCTGCCTCCGCAGGACGATCAGGCGGTCGCTACCAGGACACCGGACGCGGGGCGGACCTCGGCTCCGGCCGGTGCCTCAAGGGCAGGCGTCAGCCGCCGGTCGTGGCGCCCGCGCTGGGCAGCGAGACGAACAGGTCGAAGTACATGCCGACGGAGATCAGTACACCGAGCACGCCGAGCGCGACACCGGCCAGGGCGACGGCACGGATCCAGCCGGGCTGCGGGCGTACGGCGGGCGCGCCGAAGGCGGGGCGTACGAGGACGAAGACGCCGACCAGCAGGGCGAGCAGGGCGAACAGACCGTTGACCAGGGCGGTGGTGTGCCAGGCGTCCGCGTAGATCTCGGAGATCTGCTGGGCGGCGCTGCCGCCGCCGGATGTCTTGATCTGACCGATCAGGGTCTCCCGCTCGGCGGCGACCCTGCCGGTCCAGGCGCCGGTCAGCGAGACGATGCCGAGCCCGGCCGCGACGACGGCCGCCGCGCCAACGCCGAGACCGGAGGCGGCCGCCGCCTCGGCCTCGGCGTACGCGTCGGGCTCCAGGTCCGCGTCGTCGTCGGCATCGACGTCCGCGCCATCGTTCACGTCGTCGTGCACGGCTGTGCCGGTGCCGGCGGCCCCGGTCGTGTCGTTCGTGTCCTTCACGGCGCTCTCGTCCGTCGCCGTCTTCTCCTCGCGGTCGTCGTCGACGGCGGGAGCGGTGGAGGTCTTGGAGGTGGAGGTGTTCATGCGCCGCACGCTAGGTGTCCCGGATGAGAACCCTCTTAACGTTTCGGCCCCGTCCGGCTCTCAGCCGCGCTGAGCACGCCATTCCGGCGCCAGGACGGCCCAGATCTCCGAATCGTGCCGCTCCCCCCGGTAGAGGTAGCGCTCCCGCATCACGCCGTCGCGCGTCATCCCGAGCCGCTTCGCGACCGCCACACTGCGCGTGTTGGCCGAGGAGGCGACCCACTCCACCCGGTGCATGCCCCGAACGTCGACCGCCCAGTCGATCAGCTTCCGCATCGCCCGGGTGACCAGGCCACGCCCCTCCCCCGCCGATTCGAGCCAGCAGCCGACCTCGCAGTTGCCGGTCCCGGCTTCGAAGGTCCGGAACAGCACCCCGCCGACCAGCGTGCCCTCCAGCCAGATGCCGTAGAGCCGACCGGTGTCGGCCGCCTGGCTGTCCGCGTACCGCTGGAGCAGGGCCCGCGCCGAATCGAGGTCGGTGGCGGCCGCGGCGAACGGGATCCAGGGGTCGACGAGCTCGCGCGCCCGGTCCATGTGGTTCAGGAACTCCTGCGCCTGCCAGGTCTCCAGCGGGCGCAGCTCCGCCCCGTCGTCACCCAGGGATATCGCGAACATCGTGCTCCTTCGGTCTCAGCGAACGGGCTCGGCGGGCTCGGGCAGGACGGGCCCGGACACCGGTTCGCCGCCCTCGCTCGTACGTGTCCCCGGGATCTTCGCATGATCCACGCCGCAGTCGGGCGGCTCGATGCTGATCCGGGGCAGCCGCCGGTCCAGCCAGCCGGGCAGCCACCAGTTGGCACCGCCCAGCATGTGCATCAGGGCGGGCACGAGCAGGGTGCGCAGGACGAACGCGTCCAGCGCGACGGCCACGGCGAGCGCGATGCCGAACATCGCGATGACACGGTCACCGCTGAGGACGAAGGCGAGGAAGACCGAGATCATGATCACCGCGGCCGAGTTGATCACTCTGCTGGTCTCGGCGAGGCCCACACGGACCGCCCGCCGGTTGTCGCCGGTCTCCAGCCACTCCTCGTACATCCTGCCGACCAGGAAGACCTGGTAGTCCATCGAGAGCCCGAAGAGCACCGAGACCATGATCACCGGCAGGAAGGGCTCGATCGGGCCCGCGCTGCCGAGCCCCAGCAGTTCGCTCCCCCACCCCCACTGGAAGACCGCGACCACGACGCCGAAGGAGGCGGCGACGGCGGCCACGTTCATCGCGGCGGCCTTCAGCGGAATGCCGATGGAGCGGAAGGCCAGCAGAAGAAGCAGGCAGCCGAGCCCGATGACCACACCGACGAAGAGCGGCAGCTTGCCGATGATGATCTCGGCGAAGTCGTCGTAGCCGGCAGTCACACCGCCCACATGGGCCTGGAGCGAGGTGTTGTCCACCACCTCGGGCAGCACGTCCGCCCGCAGCCGGTCGACCAGTTCGCTGGTCTGCTGCGACTGCGGCGCCGAGTCCGGAACGACGGTGACGAACGCCGTGTCGCCACTGCTGTTGTACGTCACGTGGCCGACCGACGCGATGCCCTCGGTGCCGCGCAGCACGGTGGGCAGCGCGTCCAGGGCGAGCCGGTCGTCGGCGCCGTCCAGCTGGGCTGCGATCGTCAGCGGCCCGTTGACCCCGGGCCCGAACCCCTCGCCCAGCAGGTCGTACGCCTGTCGGGTGGTGGCCGACGCGGGGTTGTTCCCCTGGTCGGACGTGCCCAGGTGCAGCCCGAAGGTGGGCAGGGCCAGGACCAGCATCACGACGGCGGCGACCGCTCCGAGCAGCTTGGGGTGCCGTTCGACGAAGGCGGACCAGCGGGCGGCGAAGCCGGTGGGAAGCTCGGGCTGCGGTCCCTTCTCGGCGAGCTGCCTGCGCTCGCGCCGGCTCAGCGCACGCATCCCGATGAAGGAGAGCAGCGCGGGCAGCAGGGTCACCGAGGCGGCGACGGTCAGTACGACGGTGAGCGAGGCGGCGATCGCGACCCCGTTGAGGAATCCGAGCCGCAGGATGAGCATGCCGAGGAGCGCGATACAGACGGTGGCCCCGGCGAAGACGACGGCGCGCCCGGTCGTCGCGACGGCGTTCTGCGCCGCGTCGGTGACCGACAGACCGCGCCGCAGCCCTCTGCGGTGCCGGGTGACGATGAACAGCGCGTAGTCGATGCCGACGCCGAGCCCGATCAGCATGCCCAGCATCGGTGCGAAGTCGGCCACCGTCATCACATGGCCGAGCAGGACGATGCCCGCGTAGGCCGTGCCGACGGAGACGAGCGCGGTGGCGATGGGCAGCATGCTCGCGGCGAGCGAGCCGAAGGCGAGGAAGAGGACGACCGCGGCGACGACCACCCCGATGGCCTCGCTGAGGTGGACCGAGGGCGCTTCGGTGAGGGCGACGGCCGTGCCGCCGAGCTCGACCCGTAGCCCGTCGCTCTCCGCCGCCTTCGCGGTGTCGACGAGGGCCTGTGCCTGCTCCGGCGCTATGTCGTCGGCCTGGTGGTCGAAGGTGACCGTGGCGTACGCGGTGTGACCGTCCGCGCTGATCTGCCCGGCGCCCGCCGACCCGTAGGGGCCGGTGACGCCGCCGATCCCGGGCAGCTCCTCGATCGCGTGGAGCGTCCTGGTCATCGTCTGTTCGACGTCGGTGGCGCGGACGGTGGAGCCGCTGGTGTGCCAGACGACGGTGTCGGTGTCACCGCCGAGATCCTTGAAGCCCTGCTGGAGGAGCGCGGTGGCGCGGCCGGATTCGGTGCCGGGCACCTCGTAGTCGTTGGAGTAGGCCGAGCCCGCGAAGCCCGCTGCGGCGGCCGCGCCGCCGAGGGCGAACAGCCAGATGAGAACGGCGACGAGCCGGTGCCTGAGACACCAGCGGGCGATGGCAGCCAACGGACGTGCTCCCTGAGGGTTCGTGGATCTTTTCGGGAGATAGCCGGAACTTCCCGTTAAAGAACTCATGACCTGAGAACTGTCACTCTGACAGCCAAAACTGATCGTTTGCCCCTTTCGTGGCCATGCTCACATGGGTTGATATTTCCCCTACACGCCCCACCAGCCCCACGCGCCCCTACGAGACAGGTGTGGGCGGGCGCCGGTCCGGCACCCGCCCACACGGCCGCATGGCCGTCCAGCCACTCAGCCACTCAGCCACTCAGCCACTCAGCCGGAAACGCTCGCCCTGCCGTTCTCGATGTGCCCCATCAGCCGCCGACGGAACGCCGCGTCCCCGTCGACCGTGACCGCGAGGTCGTACCAGCCGCGCGCGTCGGCCGCCGAGTGCACGACCGTACGGCTGCGTCCGGGCTTCACGGTGATGCGACGGGTCCAGCCGCGCAGGTCCTCCTCGTCGACGTACCCGAGAGGCCGCACGGTGAAGGTGAGCGTCCGCTGCCCCGTGTTGCGCAGAGTGAGATACAGATCCCGCTCACGGGCGTCGAGCCGCGAACCGACCTCCGCGTCGCCCCCGGCCGCTCCCGCGAACTCGCGACGGAAGCCGTTCGGCCCGGTGACCGTGAACCGGTAGGCGTCCCCGGTGAGGGGCACAGTCCATTGCGCCGTGCCCTTTACATCGCGGTGCTGCGGGGCGGGGAACTCCCCGGCGTACGGATAGAGCGTGAAGTGCGCCGAGGAGCGCCCGGTGTTGCTGAGGCCCACCTGCACCGCCCCGGCCGTGACCCACGCCTGCGCGTCCGGCTGGTAGGGCAGCGGCCTGGCGGGGCGCGTCCCGGCCTCCTGTACGGGCATCCGCTGGACGGCCGGCGGCTTCGGCTGCCAGCGTCCGCTGAACGCCGGAATGGCCGCGGGCCGGTCCACCTCCGGCTGCCGCCCGCCCCGCGAGAAGTCGAAGGCGGAGGTGAGATCGCCGGCGACCGTACGCCGCCAGTCGCTGATGTTCGGCTCCTTCACCCCGGTCCACCGCTCCAGGAAGCGGATCACGGAGGTGTGGTCGAAGACCTCGGAACAGACGTAGCCGCCGATGGTCCACGGCGAGACGACCAGCATCGGCACCCGCACACCGAGACCGGTGGGCTTGCCGTCCCAGCGTTCGTCGGCCACCTCGGGCGGCGCGACCGGTGGCGGGACGTGGTCGAAGAAACCGTCGTTCTCGTCGTAGTTGATCAGGACCGCGGTGTGGCGCCACACATCTGGGTGGCTGCCCAGCGCGTCGAGCACCTTGTAGAGGATCGTCGCGCTGTGCACCGGGGAGGAGACGCTGGGGTGCTCGGAGTCCACGGCCGAGGGCACCAGGTAGGAGACCTCGGGCAGCGTCCCCGCCGCCACGTCCTCGGCGAACCTGTCGGCCAGTGTGCCCGTCTCCACCCGCCGCAGCCCGCGCTCGAAGAGGCTGCGCTCCGCCTCGGACAGCGTCGCGACACCCTCCTCCAGGAGCCCGAGGAGACGCTCCCGCTCGCTCGCGTCGTCCGCGTCACGGACGTCCGCGTAGAAGGACTCCATGAAGGTGTGCCCGCCGGTCCTGGCGAGGGCCTTGCGGGCGATCGCCTTGAAGCCGGCGAAGAACTCGATCTGGTTGTCGGTGAAGTTCTCCCACTCCGTGTACGTCTGCCAGCTGCGCCCCGCGGCCTCCAGGCGCTCCGGGTAGGTGGTCCAGTCGTACCCGGGGTGCGTGCCCTCGTTGTACGCGTCGTTGCCGACGGCCCGCTTGCCGTTCGCCTCGAAGCCCGTCTTCCCGCTCCACAGGTGGTTGCGGTTGGGGCTGGTCGAGGTGTGCACCGACGAGTGGTAGGCGTCGCACACCGTGAAGGTGTCGGCCAGTTCGTAGTGCAGCGGGATGTCACGGCGGTCGTAGTACGCCATCGTGGCGGCCGTCTTCGTGGTGACCCAGCCGCTCATCCACCCACCGGCCCAGGCCCGGGCGCCGCCGCTCCAGGAGTGGTCGAGCGCGCCGATGTACTGGAGATCCTTCTTCTGCGTCTCGGCGGCCCCGCGCACCGGGAACGGCAGCACGGACGTGCCCAGCGGGCCCGGCTGCTCGAAGACGGGCTTCCCCGAGGGGAGTTCGACGGCGTTGCGGTCACCGAAGCCGCGTACGCCGCGGAGCATCCCGAAGTAGTGGTCGAAGGACCGGTTCTCCTGCATCAGGATCACCACGTGCCTGATCTCGTCGAGCCCGCCGCCGGACCCCGCCGGGCGGGCGGGCTGCGCGGCGATGGCGGCCTGGAGCGACGGCGGCAGGAACGATCCGGCTGCCGCTGCGCCGAGCGCGCCGCCCCCGAGGGCGAAGAGCCGTCGCCGTGAAATGTCCGTGGTCAAGTGAGCCTCCCGAATCGGTCGTACGGCGGGAAGCTAGTCAAGCGAGGTGGCGCCGGGAAGGCCGCCGTACGGCACAGCGGTGAACGTCCAACAGGCCGCCCCGAAAGTCCAGCCCGCCCCAGGACCGGCACGTCCGGCGGGAAGGCTCCGCGGGACGACAAGGTCCGCCGTCATGGAACGCGCGAAGGGGCGGCGCGCCCGGAATCCGGGTGCACCGCCCCTTCGCGTACCTCGTACGCGGGGAGATCAGCCTTCGACGCCGAGCTTCTCCAGGATCAGCTCGCGCACGCGCGCCGCGTCCGCCTGGCCGCGCGTGGCCTTCATGACCGCGCCGACGAGTGCGCCCGCCGCCGCGACCTTGCCGCCGCGGATCTTGTCCGCGATGGCCGCGTTGGCGGCGATGGCCTCGTCCACGGCCGTGCCCAGCGCGCCCTCGTCCGAGACGACCTTCAGGCCGCGCTTCTCGACCACGGCGTCCGGGTCGCCCTCACCCGCGAGGACACCCTCGAGGACCTGGCGTGCCAGCTTGTCGTTGAGGTCGCCCTTGGAGACGAGCTCGGCGACCCTGGCGACCTGCCCGGGAGTGACCCCGAGCTCGTCGAGGGCACGGCCGGTCTCGTTGGCGTTACGGGCGAGCTCGCCCATCCACCACTTGCGGGCCTGGTCCGCCGGAGCGCCCGCCTCCGTCGTGGCGACGATCAGGTCGACCGCGCCCGCGTTGAGGATGGACTGCATGTCGTGCTCGGAGACGCCCCACTCCTCCTTGAGCCGCGCGCGGCGCAGCCGCGGCAGCTCGGGGAGGCCCTTGCGGAGCTCCTCGACCCAGTCACGGGCCGGGGCGACGGGCACCAGGTCCGGCTCCGGGAAGTAGCGGTAGTCCTCGGCGTTGTCCTTGATGCGGCCGGCCGTGGTGGAGCCGTCCTCCTCGTGGAAGTGCCGGGTCTCCTGCACGATCGTTCCGCCGGAGTTCAGCACCGCGGCGTGGCGCTGGATCTCGAAGCGGGCGGCACGCTCGACGGAACGCAGGGAGTTCACGTTCTTCGTCTCGGAGCGCGTACCGAACGCCTCCCGGCCGTGGGGCCGCAGCGACAGGTTGACGTCGCAGCGCATCTGCCCCATCTCCATCCGGGCTTCCGAGACACCGAGCGCCTTGATGAGCTCGCGGAGCTCGGCGACGTACGCCTTGGCGACCTCGGGAGCGCGTGCGCCGGCGCCCTCGATCGGCTTGGTGACGATCTCGATGAGCGGGATGCCCGCGCGGTTGTAGTCGAGCAGGGAGTGGGACGCGCCGTGGATACGGCCGGTGGCGCCGCCGACGTGCGTCGACTTGCCGGTGTCCTCCTCCATGTGGGCGCGCTCGATCTGCACACGGAAGATCTCGCCGTCCTCCAGCTGGACGTCCAGATAGCCGTCGAAGGCGATCGGCTCGTCGTACTGGGAGGTCTGGAAGTTCTTCGGCATGTCCGGATAGAAGTAGTTCTTCCGGGCGAAGCGGCACCACTCGGCGATCTCGCAGTTCAGCGCGAGACCGATCTTGATGGCGGACTCGACGCCGATCTCGTTGACGACCGGCAGCGCGCCGGGCAGCCCGAGGCAGACCGGGCAGGTCTGCGAGTTGGCGTCCTGCTTGAGCTCCGTGGAGCAGCCGCAGAACATCTTGGTCTTGGTGCCGAGCTCGACATGGACTTCGAGGCCCATGACGGGGTCGTACGTCGCGAGGGCGTCCTCGTACGACTCCAGGTCAATGACAGTCACGGTGAAAACTTTCCCTCTCAGCCCAGCAGGACGTCGTCGTCGCCGAGCTTCTTCAGCTCGCGGTAGAGCAGAGCGAGGCCCGTGACGATGGCGGCGGCGGAGACAGCGGCGTCGACGAGACGGAGCGTGTCATTGTCCTTGCGGGCCATACGGGCCTGCTTGACGACGCTGATCGCGCCGAAGGCGGTGGAGCCGATCGACAGGTACGTACCGGCCTTTGAATTCTTGAATCCCTTGGCCTTGATGGGCATGGGGCTCACAGCGACGGTGCCTCCTCAAGCAGCGGGTGCCCCCACTGTTCCACGAAGGCGGCCTCGACGGCGGCTCCGACCTTGTACAGCCGGTCGTCCTTCATGGCGGGGGCGATGATCTGCAGGCCGACCGGCAGGCCGTCCTCCGGGGCCAGGCCGCAGGGCAGCGACATGGCGGAGTTGCCTGCCAGGTTGGTCGGGATGGTGCACAGGTCCGCGAGGTACATCGCCATCGGGTCGTCGGCGCGCTCGCCGATCGGGAAGGCGGTGGTGGGCGTCGTCGGCGACACGATCACGTCGACCTGCTCGAACGCCTTCTCGAAGTCCTGGGTGATCAGGGTGCGGACCTTCTGCGCCGAGCCGTAGTACGCGTCGTAGTAGCCGGAGCTCAGCGCGTACGTACCGAGGATGATGCGGCGCTTCACCTCGTCGCCGAAGCCGGCCTCGCGGGTGAGCGCGGTGACCTCCTCGGCGGACTTCGTGCCGTCGTCGCCGACCCGCAGGCCGTAGCGCATGGCGTCGAAGCGGGCCAGGTTCGACGAGCACTCGGACGGCGCGATCAGGTAGTACGCCGACAGGGCCAGGTCGAAGGACGGGCAGTCCAGCTCGACGATCGTGGCGCCGAGCGACTTCAGCAGCTCGACCGACTCGTTGAAGCGCTGGACGACACCGGCCTGGTAGCCCTCGCCCGAGAACTGCTTGACGACGCCGACGCGCATGCCCTCGACGGAGCCGTTGCGGGCGGCCTCGACGACCGGCGGGACCGGGGCGTCGATGGACGTCGAGTCCATCGGGTCGTGTCCTGCGATGACCTCGTGGAGCAGGGCCGCGTCCAGGACCGTACGGGCGCATGGGCCGCCCTGGTCGAGGGAGCTGGAGAACGCCACCATGCCGTACCGGGAGACGCCGCCGTAGGTGGGCTTGACGCCGACGGTGCCGGTGACGGACGCGGGCTGGCGGATGGAACCGCCGGTGTCCGTGCCGATGGCCAGCGGGGCCTCGTACGAGGCGAGCGCGGCCGAGGAGCCGCCGCCCGAGCCGCCCGGGATCCGGGTGAGGTCCCACGGGTTGCCGGTCGGGCCGTAGGCGCTGTTCTCGGTGGAGGACCCCATGGCGAACTCGTCCATGTTGGTCTTGCCGAGGATGACGACGTCGGCGGCCCTGAGCTTCTGCGTCAGCGTCGCGTCGTACGGCGGAATCCAGCCCTCGAGGATCTTCGATCCGACGGTGGTCGGCATGTCCTTGGTGGTGAAGATGTCCTTCAGCGCGAGCGGGACGCCGGCCAGCGGGCCGAGCTTCTCGCCCGCTGCCTTCTTCGCGTCGACGGCTCGGGCCTGCGCGAGCGCGCCCTCGCGGTCGACGTGCAGGAAGGCGTGGACCTTCTCGTCGATCGCGTCGATCCGGGCCAGGTGGGCCTCGGTGACCTCGACGGCCGTGAGCTCACCGGAAGCGATCTTCGCGGCGATCTCGGCGGCGGTCAGCTTGATGATGGTGCTGATGTCCGTCATGACTTTTAGTCCTCCCCCAGGATCTGCGGCACCTTGAAACGCTGCTGCTCCTGGGCCGGGGCGCCGGAGAGCGCCTGCGCGGGGGTGAGCGACGGACGGACCTCGTCCGCGCGCATGACGTTGGTCAGCGGCAGCGGGTGGGAGGTCGGCGGTACGTCTTGGTCGGCGACCTCGGAGACGCGGGCGACCGCGCCGATGATGTCGTCGAGCTGACCGGCGAAGTGATCGAGCTCTTCGCCCTTCAGCTCCAGACGCGCCAGCCGGGCGAGGTGGGCGACCTCCTCGCGCGTGATGCCAGGCATGCAGCGATCCTCAGGGTTTGGTGTGTGGTTTTGGCCCAATCCTATGGGGTCGCCCGCGCCGGCCACCGCCACCCGGGAAGGACCCCGCCCGGCCACCCGGCCATTTCGGGCGCGCCCAGCCGCTCAGGCGGTGGCCGGACCCGACACCGCGCGCCCCGTGGGGCGGTGCTCCAGCTCGGGAACCCCGGCCGCGGCGCCCGCCGCACCGGCCGCCGCCGCGGCCCTGGCCGCGGCCTCCAGCTCCGCCGGACGCCGCCAGCCGTGCTCGCCGCGCGCCCGCAGCCAGGCCGTCGTCTCCTGCGGCGGCATCGCGGCCGCCACCAGCCAGCCCTGCACCGCGTCGCAGTGCAGATCCCGCAGCCGCTCCCAGGTCTCGTCGTCCTCGACGCCCTCCGCCACGACCAGCAGTCCGAGCGAGTGGGCCAGGTCGATGGTGCAGCGGACGATCTCCGCGTCCTCGTTGTCGATGGCCAGCCGGGCGACGAACGAACGGTCGATCTTGAGTTCGCTGACCGGCAGCTTCCGCAGATGGACCAGCGAGGAGTAGCCCGTGCCGAAGTCGTCCAGCGACATCTTCACGCCGTGCCCGGTCAGCCCGGCGAGGGTGTCGGCGGCGCGCTGCGGGTCCTCCAGCAGCACGTGCTCCGTTATCTCCAGCTGAAGGGCGCCGGCCGGGACGCCGTGCCGGGCGAGCCGGCCGGCGACGCTGCCCGCGAAACCGGGGGTGTGGACGTCGCGCGGGGAGACGTTGACCGCGACCGGTACGAACAGCCCCTGGGCCCGCCAGCGGGCGACCTGGGCCAGGGCCGTCTCCAGGACGTACTCGGTGAGGTGCGGCATGAGACCGGAGGACTCGGCGATCGCGATGAACTCGTCCGGGGAGACCCGCCCGCGCTCCGGGTGCACCCAGCGGACCAGGGCCTCCAGTCCGGCCACCTGGCCGTCGAAGCGCACCTTCGGCTGGTAGTGGAGCTCCACCTCGCCCGCGTCCAGGGCCCGGCGCAGATCGCCGAGCAGTCCGAGCCGGTCCGGGGTGTTGCTGTCCCGCTTCGACTCGTACACCTCGACGCCCGTACGGTCCCGTTTCGCCTGGTACATCGCCACGTCCGCGCGTCTGAGCAGCCCTTCGGCGTCCAGCGCGTGATCGGGGTGGACGGCGACCCCCGCGCTCGCCTCCAGCACCAGCGTGAGGCCGTCGAGGTCGAGCGGCGACGACAGCTCCGCGACCAGATGGCGGGCGACCCGCTGGGCGCTCGTGGTGGAGTCCGCGGTCGGCAGCAGTACGGCGAACTCGTCGCCGCCCAGTCGCGCGACCTCCGCGCCACGGGGCAGGGCCAGTCGCAGCCGGTCCGCTATCTGCAGGAGCAGCCGGTCGCCTGCCAGGTGGCCGAGGGTGTCGTTGACGGCACGGAACCGGTCGAGGTCGATCAGGACGAGAGCCGACCGGGAGCCGATGCTCTCGGCCTCCTCCAGGGCCGTCCAGGTTCTTTCGAGGAGCCACTGGCGGTTGGGCAGACCGGTCAGCGGGTCCCGCAGCTGCTCCTCGGCCCGTGCGCGCGCGATCCAGAGCGTGGAGTCCAGGGCGATCAGCGGAACAGCGAAGAGCGGCAGCAGGACGGGCATGGCCACCGCGACGACGCAGATCAGCGGGGCGATCCCGAGCACGGCGACCGCCACGAGCCCCTGGCGCAGCAGCGCCGTACGGGCGATCGTCGGCAGCCCGCCGCCCTGCGGCGCCCGGGCGTACCACAGCAGGACCCGGGTGACGAGCAGATAGGTGGAGGCGGCGAGCAGCACTTCCGGCAGGGCGTCGATGCCCCAGTCGAGTGGCCGCCAGGGCCGTTCGACGGTCGGCACCTCGCCGAAGGCGGCGAGGACGAGCGCCGCGGCGCCGATGCCCAGTATGTCGACGGCGCCGTGGAGCATCCCCTGCCACCAGCGGTGGCGGCGGGCCGTCCCGACGAGCACCACGACGACCAGGCTGACCAGGCCGGCGGGCACCCAGCCGTAGACGAGCAGCACGGCCAGGGTGAGGGCGGCCCCGGAGCCGGTGCCGCCCCACCAGCGGTCGCGCCCCAGGGCGACCAGATGGCCGACGATGATTCCGGTGAGCAGGGCGAGCGACCAGCCCGCCGTGCCGTCCGGGAAGAGTGCGTGACCGTCGTGCACCGTCCGGTAGAACCCGGTCGCCAGCTGAATGGCCGCGATCGCCACGACGACGGCTCCCACCCGGGGCGTGAGGCCGACGAAACCTTGCAGCCGCGACACCGGTGCGGCGCTCTCGGTCGGTTTCATTCCGTCCCTCTCACAGCCGGCAGTGCAGATGTCACGCCATGGCCGCCGCTGTCACGCCGCTGCGACCCATTTCCCACCACGCAGCCGCGCACGGCAGGTGCACGTTCAACAGTAGGCCGCGGAAGGGCTCCACGGGCAGCGCTCTACAGCTCTTGCCCGATTGCGAACCGTCGCCCCGTCAGCCTCTGGTATGCGCCGATCGGGTGACGTCGGCCGAGGGGCCGGACCGCTCGCGTCCTGTTGCCCGCTTTCTTCCCCTCTCCCCCCGGAGCCACTCCCTGACGGCATGTCGATGGCATATCGATCGGCCCCCGGCCCCTGGGGACTCGACCGGATACTCCCCGGACTCGACCCGGACAGGCGGACTCGGCCTAGCCCTCGGCCGGGACCGCTGCCTCGCGCGCCGCGTCGGGCCCCTGGGCGAGCAGGACGGCGAATCCGTCCTCGTCGAGCACGGGCACCTTCAGCTGCATCGCCTTGTCGTACTTCGAGCCGGGGTTGTCGCCGACCACCACGAACGAGGTCTTCTTCGAAACGGACCCGGTGACCTTCGCTCCGCGGCTCTGGAGCGCCTCTTTCGCTCCGTCCCTGGTGTGGGAGGCCAGCGTGCCGGTGACGACGACGGTGAGACCTTCCAGCGGGCGGGGCCCCTCGTCCTCGCCCGCGCCCTCGTCCTCCATCCGGACGCCGGACGCCCGCCACTTGCGCAGGATCTCGCGGTGCCAGTCCTGCGCGAACCACTCCTTGACCGAGGCGGCGATGATGGGACCGACCCCGTCGGCCGCCGCGAGCTCCTCCTCGGACGCCTCGTCGATCCGGTCGATGGAGCGGAACTGACGGGCCAGCTCCTCGGCGGCGACCGGTCCCACGTGCCGGATCGAGAGCCCCGTGAGAATGCGGGCCAGCGGCGCCGCCTTGGCCGCGGCGATTCCCTCCAGCATCGCCAGGGCGTTCTTCTTCGGCTCGCCCTGCTGGTTGGCGAAGACCGTCGCGATCTTCTCCTCTCCCGTCTTCGGGTCACGCTTGGGCAGTCCGCTGTCCTGGTCCAGGACGAAGGCCCGGATCGGCAGCAGCTGCTCGGCTGTCAGGCCGAAGAGATCCCCCTCGTCCAGCAGGGGCGGCTCGGCCGGCTCCAGCGGCTTGGTCAGGGCGGCCGCCGCCACATAACCGAAGTGGTCGATGTCCAGGCACTTGCGGCCCGCGAGGTAGGCGACCCGCTCACGCAACTGGGCGGGGCAGGAACGGGCGTTGGGGCAGCGGAGGTCGATGTCGGCCTCCTTCATGGGGCGCAGCGCCGTCCCGCACTCGGGGCACTCGGACGGCATCACGAACGGCCGCTCACTGCCGTCCCGCAGATCGACGACCGGCCCCAGAATCTCTGGGATGACGTCGCCCGCCTTGCGCAGCACGACCGTGTCGCCGATGAGGACGCCCTTCGCCTTCACCACGTTCTGGTTGTGCAGGGTGGCGAACTCGACTTCGGAGCCCGCCACTTCGACCGGCTCGACCTGGGCGTACGGGGTGACTCTGCCGGTGCGTCCGACGCCGACCCGGATGTTCACCAGCTTGGTGTTGACCTCCTCCGGCGCGTACTTCCAGGCGATCGCCCAGCGCGGAGCCCGCGAGGTGGAGCCCAGCCGGCCCTGGAGCGGGATCTCGTCGAGCTTGACGACGACTCCGTCGATCTCGTGCTCGACGGAGTGCCGGTGCTCGCCGAAGTAGGCGATGAACTCCCGTACGCCGTCGATGGAGTCCACGACCTTGTTGTGCTTCGCGGTGGGCAGTCCCCACTCCCGCAGCAGCTCGTACGCCTGCGACAGACGGTCGATGTCGAGGCCCTCGCGGGCTCCGATGCCGTGCACCACCATGTGCAGCGGGCGGGTGGCGGTGACCTTGGGTTCCTTCTGGCGGAGGGAACCCGCCGCGGCGTTGCGCGGATTGGCGAAGGGCTTGTCCCCGGCCTCGACCAGCCGGGCGTTGAGCCCCTCGAACGCCTCCATCGGGAAGAACACCTCGCCGCGGATCTCGACGAGCCCGGGGATCCGCTCGCCCTTCAGCCGGTGCGGGATCTCGGCGATCGTACGGACGTTGGGCGTGATGTCCTCGCCCGTGCGGCCGTCGCCGCGGGTGGCCGCACGGGTCAGCCTGCCGTGCTCATAGGTGAGGTTGACGGCGAGGCCGTCCACCTTGAGCTCGCACAGGAAGTGGTACCCACCGGAGCCGACGTCCTTGGCGACGCGCTCGGCCCAGGCCGCCAGCTCCAGGTCGTCGAAGGCGTTGTCCAGCGAGAGCATGCGCTCCCTGTGCTCCACGGAGGTGAACTCCGTCCGGTACGGCCCTGCGACCTTCTGGGTCGGCGAATCCGGCGTTCGCAGCTGCGGATACTGCTCCTCCAGCGCTTCCAGCTCGCGCATCAGCCGGTCGAACCCGGCGTCGCTGACGACCGGCTGGTCCTTCACGTAGTACCGGAAGCGGTGCTCCTCGACCTGCTCGGCAAGGAGTGCGTGCCGCTCCTGTGCCTCCGCCGGCACCGCGATCTGCTGCGCCTGCTGTTCGCCGGCCATGGTCCTGTCCTCCCGTTGACCCGTGCCCCGTTACTCAGGGTTGTCTGCGAGCGATCTCGCGGCCCGGGCGCAGTGGGCGAGCGCGGCCCGCGCGTACGCGGGCGAAGCCCCCGCGAGCCCGCACGACGGAGTGATCACGACGGACTCGGCGAGAGTCCCCGGATTCAGCCCCAGCCTGCTCCACAGCGTCCTGACACCCATGACGCTACCGCCAGGGTCTGACAATCCGTCCGAGGCCGCGTCGGTGCCGGGCACCACTCCGAGGAACAGCTGGGTGCCGCCCTCGACGGCTTCCCCGATCGTCTCCTCCTCACGCTCGGTGAGCAGGGAGAAGTCGAACGAGACGGCGTCGGCTCCGGCCCGGCGCAGCAGCGCGAAGGGCACCTCGGGCGCGCACGAGTGGACCACGGTCGGCCCGTCGCCGTTCACCGCGAGTACGTCGCGCAGCCCCGCCTCGGCGACCTGCCGGTCCACGGCCCGGTAGGTGCGGTAACCGCTCGCCGTCCTGACCCTCCCGAGCAGCACGGCGGTCAGGGAGGGCTCGTCGAGCTGGAGCACCACCTCGGCACCGGGCACTCTGCGCCGTACCTCGGCGAGGTGCCCGCGGAGCCCCTCCGCCAGGGAACCCGCCAGGTCGCGGCAGGCGCCCGGGTCCCCGAGCATGGCCTCGCCGCCCCGCAGTTCCAGTCCTGCGGCCAGCGTCCATGGGCCGACGGCCTGGACCTTGATCAGTCCCTCGTAACCCTGGGTGAACTCCTCCAGCGCGTCGAGGTCCTCGCCGAGCCAGGAGCGGGCCCGGCGGGTGTCGCGGCCCGGCCGGTCACTGATCCGCCAACCGCTCGGCTCGACGTGGCCGAACATCTCGACGAGCATCCCGATGGTCCGCCCGGTCATGTCGGCACCAGGCCCGCGGGCGGGCAGCTCCGCCAGATACGGCATGCCCTGGCCGTCGGCGAAGGACCCGGTGACGGTCTTCGCCGCCTCCCGGGCGTCTCCGCCCGGCATGGACCCGATTCCGGTGGCCGGACACCCGCTGAAATTGCTCTTCTCGCTCACGCCGGAAGCCTACGGCCCGTGGCCGGCGGGCACGGGCCCGGCCGGGCCCGCGTGCACGGCCCCCGTCAGCGGCCGGGGCGGACCGTCAGGTCGTTGACCTCGGCGTCGCGGGGCAGATCGATGGCCATCACGATCGTGGTGGCCACCGACTCCGGGTCGATCCAGCGGGCGGCGTCGTACTCCTTGCCCTCCTGCTGGTGGACCTTGGCCTGCATGGGGCTCGCCGTGCGGCCCGGGTAGACGGAGGTGACCCGCACGCCGTTCTCGTGCTCCTCGTGGCGCAGGGAGTCGGCGAGGGCCTTCAGGCCGTGCTTGCTCGCGGCGTACGGACCCCACTCGGCGTGCGCGTTGAGCCCGGCGCCCGAGTTCACGAAGAGGACGTGGCCGTGCGCGACGCGGAGCTGCGGCAGCAGGAGGCGGGTGATCTCGGCCGGGGCGACCAGGTTGGCGTTGAGCTGGAAGTGCCACGCCTTGGGGGTCAGGTCGCCGATCCGGCCGAGCTCGACGACTCCCGCGATGTGCAGGAGCGAGTCGAGCCGGTCCGGCATGGTCTGCTGCCCGAACGCCCAGGAGAGCCGGTCGGGGTTGCCGAGGTCACCGACGAGGGTGCGTGCCCCGGGGTGGAGGGCGGCCAGTTCCTTGGCGCGGCCCGCGTCGCGGGCCAGCAGCCAGAGTTCGTCACCGCGCTCCTGGAGGCGGCGGGCGACGGCTGCCCCGATGCCGGAACCGGCACCGGTGATGAGATGAGTAGGCATGGCCCCATGGTCCCATCACCGCACTCCGGCGGACTCCTCCAGGTAGGCGAGCGCGCCCACGCCGTCCTCCGCGAAGAAGACCAGGTCGGTGAGGGGCATCGGCAGGAAGCCCTCGTCCTCCATGCGCCGGAACTGCTCGTGCAGTCCGTCGTAGAAACCGGCCGTGTTCAGCAGGACGACGGGCTTGGTGTGCTTGCCGTGCTTCTTGAGCTCCAGGATCTCCGTGGCCTCGTCCAGCGTCCCCGTACCGCCGACCATGATCACGACGGCGTCGGCCTTCTCCAGGAGCAGCGCCTTGCGCTCGGCCAGATCGCGTGCGATCACCATCTCGTCGGCGTTCGTGCGCGCCTTGGCGGCCAGGAAGTCCACCGATACGCCGACGAGCCGCCCGCCGGACTCCTGTACTCCGTCGGCGACGACCTTCATCAGCCCGCTCTCGGAGCCTCCCCAGACCAGGGTGTGGCCTCCCTTGCCGAGCAGTTCGGCGAATTCCCGGGCGGGCCGGGTGTAGCGGACGTCGAGATCGGCGGCGGAGAGGAAGACACAGATGTTCATGCGCTCACGGTACGAGCCGCCTCCGGCTCTCCCCGGGGGTGGGGTGCCGGCGTGGGAAGAATCCGGCCGGTCCCGCCGCTGATACCTGCATGACTTCCATGCGAGGACACCGCATCACCGTCGAGCCCGGCACCGAGCACGTACGGGTGGTGCGTGACGGACAGGTGCTTGCCGAGAGCCGGCGCCCGCTCGTCCTGCGCGAGACGGGCTGCCCGGTCCGCTACTACCTGCCGCCCGAGGACGTCCGTACGGATCTGCTGACGCCTTCGGACTCCCGTACGCACTGCCCGTTCAAGGGAGACGCCTCGTACTGGTCGCGGCCCGGCGCCGCGGACCTGGTGTGGGCCTATCCGGATCCCAGGGCCGAAGTCGCCGCGATCAAGGACCACTTCTGCTTCTACGACACCGAGATCGTCACCGGGACCCACCCCGGAGCGGACACCGACTGAACGTCAGCAACCCCTCCCGCCAGGGGAATTGAAGTTCCCGAAAACGACTCGGCCGCAGCGATGAGTCTCCCTGGGCGCCGCAGTCCACCCTCACATGGACAAGACCCTCTCGCGCGACGGCACCACGATCGCGTACCGCCGCCAGGGCGTCGGGCCGCCGCTGATCGTGGTGGGCGGGGCGCTGAGCACCGCGGCGTCCGACGCCCGGCTCGCGTCCCTGCTGACGCCGCACTTCACGGTCGTCACGTACGACCGCCGGGGACGCGGTTCCAGCGGTGACGGCGGGCCGTACTCGGTGGGGCGCGAGATCGAGGACCTGGCGGCGCTGATCGACGAAGTGGACGGCGACGCCTCCGTCTTCGGCATGCTCTCCGGCGGGGCGCTGGCCCTGGAGGCCCAGGCCGCGGGGCTGCCCGTCGACCTGCTCGCGGTGTACGAGCCGCCGTACACCCCCGGGCCCGCCGGCCTGCTGTACAAGGCGCGCTGCACGGCGCGGTTGCACCGCCTCCTGTCCGCGGGCGACCGGGGCGGGGCCGTGGAGCTGTTCCTGACCATGACGGGCGTCCACCCCGAGACGATCGGCCGGATGCGGTGTGCGCCGCTGTGGCGCGGCCTGGAGTCGGTGGCCCACACCCTCGCGTACGACGACGCGCTGCTCGGCGACGGCGCCGTCCCCGCGGAACGGCTCGCGTCCGTCACGGCCCGCACGCTGGTGGTCTGCGGCGGCTTCAGTCCCGCCCCGGTCCGTGCGACGACCCATGCCCTCGCGGACGCGCTCCCGCGTGGCCGGCACCGCACGCTGACGGGTCAGACGCGCGATCTGGCACCCCAGGCGATCGCCCCGGTGCTCGCGGACTTCTTCGCGAAGGACGCGCACCCGCACCAGGCGTCGTAGCCCGGCGGCGGCCCTAACCGGCCGCGGCGGTCTCCCGGCGCACCGTCGTCGCGATGGTGGCCGAGCCGACCACCCTGCTCCCGTCGTACAGCACGACCGCCTGGCCGGGGGCCACGCCCCGTACCGGCTCGGTGAAGGAGACGTGCAGCGTGCCGTCGACCAGCTCGGCACCGGCCTCGGTCTCGCCGCCGTGGGCGCGGAGCTGTGCGGTGTACGTGCCGGGGCCCACCGGGGGCGTGCCGCACCAGCGGGGCCTGATGGCGGTGAGCGCGGTGACGTCGAGGGCCTCGACCGGGCCCACCGTCACGGTGTTGTTCACCGGGGAGATGTCCAGGACGTAGCGCGGCTTGCCGTCGGCGGCGGGGTGTCCGATGCGCAGGCCCTTGCGCTGGCCGATGGTGAAGCCGAAGGCGCCGTCGTGCGTGCCGAGCTTGGCGCCCGCCTCGTCGAGGATGTCGCCCTCCGCCTTGCCGCCCAGGCGGTCGGCGAGGAAGCCCTGGGTGTCGCCGTCGGCGATGAAGCAGATGTCGTGGCTGTCGGGCTTCTTCGCGACGGCCAGACCGCGGCGCTCGGCCTCGGCGCGGATCTCGTCCTTGGTGGTGAGGGTGTCGCCGAGCGGGAACATCGCGTGGGCGAGCTGCTTCTCGTCCAGGACGCCCAGCACATAGCTCTGGTCCTTGGCCATGTCGGAGGCACGGTGCAGTTCGCGGCTGCCGTCCTCGTTCAGCACGACCGTGGCGTAGTGGCCGGTGCAGACGGCGTCGAAGCCGAGCGCCAGGGCCTTGTCGAGGAGCGCGGCGAACTTGATCTTCTCGTTGCAGCGCAGGCACGGGTTGGGGGTGCGGCCCGCCTCGTACTCGGCGACGAAGTCCTCCACGACGTCCTCGCGGAAGCGTTCCGCCAGGTCCCAGACGTAGAAGGGGATGCCGATGACGTCCGCCGCGCGGCGCGCGTCACGGGAGTCCTCGATGGTGCAACAGCCGCGCGCCCCGGTACGGAAGGACTGCGGATTCGCGGAGAGGGCGAGGTGCACACCGGTCACGTCGTGCCCCGCCTCGACGGCGCGGGCCGCGGCGACGGCGGAGTCGACACCGCCCGACATGGCGGCGAGGACACGGAGGGGGCGCTGGGAAGTCTGAGTCATAGCCTCACCAGGGTACGGGGCGCCGGGAACCGAATGCTCGCGGATAAGCGTTGTCGATCACATGGGGACCACAGGGACCGCCGGGACGCAGGGCTCGAAGCCCGCGCGCGGCATCGGCCGGCGCGCTGTACTGATCGGCGGCGCGGTGACGGCCGTGGGCACGGCCGCACTGGCACGGGACGAGCTGAAGCGCGTCTGGTGGCGGGTGCCCGGCGTGCGGAAGCCCCGTAAGCCGGGTGAGCTGGACTTCGCGGGTGCCCAGTGGGTGGCGGCATCGGAGGCGAACTGGCGGATGGCGGACCGCCCCGACGACTACGGGATAGACCGGGTGATCATCCATGTCACCCAGGGAAGCTTCCGCAGTGCGGTCAGGGTCTTCCAGGACCCGGACCACGGTGCGGCGGCGCACTACGTGGTGGGCCAGGACGGCCGGGTGGCGCAGATGATCCGCGAGCTGGACGTGGCGTTCCACGCGGGCAACCGCTCGTACAACGAGCGCAGCGTCGGCATCGAGCACGAGGGCTTCGTGGACCGCCCGCGCGACCTCACACCGGAGATGTACGCGTCGTCGGCGCGCCTGACGGCCGCGATATGCGAGCGGTACGCGATTCCCGTGGACCGGGAGCACATCATCGGTCACGTGGAGGTGCCGGGCACGGACCACACGGACCCCGGGCCGCACTGGGACTGGGATCGCTATCTGAAGCTGGTCAGGGCGGTGCGGCCGGGCCCCTCGAAGGGAAGGGCGTAGGGCCTGTCCGGCGGATCAGGGCCGGACAGGCCGCGCCGTGACCCCGGCCTGATCCGAACGACAGCCCTAGCTGAGCCCCGCCGTCCTGGCGCGTTCCACCGCCGGGCCGATCGCGCGGGCCACGTCCTCCACGTCCTGCTTGGTCGAGGTGTGGCCGAGCGAGAAGCGCAGGGTGCCGCGCGCGAGGTCCGGATCGGTGCCGGTGGCCAGGAGTACATGGCTGGGCTGGGCGATCCCGGCCGTGCACGCGGAGCCGGTGGAGCATTCGATGCCCTGGGCGTCCAGGAGCAGGAGCAGGGAGTCGCCCTCACAGCCCGGGAAGGTGAAGTGGGCGTTGGCCGGGAGCCGGCCGCCCGGGGCCGGGTCGCCGCCGAGCACGGCGTCCGGCACGGCCGACAGCACGGCGTCGGCCAGCTCGTCGCGGAGCGAGCCGATCCGGCGGGCGAAGTCCTCACGCCCCTCCGCGGCGAGCCGGCCGGCGACGGCGAAGGACGCGACGGCGGGTACGTCGAGGGTGCCGGAGCGCACATGCCGCTCCTGCCCGCCGCCGTGCAGGACGGGAACGGGGGTGTATTCGCGGCCCAGCAGCAGCGCCCCGATACCGAACGGGCCGCCGATCTTGTGGGCGCTGACGGTCATCGCCGCCAGTCCCGAGCGGGCGAAGTCGACCTCCAGCTGACCGAACGCCTGCACCGCGTCGGCATGCATGGGTACGTCGAACTCGCGGGCCACGGCTGCCAGTTCACGTACCGGCATGACGGTGCCGATCTCGTTGTTGGCCCACATCACGGTGATCATCGCGACGTCGTCGGGGTCGCGGAGGATGGCCTCGCGCAGCGCTTCGGGATGGACGCGTCCATAGGCGTCGACGGGGAGGTGGTCGACGGTGGCGCCCTCGTGTTCGGCGAGCCAGTCGACGGCGTCCAGCACGGCGTGGTGCTCGACGGGGCTGGCGAGGACCCGGGTACGGCGGGGATCGGCGTCGCGGCGGGCCCAGTAGAGGCCCTTCACCGCGAGGTTGTCGGCCTCGGTGCCGCCGGAGGTGAGGACCACCTCGCTGGGCCGTGCGCCGAGGGCGTCGGCGAGGGCTTCTCTCGACTCCTCGACGGTACGGCGGGCCCGGCGCCCCGCGGCGTGCAGTGAGGACGCGTTGCCGGTGACGGCGAGCTGGGCGGTCATCGCAGCGATCGCTTCCGGAAGCATCGGCGTGGTCGCGGCGTGGTCGAGGTAAGCCATGGTGCGCTCGATTCTACGAGCCCGTGGTGGGGCGCGTGCCGGGCGCATCACTGCGGGCCGTCCGCGCACGCTCCCGCGCCGTGCGGACCACCCCGCCCCGGAGCCCGGTCCGGTGCGCGGAGCGCTCGTGAAACGCGGCCCTGTCAGCCTCCGAGACTCCAGGAGACCGTGCCGTTCATGGTGACGAGGACGCCCAGGACGACGAGGTCGGCGATACCGAGGGCGAGCCCCAGCAGGGCGCGGCCGCGGCGGGCGGTGGAGCGGGCCAGAGCCAGGAGGGCCATGGTGATGGCGACGGGCCCCAGCAGGATGTTCATGACCAGCAGGCCGGTCAGCCCGAGCACGAAGGAGGCGACGGCCAGCCCGTCGGCCTCCCGGGTGCGGGAACGGCGGGTGTCACGCGATGCGGACCGGTGGCCGGACCGGCTCCCGGCGCGGCGGGCGAAAGCGGTGAGTGTCATGGAACGGGCTCCTTCGCGGTGAGCGGTGAGCGGTGAGCGGTGAGCGGTGGCAGATCGGTGGTGAGGGTCAGCAGTGCGGGGTCAGCGGTGAGGGGTCAGCGGGACCTGCGGGCGAGCCGTTCGCGTACCGCGAAGACCGCCAGCCAGCCGCCGATCACGGCGGAGGCGGTCAGGGCCACGGGCACGGGGAGATGGGCGACGGCTCCGAGGACGACCCCCAGGAGCAGCAGGGCGGCGACGAGGACAAACATGGTGCGGCCTCTCTGTGAGCGCTTGAGAGTACGAGTGTTCACTGACTCATCAGCCTAAACGTCATACCCCTTCCTTCGTTGGGAGAACGGTTGTTTACTGAATGGCATGAGTCACACCGCCGGCATCCGCCAGACCCAGAAACTGAAGACGCGCCAGGCGCTGCTGGACGCCGCACTCCGCCTGCTGGAGCACCAGAGCCTGAGCAGCCTGGGGCTGCGCGAGGTGACCCGTGCGGTGGGCGTGGCTCCGACCGCCTTCTACCGCCACTTCGAGGACACGGCGGCGCTCGGTGTGGCCCTGGTCGACGAGACGCTGGGCAGCCTGCACGGCATGATCGGCGCGATCCTCGCCAAGACGGGCGACAGCGAGGTGCGCCTGGACCGGAGCGTGGAGCTGATAGCGCGCCATGTCGGCGAGCAGCCGGCCCACTTCCGCTTCATCGCGCGCGAGCAGCACGGCGGCGTCGGCCCGGTCCGCGCGGCCATCGCCGCCCAACTCGGACTGTTCGCACAGGAAGTGGCCGCCGCGCTCGGCACGGAGCCGGAGTCGGCGGGCTGGAGCGGGGAGGATCTGCTGATGCTGGGCGAGCTGTACGTGGACCACATGGTCCTCACCGCCTCCGCCCTCCTGGAGGCGGGTCCCGACGGCGAGCGCGAGGTGATCCGGGTGGCCCGGCGCCGGCTGCGCCTGGTGACCCTGGGGCGGGCGCACTGGCTGGACAGCGGCTCGTAGGGCCTCGCCCGCAACGCCCGCTTAGGGTCGGTGTCATGAGCGACTGGATTCTGGACCGGACCTTCACGAGTTCCTCGGGCGAGGTGCGCTGGGCGGCGCTCGGCCCCGAGGAGGCGTCGCCGGTCGTCCTGGTGCACGGCACGCCGTTCTCCTCGTACGTGTGGCGCGGCGTCGCCCGCGCGCTGGCGCAGGACCACCGGGTGCACGTCTGGGATCTGCCCGGCTACGGCGCGTCCGAGAAGTACGCGCACCAGGACGTCTCCCTGCGCGCCCAGGCCGTCGTCCTCACCGAGCTCCTCGGCCACTGGGGGCTGCGCGAACCGGCCGTGGTCGCCCACGACTTCGGCGGCTGCGCAGCCCTGCGCGCCCACCTGCTGCACGGGGCCCGCTTCCGGCGTCTCGCCCTCGTCGACCCGGTGGCGCTGGCTCCGTGGGGCTCACCCGCCTACCGGCTGCTCGGCAGCCGTCCCGAGGTCTTCGGGCAGCTGCCGCCGGGACTCCACCGGGCGCTGGTGAAGGAGTACGTCGGCTCCGCGAGCCATGCCGGGCTGCACCCGGACGTCCTCGACCGGCTCGTCGAGCCGTGGTGCACGGAGGACGGGCAGCCCGCGTTCTACCGGCAGATCGCGCAGAACGACCAGCGGTTCACGGACGAGATCCAGGAGAGGTACGGGGAGCTGGAACTGCCCGTGCTGATCTGCTGGGGCACCGAGGACACCTGGATTCCGGTCGCGCGGGGGCATGAGCTGGCCGGGCTGATCCCGGGCGCCGTCCTGCACCTCGTCCCCGGGGCCGGGCATCTCGTCCAGGAGGACGCACCGGCGGAGCTGACCGCGGCGCTGACGGGCTTCCTGCGGGCCTGCGGGCCCGGTCCTGACGGCAGGGCCTAGCTAGCCCCGCGGGGCCCTGGCCAGCTGGCGGGACTGGGCGACCAGGCGGTCCGCGCTGTCCCAGACGTCGGCGTCCTCCTCCAGGAAGCCGCCCGCGAGGTTGCGGGTGGTGATGGAGACGCGCAGCGGTCCGGGGGCCGGGCGGCAGCGGATGTGGGTCGTCAGCTCGATGGTGGGCGTCCAGCCCTTGAGGCCCAGCTCGAACGAGGTCGGCGGCATGGCGTCCACCGCGAGCAGCAGGGAGAGCGGGTCCGCGTCGCGGCCGTCCGCGAGGCCGAACCAGCCGCGCATCTCGCCCTTGCCGGACGGTGCGCCGATGGCCCAGCCGATCGTCGCCGGGTCGAGCTTGATGTCGAGGCGCTCGGTGATGGCGGAGCTGCCGGGGATGGGGGCCGGTCCGTCGCTCGGACCGAGGCACTGCTCCAGCGGCGGGATCGCGGGCGGCTGCGCCGAGGTGCGGACGTCGTCGGTGAGGCCGTCCAGGTCGCCGTAGGTGGCGAGCACCCGGATGCGTTCGATCTCGGTGCCGTCCTCCGCGTACTGGAAGAGGGACGCCTCGCCGGTGGAGAGCGTGCGGCCGGCGCGGACGACCTGCGTACGGATCACCGCGGGGCCGGGCTCGGAGGCGGTGAGGTAGTGCGCCGAGACCGAGAACGGGTCGGAGTGCGGAAGTGCCTGACCGAGGGCCCGGCCGAGCACGGCCAGCAGATAGCCGCCGTTGACGGCACGGATGATCGTCCACCCTGCGGAGAGTTCCGCGTCGTAGACGCCCTCTTCGCGGAGCGTGACAGCGGTGTCGCGGTCGAACTCGCTGTCCCCGATGGTTGCCTGCGCTGTCCGCGCCATCTGCGCTGCCTGTGCCATGGAATGCACGGTACACCGATTGTATTACTGAGCGGTAGCTTTTCGTCCCAGGGCCTGCCCCGAAGAGCGGCTCTAGCCCTCGTCGGCCGTCGCCGAGCGGCGGTTGTAGGCGCGCGGCGCCCGCCAGTGGAAGCGCATCGCCAGCAGCCGCAGGGCGAACGCGGTGATCACCGCCGTACCGCTGGTGAAGGCGTTCAGGGTGTCGAAGCGGATGCACAGTACGACCATGGTCGCCCCCACGATCGCGGGCACGGCGTACAGATCGCGGTCCCAGCGCAGCAGCGAGGGCACCTCGTTGGCCAGTACGTCGCGCAGGACACCGCCGCCGACCGCGGTGGTGAGCCCCAGGGCCGCCGACGCGGTCAGCCCGAGCCCGTACTCGTACGCCTTCACCGTGCCGGTGACGCAGAAGAGCCCGAGACCGGCGGCGTCGAAGACGTTGACGCCGACCTGGATGCGCTCCACGTGGGGGTGCAGGAAGAAGACCAGCCCCGCGGCGAGCAGGGGGGTCGTGAAGTAGCCCAGATCCGTGAAGGCGGCGGGCGGGACCGCGCCGATGATCACGTCACGGAACAGCCCCCCGCCCAGCGCTGTCACCTCGGCGAGTACCGCGATGCCGAAGACATCGAAGTTCTTGCGTACGGCGAGCAGTGCGCCGGAGATCGCGAAGACGAAGATTCCGGCGATGTCGAGCGCATGCTGGACGGAGGGCGTGAACAGTTCGAGGAGCACCCGGGCAATTGTGCCGGTACTACTCCTTCGGGCCGGCCCCCGGCTCCTCGGGCTGCTCGGGCTGCTTCGGAGCCGCCGGCTCCGGAGCGGCTTCCTCCGGCTCCTTCTTCAGGGCCACGATCTCGATCGCTTCCCGCGCCGTCGCCAGCGCGGCGTCACCCGGGACCTGGTCCGGCGCGTTCTCCGGGTGGTGGCAGGCCACCTGGTGCCCGGTCTTCAGCGCGACCAGCGGCGGCTCCTGCGTCGTGCAGACCTCCGTCGCCTTCCAGCAGCGCGTGTGGAAGCGGCAGCCGCTCGGCGGCGAGATGGGCGAGGGGACGTCGCCCTTCAGCAGGATCCGCTCGCTCTTGGCCGACCGGCGCCTCGGGTCCGGGATCGGCACCGCCGACAGGAGCGCCTTCGTGTACGGGTGCATCGGCGCCTTGTAGAGCGACTCGCGGTCGGCCAGCTCCACGATCTTGCCGAGGTACATCACCGCGATCCGGTCCGAGACGTGCCGGACCACCGAGAGGTCGTGGGCGATGATCACGTACGTGAGGCCCAGCTCGGTCTGGAGGTCGTCCAGGAGGTTGACGACCTGCGCCTGGATGGAGACGTCCAGTGCCGACACCGGCTCGTCGGCCACGACCAGCTTCGGGTTGAGCGCGAGCGCCCTGGCGATCCCGATGCGCTGGCGCTGGCCGCCGGAGAACTCGTGCGGATAGCGGTTGTAGTGCTCGGGGTTGAGGCCGACCACCTCCAGCAGCCGCTGCACCTCCTTCCTGACGCCGCCCTCGGGATTGACGCCCTGGAGCTTGAAGGGGGCTCCGACGATCGTGCCGATCGTGTGACGCGGGTTCAGCGAGGAGTACGGGTCCTGGAAGATCATCTGCATGTCCCGGCGCAGCGGGCGCATGCCGCCCACACCGAGGTGCGTGATGTCCTTGCCCCCGAACTCGACCGTGCCCGCGGTGGGTTCGAGCAGCCGCGTGATCAGCCGGCCCATCGTCGACTTACCGCAGCCGGACTCCCCGACCACACCCAGGGTCTCCCCCGCGTGCACCTCGAAGTCGATCCCGTCGACAGCCCTCACCGCACCGGTCGTGCGCTGGAGCAGGCCCTTCCTGATCGGGAAGTGCTTCTTCAGGCCGCTCACCCGGAGCAGCACCTGCGGAGAGGCACCCTTGGCGGAGGCCCTCTGCGCAGGAACGTCGACGCTCTTGTCCTGGCTCGTCACGGCTTTGTCCTCGCTTTTGTCCTCGCTCACAGCTTGGGCGCAATCTCTTCGGTCCAGATACGCTCCCGCTGCTCCTGCGACAGGTGGCAGGCGGCCGAGTGCCGGCTGCCGACCTCCAGCAACTCGGGCCGTACGGTGCGGGTCACGTCGTCCTTGGGCAGATCCGCGTACGGGCAGCGCGGGTTGAAGGCGCAGCCCGACGGGATGTTGATGAGCGAGGGCGGGGAGCCCTTGACGGGGATGAGCCGCTCGGTCTGGTCCCGGTCGAGGCGCGGCATGGAGCCGAGCAGTCCCCAGGTGTAGGGGTGCCGCGGCTCGTAGAACACCTTCTCGGCCGGTCCGCGCTCCACGCAGCGCCCGCCGTACATCACGAGGATGTCGTCGGCGAGCTCCGCCACCACGCCCAGGTCGTGCGTGATGACGATGACCGCGGAGCCGAACTCCGTCTGCAGATCCCGGATCAGGTCGAGGATCTGCGCCTGCACGGTCACGTCGAGAGCCGTGGTCGGCTCGTCCGCGATCAGCAGCTCGGGGTTGTTGACCAGCGACATCGCGATCATCGCGCGCTGACGCATACCGCCGGAGAACTCGTGCGGATAGGCGTCGACCCGCTTGTCGGGCTGCGGGATGCCGACGCGGTCGAGCATCTCGATGGCCCGGGTGCGCGCCGCCTTCTTGGTGACGTCGTGATGGACCCGGTACGCCTCCACGATCTGCTTGCCGATCGTGTAGTACGGGTGCAGCGCGGACAGCGGGTCCTGGAAGATCATCGCCATGTCCCGGCCGCGGAGCTTGCGCACCTCGTCCGGGTCGCTGGACAGCAGTTCCTTGCCGTTCAGCCAGATCTCGCCGGAGAGCTGGGCCTTGCGCTTGCCGTACTGGCCGGCGGTGTGCAGACCCATGATCCCCAGCGAGGTCACGGACTTGCCGGAGCCGGACTCGCCCACGATGCCGAGGGTCTTGCCCTTCTCCAGCGTGAAGCTGAGCCCGTCGACCGACTTGACCAGGCCGTCGTCGGTCGGGAAGTGCACCTTCAGATCACGGACGTCGAGGAAGGCGTCGGATGCGGGCGAGGCGGAGGCGACCGGCTCGCCCAGAGCGGCTCCGCTCTTGCTCAGCTCGGTCATGACAGCCTCACTCGGGGGTCGATCACGGCGTACAGGATGTCCACGACGAGGTTGGCGATGATCACAGCGAGCGAGGTGATCAGGACGACGCCCAGGATGATCGGCAGGTCGCGCTCTCTGATCCCCGCGAGCACCGCCTGGCCGAGGCCGGGAAGGCTGAAGGCGGTCTCGGTGAGGATCGCGCCGCCGATGAGTGCGCCGAGGTCCATGCCGAGCATGGTCAGGATCGGTGTCATGGTCGAGCGCATGGCGTGCTTGCCGATGACGACCGGCTCGCTGAGGCCCTTGGCCCGGGCGGTACGGATGTAGTCCTCGCCCATGACTTCGAGCATGGTGGCCCGGGTGATACGGGCGTACATCGCCGCGTACAGGAAGGCGAGGGTGACCCAGGGCAGCAACATGCCCTGGAACCAGCCGCCGAAGCTGTCCCCGATGGGCACGTATCCGGAGTCGATCCAGCCGAGTCCGTAGTCGAAGACCGCGAGGGAGGCCATGGCGGTGAAGTAGATCGGCAGCGAGACGCCCGCGAGCGCGACGACCATGGCCGAACGGTCCCACATCGTGCCCCGCTTGAGGGCGGAGAGCACACCGGCCGAGACACCGACGAGCAGCCACAGGAAGGCCGCGCCGAGCGCGAGCGTCATGGTGACCGGAAGACGGTCCGTGAGCACCGGCCAGATGGCCTGCTCACTGCGGAAGGAATAGCCGAAGCAGGGCGCGGCGCAGTTCGTGACGTCGCCGCCGCCGGCGTAGGTACGCCCGACGAAGATGCCCTTGAAGAACTCCAGGACCTGGATGAGGATCGGTTCGTCCAGCGCGAGCTTCTGCCGGATGCCTTCCACTGCCGCCGCGTCCGAGGTCTTGCCCACGTACATCGTGGCGGGGTCGACGCCGGTCCACTGGGGGATGAGGAAGAAGATGCAGAAGACCACCACGACGATGACCACAAGCATTACTGCGACGGCCATGAGCCGCCTGATGAGGTATGTGAGCACTGCTCTCGGCCCGGCGGGGGGCCGCGGGCCATCGGAGGTCGTCCGATGGCCCACGGCGCACCGCTCCGGCCTTCACCTGCCTTTCGTGCCGTACGGCGGGTGTGCCGGTGTGGTGGTTACTTCACAACGCCCAGGCTGGTGAAGTCGTACGTACCGCTGTAGGCGTCCGTCGTGTAGACGTTCGTCAGTCGCGGGGAGCGCCAGTTGATGAACTTCTCGAAGACGAAGGGCAGGTAGTACGCGCCCTCCATCACCTGGTGGTTGATCTCCGTGGCGATGGCCTTCTTCTTCTCCGCGTCGAGCTCGACGGAGAACTTGTCGAAGTTGGCGTCGATCGCCTTGTCGTCGATCATGGCGAAGTTGTTGTTGCCGCTCTCGAGGATGTAGCTGCTGTCCCAGAGGGGCGCGCCGTAACCCTGGACCGAGGGGAAGTCCGGACCCCAGCCCATGATGATGATTCCGTAGTTCTTCTTCTTGACCACGGTCGGGTTGCCGATGATGCCCGAGGTCTGCGAACCGTCGTACTTGTCGATGTCGACCTTGATGCCGACCTTGCCGAGCGAGGCCTGGAGCGACTCGGCGGTTGCGACCTCGACCGGCTTGTTGTTACGGACGGCGATGGTGGTGGAGAAGCCCTCGGGCTTGCCACACGCCTTCAGCGCTTCCTTGGCCTTGGTGACGTCCGGAGCGCCGTCGTTGGCGGCGAGGCCGTACGGGTCGTACTTCTGGCCCTCGGAGCCGGGCACCGACGGGGGCAGCATGTTGGTGCCGATGTCGCCACCGGCGACCGGGCCGCCGCGCGCGGTCTGGAGCGACTTGTGGTCGGCTCCGTAGATGACGGCCTTGCGGCAGTCGATGTTGTCGAACGGCGCGACGTTCTGCGGGAAGACCGCGTAACGGATGTAGCCGGAGACCGGGTTGTCCAGGTTCTCCTTGTGCTCCTTCAGCGCCTTGATACGGCCCTGCGGGGAGAGACCCGTCTGGTTGATGTCCAGGTCGAAGTCGCCGGCGATCAGGCGGTTGTCCATGTCGTCCGCGTTGGAGAACAGGTTCAGCGTGATCTTGTCCGGGAGCGCCTTGCGGACCGGGTCGGAGGACTGCTTCCAGTTCTCGTTGCGGACCAGCACGACGGACTTGCCCGGCGCGTACGACTCGAACTTGTACGGGCCGGACGAGAACGGCTTCAGGCCGTACTTCGACTTGGTGTCCTTGTCCTGGCGGACCGGCGAGGACGAGGTCAGCGCCAGGATCTCCTCGAAGTCCGAGTTCGCCGTCGGGAGCTTGAAGATGATGGTCTTCTCGTCCGGCGTCTCGATGGCCTTCAGGCCCAGCTTGTCCTTGGAGGTGTCCTTGTACGGACCCTTGTACTCGCCCTTGGGGTCGAGGATGTCACGCAGGTAGACCGGGCCACCGGACAGCACGTCCTGCGCCCACTGGCGCTCGATGCCGTACTTGATGTCCTGGGAGGTGATCGGCTTGCCGTCCTCCCACGTGACGCCGTCACGCAGGGTGTACGTGTACGTCTTGCCGTCGTCCGTGATCTTGGCGCGCTCGGTGGCGAGGTCCGGCGTCAGCTCGGCCCCGGCCTTGCCGGGCTCGGCCTTGCCGGTGACCAGCTGGCGGCTGTAGTAGCGCATGAAGTTCCACACGAAGCCGTAGTAGCCGCGCGTGGTGTCCCACGAGTCGGCGTCCTGGGCACCGGCGAACTTCAGCGTGCCGCCCTTCTTCTCCGAAGGGTTGGCGATCTTGTTGTTGGCCGCGTCGAAGCCGGCCGCCGTACCGCCCTTGCCCTCCTTGCCGCCCTTGCTGTCCTCACCGCCGCCGCACGCAGCGGTGGAGAGCAGCGCCGCGACCACAGCGGCAGCGGCAACTGCCTGCTTACGCCGTGCGTTCCGTCGGGTAGTCACGATTCGGATCCTCCGTGGGTAGAAGCGGCCCGTGCGGTGCACGGGTTTCGCGGTACGGCAGTTAGCGAGAACCCTTCGGGTCGAGCGCATCGCGTACGCCGTCGCCGAAGAGGTTGAAGGAGAGCACGGTGATGAAGATGGCCACGCCAGGGACGACCATGTACATCGGGTCGGCCTCGTAGTAGCTCAGGGCCGAGGACAACATCTCGCCCCAGGAGGCGGAGGGCGGCTTGACGCCGACGCCCAGGAAGCTCAGGGCCGCCTCGGTAAGGATGTTGGTCGGGATCATCATCGTGGCGTACACGATGATGGGCGCGACGAGGTTGGGCAGGAGCTCCTTGAACAGGATGTACATCCGCCCGGCCCCGAGGCTGCGCGCGGCGTCCACGTACTCCCGCTCGCGCAGTGACAGCGTCTGGCCGCGCACGACCCGGCCGACGTACGGCCAGCCGAAGAAGCCGATGACCAGGATCATCACGAAGAGCCGGACCCCGGTACCGGTCAGACCCAGCATCTCGTTGGGCATGACCGAGACCAGCGCGATGATGAAGAGGAGCTGCGGGAAGGCGAGCAGCATGTCCATCACGCGGCTGATGATCGTGTCCAGCCAGCCGCCGAAGAAGCCCGCAAGTACGCCGAGAACGGTGCCCAGCACGATGGCGACCAGGGCGGAGGCGAAGCCGACGAGCAGGGATACCTGGGCCCCGTAGACGATGCGGGCGAAGATGTCGCGGCCGCTGACCGGCTCGACCCCGAGCAGGTGCTCCGAGCTCATTCCGCCGAACGATCCGATGGGCGTGGAGAAGAGAGGGTCGATCAGCTCCTCGTGGCGCTCGTACGGCGACTGCCCGACCAGACTCGTGATCAGCGGCGCCAGCACGGCGACGAGGATGAGCAGCAGCACCACGACGCCCCCGCCGAGGGCCAGCTTGTCCCGCTTCAGACGCTCCCAGGCGATACGGCCCAGGGAGCGGCCTTGCACCGCCTTCTCCGGGACGCCGGCCTCGAATCCCGCCGCCGGGGCCGCTTCCGTTGTCGGCTCGTGAAGTGGTGCCGTCATCGTGCCAGGGACCCCTCTCAACCGGCGGTGGCCGGTACACACTTGCCGCTGTGGCGGCGTGATCAGTCCGTTTGTGTTCAGGGACGGAACATCCCTTGTTGCGGGAGTCTTCATCGGGGCCGCGACAGGTTGCCAGACTTGACGGTGAATGGATGCCTAACCGTGATGCACCAGCACCGATCCGTTATCCGGACGCACGTGAACGCCCCCCGGACACAGGGAGGTTGACGCGGATAAGGGCACGCAGTACCGCCAAGGCCGCTTTGGGTGGCACCAGCCATCAGAGCGGGTTAAATGCAACTCGCCCGCTGATTGGGGGGCGAAACGGCCGGATGGACCCCGGACCTGGCCGGTGACGTGCCGAGAGACACCCGAAGGGCCCGTGGGCCTCCGGACGGCGCGCTAGAAAGCACGCGGGGCCGGGGGGTAGCCGTAACCGGGCGCGGCGGGCGGGTGGCCGGCCGGGGCGTGCGCCTCACGGTCGTAGAACGGCCGGGAGTTGGCGCGGAGCCACATCGCGACGGGGTCGTACTCGTCGGACATGGAGACGGTGGAGACGGGCAGGCCGTCGGGGACCGCGCCGATCGACTGCTGCATCATCGCGCGCACGGCGTCGACGGAGGGCCGGCCGGTGTCGTAGAGATCGAGGCCGATCGCGAGGTACGGGACGCCGAGCGCGGGCTGCACCCAGGCGCGGCGCAGCGAGCGCACGGCCGGGGTGCGGTGGGCGTTCTGCGTGAGCATGGCGTAGAACTGCGGGATCTCGATGGCGGGCTCGGAGAGCCGCAGCGGTCCTGCGGGCATCCGGTCGAGACCGGTGGCGATCCGGCGCAGGTCGAGCCAGGGGATGCCGACGCCGCCGCCCGGGGCGTGCGGGTTGAGCCAGATCCCCCAGCGGTCGGGGAAGAGCGCGCGGGCGATGTCACGTCCGGTGACCAGTTCGTGGGCGCGGTTCCAGCCGCTGGCCGACAGCTCCTGGGCGGAGGTCACGCAGGGGGCGTAACCCAGCCCGTCGATCTCCATGTTCCCGTACTGGGCGTCGGGAGAGCCCGCGGTGCCGTGCCACAGGAGCATCCAGACCCGGCCGTCGGTGAGGGCCTGGAGAAGAGCTTCGTACGCGTCGTAGCGCCCGGGCGTCACCTGGCCCAGCATGTGCTCGATCTGCCCGGCCGCCGCGGTGCCTGACGCGCTCACTCTGGGTCCCGCCCCTCATCGATCCGCTGTGTCGCCCCGCCACTTCCGGGCACACGGGTGCGACCCCGCCATGCCATCAAACCAGCTTATGCCTCGCTTCTGACACCGACTTGACGGCGGTCAGTGTCCTTCGCGCCGGTAGAAGGGGCGCACCTTCGCCAGCATCCAGTCCCCGACGGGGTCCTGCGCCACGTCGAGCAGGACGAGATTGACCGGCCAGGGCGGCTGGACCAGGCCCAGCGCACGGCCGAGTGCGTCCATCGGGGCGCTCTGCCCCGCGCCGTCCCAGGTGGCGAACTCGACGCCGACGAAGAGGACCGGGTCGCCGCCCTCGATGCTGGCCAGCGCCCGGCGCGCCGTGCTCACCACGCCGCTCGCCTGGAACTCGCCGGACACCGCCGCGAGGAAGTCGATGGGGTCCTCCTGCCAGTCCGGCTCGTACAGCGTGACCCGGCCGCCGCTGGCGGGGCCGTCCAGCGGGGTGCGTCCGGCGCTGCACAGTTCGGCGACGGCGGGCGGCGGGAGGGGCAGCCCGACGGCACCGCCCGGATTCACGGCGATGCCGACCTGCGGGGGCAGCCCCCGGGCGAACTCGCGGGCGGGGGCCACGGCGAAGGAGAGGTGGGTGCCGACGCACAGCAGGAACTGGGCCTCGGAGCTGTACACCGGGACGTACGCGGCGCCGCCGATGTCCATCATCGGCAGGTCGAGGTCGGCGACGTCGGGACTGCCGCCGTTGGGCAGCGGCACCCAGAGCCGGCTGCGGCCGAGCACTTCGAGCAGCCGGCCGCCCGCTTCCGGGACGCCGACGGACGCGGCCAGTACTTCTTCGAGCTCGTTGGCCGGCCAGCCATGGTGCGGCTGCGTCTCGAACGGCGCCGGATTGTCCACTGGTCCCCTGCTTCCCTTCTGGTCCTGCCCTGCGGCAGAGATCGTAGACGAGCCGGCGTCCGCCGCCCGGGGAGAAGGAGCTACATCCGTTCGAACGAGATCCGGTCGAGCGCGTCCGCGGCCTGGCGGTCCAGCAGCACCGCCGAGGCGCACCCCGCAGGCAGCAGGCCGGTCTCGGTGTCGCGCATCAGCCGGCCGACCGAGCGCCGGTGACGGGCGAACGCGTAGCCGGAGACTCCGCGCCCGCGCTCCCGCTGCCCCTCCCTGGCCACCTCGGGGGTGACGTCGAGCAGGACGAGGTGCAGGATGCGGCCCCGGCGTCGGGCGTGCCGCGCCAGCCAGCGCCGTACCCAGGTCTGCGTACCGCAGTCGTGGACCACGACGGACTCACCGGAACGCAGGGTCTGCCAGAGTCCGGTGTAGTGGGCTGCCCGCACGAGGGGGCGGTAGAGGGCGTACGGGAGTAAACGGGGCAGGGCGCGGGCCCAGCGGTCCCTGGTGTCCTGGGAATCGATGGCCCGGTCCGTCACCGTGCGGCGGATCAGGGTGGACTTGCCGCTGCCGGGCAGCCCGGAGACGACCACCACATCGCCCGCGGCGAAGTCCAGACTGCGCGGGCTGCGCCCGTCCCGGCTGCGCAGATCGCGCACCACGGGCGCGTGCGTGCCAAGCCGCGCGCGGACGGGCATCGCCTGCTGCGGTGGCACCGCGCCGTGCGCGGCTCCCGCGGTCGTCGCGTAACGCTGCAACGTCGTCGCCTCCCCCTGTCCGTGACCCACGTATGCCCAAGAAGTGTAAAGAAAAGGTAATGCGGCACAACCGGCTCACCGGCCCGTATCCGTCGGGACCGGACGTCCCACTCTCCCGCATGCCGTGCGATGATGACCCCGCCAACTGCATACCGGCCGTTTGAATCCGCGCGGGAGAGTTCCGGACACTGTGTGTGCCGGGCGCCGAAGGAGCAAGTTCCTCCCTTGAATCTCTCAGGCCCCGTACCGCGTGGATGAGGCAGATCTGAAAAGCGAGCCGTCCGCGGCTCCACCCAAGGTGCAAGCCGACCTCTGCGGGGACACCCCTTCAGAGCCTCTCGGCGAACCTCTCAGGTTCCGATGACAGATGGGGAGGGATCGTCCTCTGTCGTCATGCCCTGGAGCCGTATCCATGAGCACTGCCCCGAGCCCTGCCCCCCGCCACACCGCGCTGGACGCCCTGCACCGTTCGCTGGGCGCCACCATGACCGACTTCGCGGGCTGGGACATGCCGCTGCGCTACGCCAGTGAGCGCGACGAGCACAACGCCGTACGCACCAGGGCCGGACTCTTCGACCTGTCGCACATGGGTGAGATCACCGTCACGGGCCCGCAGGCCGTCGATCTGCTGAACCACGCGCTGGTCGGCAACATCGGCACGGTCGGCCTCGGCCGCGCCCGCTACACGATGATCTGCCGCGAGGACGGCGGCATCCTGGACGACCTGATCGTCTACCGCCTGGGCGAGACCGAGTACATGGTCGTCGCCAACGCGGGCAACGCGCAGATCGTCCTCGACGCGATCACCGAGCGTGCCGCCGGCTTCGACGCCGTCGTACGGGACGACCGCGACGCGTACGCTCTGATCGCCGTCCAGGGCCCGGAGTCCCCCGGCATCCTGAAGTCCGTCACGGACGCCGACCTCGACGGGCTCAAGTACTACGCGGGCCTGCCCGGCACCGTCGCGGGTGTCCCCGCGCTGATCGCCCGTACCGGGTACACCGGCGAGGACGGCTTCGAGCTCTTCGTCGCCCCCGAGCACGCCGAGCGGCTGTGGAAGGCCCTCACCGAGGCCGGCGCCCCGGCCGGTCTCATCCCGTGCGGGCTCTCCTGCCGCGACACGCTGCGCCTGGAGGCGGGCATGCCGCTGTACGGGCACGAGCTGACCACCGCGCTGACCCCGTTCGACGCGGGTCTCGGCCGGGTCGTGAAGTTCGAGAAGGAGGGCGACTTCGTCGGGCGCGAGGCGCTCACGGCCGCCGCCGAGCGCGCCGAGACCGCTCCCCCGCGCAAGCTCGTCGGCCTGGTCGCCGAGGGCCGCCGGGTGCCCCGCGCCGGATTCCAGGTCGTCGCCGGCGGCACCGTCATCGGCGAGGTCACCTCCGGGGCCCCCTCGCCCACGCTGGGCAAGCCGATCGCCATGGCGTACGTGGACGCGGCGCACGCCGCGCCCGGCACCGCGGGCGTCGGCGTCGACATCCGGGGCACCCACGAGCCGTACGAGGTCGTGGCCCTGCCGTTCTACAAGCGCCAGAAGTGACATCCGGGACATCCCGGCATCCCTGGCGTGACGCAGTCGCGTCTCACACCGTAAGACCACCGTCCATCAGCACTCCCCCGCGTACAGGAGAATTCAGGTCATGAGCAACCCCCAGCAGCTGCGGTACAGCAAGGAGCACGAGTGGCTGTCGGCCGTCGAGGACGGTGTGGCCACGATCGGCATCACCGAATTCGCCGCCAACGCGCTCGGTGACGTCGTCTACGCCCAGCTCCCCGAGGTCGGTGACACGGTGACCGCGGGCGAGACCTGCGGTGAGCTGGAGTCGACCAAGTCGGTCAGCGACCTGTACTCGCCGGTCACCGGCGAGGTCACCGCGGCGAACCAGGACGTCGTGGACGACCCGTCGCTGGTGAACTCCGCTCCCTTCGAGGGCGGCTGGCTGTTCAAGGTACGCGTCACGGACGAGCCGAAGGACCTGCTCTCCGCCGACGAGTACACCGAGTTCTCCGGCAACTGAGACCCAAGGGACCCCCGATGTCGCTTCTCAACTCCTCCCTCCACGAGCTGGACCCGGACGTCGCCGCCGCCGTCGACGCCGAGCTCCACCGTCAGCAGTCCACCCTCGAAATGATCGCCTCGGAGAACTTCGCTCCGGTCGCGGTCATGGAGGCGCAGGGCTCCGTCCTCACCAACAAGTACGCCGAGGGCTACCCGGGCCGCCGCTACTACGGTGGCTGTGAGCACGTCGACGTCGTCGAGCAGATCGCGATCGACCGTATCAAGGCGCTGTTCGGCGCCGAGGCCGCGAACGTCCAGCCGCACTCCGGTGCGCAGGCCAACGCCGCCGCGATGTTCGCGCTGCTGAAGCCGGGCGACACGATCATGGGTCTGAACCTGGCCCACGGTGGTCACCTGACCCACGGCATGAAGATCAACTTCTCCGGCAAGCTCTACAACGTGGTCCCGTACCACGTCGACGAGACCGGCGTCGTGGACATGGCCGAGGTCGAGCGCCTCGCCAAGGAGTCCAAGCCGAAGCTGATCGTCGCGGGCTGGTCCGCCTACCCGCGTCAGCTCGACTTCGCCGCCTTCCGCCGCATCGCGGACGAGGTCGGCGCATACCTGATGGTCGACATGGCGCACTTCGCCGGTCTGGTGGCCGCGGGTCTGCACCCCAACCCGGTGCCGCACGCCCACGTCGTCACGACCACCACGCACAAGACCCTCGGCGGTCCGCGCGGTGGTGTGATCCTGTCGACGCAGGAGCTCGCCAAGAAGATCAACTCTGCGGTCTTCCCCGGTCAGCAGGGTGGCCCGCTGGAGCACGTGATCGCGGCCAAGGCCGTCTCGTTCAAGATCGCGGCGGGCGAGGAGTTCAAGGAGCGCCAGCAGCGCACCCTGGACGGCGCCCGCATCCTGGCGGAGCGCCTGGTCCAGTCGGACGTCACCGAGGCCGGCGTCTCCGTCCTCTCCGGCGGCACGGACGTGCACCTGGTCCTCGTGGACCTGCGCAACTCCGAGCTGGACGGTCAGCAGGCCGAGGACCGGCTCCACGAGCTGGGCATCACGGTCAACCGGAACGCCATCCCGAACGACCCGCGGCCGCCCATGGTCACCTCGGGTCTGCGGATCGGTACTCCGGCCCTGGCCACCCGCGGTTTCCAGGCCGAGGACTTCACCGAGGTCGCGGAGATCATCGCGTCGGCCCTCAAGCCGTCCTACGACGCCGACGACCTCAAGGCCCGCGTCGTCGCGCTGGCCGAGAAGTTCCCGCTGTACCCCGGCCTGAAGTAGTCCGGCCGGCGGTTTCGTACGTTCGGGGCGGGGCACCGCGCACACTGGACAGTGAGCGCGGTGCCCCCACCCTTGTCCCCCCGCTGCACTCGGGCCCACCGGCCCGTCCCGCACCACCCGGCAGACAACGGCGTCTACCAACCCTGTTTAGGAGTCCTCCCGTGGCCATCTCGGTCTTCGACCTCTTCTCGGTCGGCATCGGCCCGTCCAGCTCCCACACCGTCGGCCCGATGCGCGCGGCCCGCATGTTCGCCCGCCGCCTGAAGAACGAGGGCCTGCTGGCCCACACCGCTTCGATACGGGCCGAGCTCTACGGTTCACTCGGCGCGACCGGCCACGGCCACGGCACCCCCAAGGCCGTCCTGCTCGGCCTGGAGGGCGAATCGCCCCGCACGGTCGACGTGGAATCCGCCGACGCCCGCGTCGAGGAGATCCGCGCCCAGGGCCGGCTCAACCTGCTGGGCATGCACGAGATCCCCTTCGACACGGACGAGCAGCTGGTGCTGCACCGCCGCAAGGCGCTGCCGTACCACGCCAACGGCATGACGATCTTCGCGTACGACCACGAGGGCACCCTCCTCCTGGAGAAGACCTACTACTCGGTCGGCGGCGGCTTCGTCGTGGACGAGGACGCGGTCGGCGAGGACCGGATCGTTCTCGACGACACCGTGCTCAAGCACCCCTTCCGTACCGGCGACGAGCTGCTGCGCCTCGCCCGCGAGACGGGCCTGTCGATCTCCTCGCTGATGCTGGAGAACGAGAAGGCGTGGCGCACCGAGGCCGAGATCCGTTCCGGTCTGCTGGACATCTGGCACGTCATGCAGGCGTGCATCGCGCGCGGCATGGCCACCGAGGGCATCCTGCCCGGCGGTCTGAAGGTCCGCCGCCGCGCCGCGAACTCCGCCCGCCAGCTGCGGGCCGAGGGCGACCCGCAGGCCCACGCGATGGAGTGGATCACCCTCTACGCGATGGCGGTCAACGAGGAGAACGCCGCGGGCGGCCGTGTCGTCACCGCCCCCACCAACGGCGCCGCGGGCATCATCCCCGCCGTTCTGCACTACTACATGAACTTCGCGGCGGGCGGCTGCACCGAGGCCGAGAAGGAGGACAGCGTCGTACGCTTCCTGCTCTCCGCAGGGGCGATCGGCATGCTCTTCAAGGAGAACGCCTCGATCTCCGGTGCCGAGGTCGGCTGCCAGGGCGAGGTCGGCTCCGCCTGCTCCATGGCGGCGGGCGCCCTCGCCGAGGTGCTCGGCGGCTCGGCCGAGCAGGTGGAGAACGCCGCGGAGATCGGCATGGAACACAACCTGGGTCTGACCTGCGACCCGGTGGGCGGCCTTGTCCAGATCCCCTGCATCGAGCGCAACGGCATGGCGGCGGTCAAGGCCGTCACCGCGGCCAGGATGGCACTGCGCGGCGACGGCACCCACAAGGTCTCTCTCGACAAGGTCATCAAGACCATGAAGGAGACGGGCGCCGACATGAGCGTCAAGTACAAGGAGACGGCGCGCGGCGGGCTCGCCGTGAACATCATCGAGTGCTAGTCACCTAGGCCCTGACCAGCGCGTTCGTACCTTTCAGCGCTGTCAGGGCCTTCCCTGCTTACCGGGCGGAAAGTCCCTGGAAACCCCCTGGGACATACGTGAAAGTCCCTGAAAAGTCCCTGGGAATCCCCACCGTATGGGCGTCTGACCTGCAGGTTCGTGGCGCATAGTCAACGACGGGAACTCCACCCCCGCTATCTGAATGTATCAAATCGATCCCCCTCCCCCATCAGAGGGGTACCATTCAATACATGAGTGCTGCGGAAATCTCGCGCCTGGAGCAGCGGCTGGCTGACCTCTCTCCGACGTTCACGACCGCGCAGGCGCGTCAAGCCCTGCTATCCGCTCGCGATCTGGCGTACCTGGTCACCGAAGGGGAGATAGACGAACTGTCCCGTGGCGTGTACCGGCGGGCAGACGCACCGGAGACCGCATACGCAGATCTACTGGCCGTGTGCACGCGGGTGCCTCGCGCTGTCCTGTGCGGGGAGTCCACCCTGGCTCTGCACGAGCTGATCGACGACATTCCCAGTGCCGTACACATCGCCGTACCACGCGGATCACGCCGTCCCGCGATCTCTTATCCCCCGACCGTGGTGGCCCAGTACGCGGCCAAGACCTTCGATCTGGGCATCGAACGGTTCGAGGCTGCACCGGGAGAGACCATTCCCGCATACAACGCCGCCCGCAGCGTCGTCGACGCGATGCGCCACCGTGGCAGAATCGGCGAGACCATGGCCCTGTCCGCGCTCGGCCGCTACCTGCGTCGCAGCGGACGAGGCGGGGTCGGCGAACTCCAACTCATCGCGCGCGAGCTGGGTGCGCTCTCCGTCATCCGCCCCGCCGTAGAGGCGGTGCTCGCCTGATGGTCAACCCGACTCGCGCTACCACCGCAGGCCGCGTTTACAACGATCTGCGCAATCTGGCTCGTCGCAACGGCCGTTCAACGGACGAGGTCATGGTCGAGTACGTACTCGAGCGCTTCCTCTACCGCCTGGGAGCATCCCCCCTCGGCCGCGAGCACTTCATCCTCAAAGGCGGCCTGCTGCTCGCCCAGTTCGGCGCCCGCCGGATGACCCGGGACATCGACATTCTCGGCCACGCGTTCCCCAGCGAGGAAGCCGAGATCATCCGCAGAATCGCCGCGATCGCCACCACTGAAGTCGACGACGGTGTGGCATACGACTCCGCCACGCTCAGAACCGTACCCATCCGAGAGGAGGACGAATATCACGGCCTACGGCTGTCGATGGCCGCATCGATCGCCCGGGCGCGTCTCAAGCTCCAACTAGACATCAGCTTTGGCGATCCCGTCACTCCCGGACCTCAAATCATCAACTACCCGCAGCAGCTCACCACGGATAGCTTCCAACTCTTCGGTTACCCGCTCGCCACTGTCATCGCCGAGAAGCTCTCCACCGCCGTCTCGCTCGGCGATCTCAACACCCGCGACCGGGATTACGCGGACCTCTACCGCCTGCTGACACTCAACAATCTCAACGGCGAAGAGCTGGCCGCAGCACTGACCGCCACCGCCACACACCGCGGCATAGAGCTGAAGCCCCTCAGCGCCGCGATCACCGACCTGGCCGAGCGCCGCCAATCCTCCTACACCGCCTGGCGCCGCCGACAGGGACCTTCCTCGGCCGGCTATCCGAATCTCTTCACTGACGTGGTCGGCCTGGTCATCGCATTCGCAGACCCACTGCTCGCAGGCACCGCCGCCACACGTAGTTGGAACAGCTCAGCCAGTACGTGGACGTGATCCGACTCCTTCACAAACCGCAGGAGATGCCCCACACCTTGAAGCGTCAATGACGTCCCGCTACGCACTGTCGGAGGTGTGCCCGACACATGGAGTGGTGGATGCCCGGTCGTTCGTGACGCCAGGGAATGCGGGAACTTCCCATCCGTAGGCCCACGTCACGAACCGGGGCTACGTGGGTTCGGAACAATGTGCCCGGCGGCCAAGGCAGGAGGCTGCGGGCGCGAGCAGGAAGCAAGGAGTACCCATTCGGCCCGGCGGTCAGGCCGGCCCGCCCACCCACAACTTGTCAATCAAACGCAGCAGGACATCATATGTCTCTCCACGGCGGTATTTGATCACGGGGGATTCCCTGCCATGCCGGTCCGCCGAGTACGGAGTCAGATAGACGACCCGTTCGGTTGCGATGATCCGGCCGATGTGTGGAACGCCATAACCACGGGCTTCGAGGTGTCCCTCCACTGTGAGCGGAGCAAGGTAGTCGTAGGTCGCCGCGATCTGCCGGCGCAGCAGACCGGCGCCGAAAGCGGAGTCGAAGACTTGGATCTCCTCCTCCCGGTCGGTGATCCAGTCCGGCTCTCCTGCGGGAACATCAAGTTTCGGCAGCAGTATGCGGCAGCGGGAGCGGCGAGCCCGACAGCGAAGGAACAGCTCCTCGAACAAGTCGCGCTGTAGTTCAGAACCGCGGCCGGTCAGAACGGACACTTCCCTCGCCCGACCCAGTTCCCGCTTGATGTCGTGTGCTGCCTCTCGACTGTTGGCGAAGACCTCTTCCACATCCAGGTGCAGTAGGTGGGCAGCAAGGCCACGCATAAGGCGACGGGCAGTCTTCGAAAATGCCCATACCAGCGCCAAGAAGAGAGCGCTGGCAAGCAGTGACGTGCCGATATCGCGTAGAAATTCCATTCCTCATCCCCGTTGCCACCACTCGTTTCACCCGGTCGGCGTTTCAAGCCGACCAGCTCTCGCGCACTGCGAGCAAATCCCTGAGGCGTTCCACAGCTTTCTCATCGGGACGGGCTTGTTCCAGTGCGGTGAGCAGGGCGAGTCGGGCCTCCGGTCCGCCCGCGCCGTAGGCATACCCGGCGATCGCTCGCAGATGATCACGCGCCATTTTGTGGTCCGCGATGAGCAGGAGTCGGTCCGAATTCATGAGCCGCTGCATGTCCCGCACGATTCCCCCACGGAATTCATGGCTGCCCATGTCCTGGAAGGATTCCAAAACGTCGACGAGTCGGGCTTCAACGAGTAGGGACTCAGACGAAGCGGCGATCCCAGCCAGGAGGGCGACAACCTCGTCGAGGTCGACTGGAGTCCACGTCGCAGCAAGACAGTTGGCACGTGCCGACACCAGCGCGGCCCGCAGGTTCAAGCGCGCGGGAAACTCGGCTGCCAGCGCCTTCAGTTGGTCGACCGCCTCCGGAGTGCCGCGGCGGCTCAGCGTCCCGGGCAACGCCTCACGCCAGTCCAGCGCCTCCATTTCGGGAGTCACGGTATGTACCCCGAGGGGTCGGCTGTTCCGGTCCTGAGGGAAGACCGTGTTCAGCCACCGATAGAGCGCACTCAGCCCTTCTTCATCGGCGTGTACTTCGACATGCCCACGCTCGGAGCGCCCTGCGCACTTCAGAGCGAGATCCCGGCTGAAGCGGGCCGATGCGTCAATGAGTTCTCTGAGACCGGTCCACGCCTCGAAGCCGTCGACCTCCACCAGAACGCAGGCGGCGAGCACCGGGAGCTCGTGATCCCCTGCTTCGCCGTCCCGCTCCACTACCATGAGCGCGAACTCGGCGACAGACCGTGCGAGGGTGTTCTCCACGGCAAGAAGGCCGGCAAGGAGTCCGGACCACGTACGAACCAGCGCTGCCCGACCCTCCTCCCCCTTCTCGAATGCCTCCGCCGCCACCGACCACGCACCCGCCGGGCGCGCCGAGCGGAAGTCGGGCAGGAGGGCAGCGGACAGCGTCGCCAGGAACTCTTCCCATATCTCGGTGACGACCGAGGACCAGGTCGCCTCGATGCGTTCCAGAACCAACGGTTGTACACCGTGGGCCAGTTGCACCCTGGCAGCTGTCCCGACTGCACGAGCAAGACCCTGGGGGTCATTGACGGCCGCCCTCTGGAGCAGCAGCGCCCACGTCGTGGACGAGAGGACGTACCACGGGTCAGCGATTGCGCCCACCCAGGCACTCCACCGGTCTGGTTCGAGGTCGTCCAGCCGACCTGCGTCGTCGAGCAGCGACAGCGACAGGACGCCGGCCCAGGCGCGCTTGTCCCGTTTATCCAGTCCGAGCCATTCATCGGCGTGGTCGTTCTCGAGCCGCAGGAATCGCAGGGCGCAGCAGGGCAGATCGGCGAGTTCCTCGGCGGTGAACACTGAGCGTCCCGGCCAATCATTGATCTTGTCGTCGAAGCGGTGCTGTCCCTTTCCGGTATTCGGATCGATCTGCAGGTCCCAGAGCAGAGCCCAGAAGCTGTCCGTGTCATGCTGACGTGCCCGCTGGAGGCGCTCTCGCTGTCGTGCGATGAACTTCGCGCTCTCGGGCCAGGTCGGCGGGGATGAGGCACGGTGGATCCTGCGCCAGTTGTCAGCGAAGTCACCACGGATCTCGATCGGTTCGTAGAACCATCGCAGATACGGCCAGGCAGGATTGTCCTGGCTCTCGTAGGCCAGTTCGAAGTGTTCTTGGCTCCCCTGATCGAAAAGTATCTTCGCGAGCTGCGCATACGCGTCTGCCTGCTCGGCGCAGTCGGCGGCCGTTTGCAACGCCCAGGCGAAGTCACCTGAGTCGAGCAGCTTGTGCCGGTCGCCGTGCGATCCTTCGGGCTCGCCGAACCACGGGCGGGGGGACTGCCACTCGCGCACGACGAGCCACCCGAAATACCTCATGGTCTGTCCCGCCGCGATTCCCCGGGAGAGCAGGGCGGCGGCGAGCTTGCGCCGCAGATCGCGTACTGGGACCGGCTCGAGCCCATCGGGCGTGAACGGGTTCAGTACGTGGGGGAACTCCGCCTTCTCATGACCCAATATGCGTACCGTCAGGATCCGGGCGATATCGGGCAACAGTAACTCCGCACCCGGAACACTCAACGCCCTGTCGACCGTGCCGGAGACAAGCCTGTCTTCCGCGAACGGCTTCCTGCGACCGTCGGGTATCGATGTCCAGGCCTCCACGTCCTGCGCCAGCCATGCCACGATGCGGTGCACATCTTCCGCGGGGCACTTGGCGGGCATCTCTGCGAGAAAGTGCTCATACGCCCCGTAGCGGTCATCGCTCGGTGCCTCGCTCAGCGCGTCGAGCACCATCTTCGTGTCGAGGAAGCGGGGCCACAGCAGGGTGAGCAGAGCACCCCGGAGTCTCAGGCCCGGATCTGTCTCCTTTCCCGGCCCGAGTGTGGCCAACACTTCCTTGAGGACAGGTGCGGCCACGGCCCCGTCGCAGGCGAAGGCGGCTCTGGCGGCGTTCGCACGGTTGTCGGCCGGCCACCGAGGATCTGCCGCCACCTTCAGAAGCAGCGGTGCGAGGCCTGGCGACGGGCACTGCTTCGCCAAGTGAATGGCCACTTGGGCCTGAGCCCGAGTCTCCCAGTCACCGAAGTCCGCGGGGTCGAGGGCGAGAGCGGGGGCAAGTTGGCCGGCCAGACCGGGATGACCGAGCGCCCAGCGGGTCTGATGCCATCTGGCTTCACCGAGTTCCACATCAGCGGCGCGCTCCAGCAGGCGCCTGACGATCAATTCCCTGACGTCGTCGGAGCGGACTAGTCCGCTGTGCATGGTCAGGCTCTCCGGGTCAGCCGAGGCGAGCCATGATGTGCGGTCGGGGTCCAAAGCCACCAGCCAGGCGGCGGATTCCCGTAGAGACACAGGGATGCCGGCCGCTTCCTGGTCCGGCGCTTCGACCAGGAACAGGCGGCGGAGTGCTGTGTCCGGGACGGATCGGGAGATGAGATGCTGGGCGGTGAGGAAGGCCGCAAGCGACGAATGACGAAATGCGAACCTGTGATTGCCGCTCGCGGTGAACAGGCCTGAAGACAGCACTTCGTCGACGACGGTCGGGGTCACCTCGAAGGTCTGACAGCCTGACGTCTGTTCGCTGCCTCCGGAGAGGGTGGACACATCCAGGTCGGTGGTCCGTGGCCGATCCTCGCGTGGACTCCCCCGCCACAGGGTGCGCCGACCTGAAAGCACCAGTCGTGCGGCGATACGGCCCGCGACCTCCAGCCGCTGCGGCCATGTCGTCGCCGGTGCGGCCACGGTGAGACGGTCGGGGTCGTACTCCTGCGACAGCAGTCGAACGCTGTCCTCGAACAGCTCCTTGGCACCGCCCCTCAGGCAGCCGTGTGCCCGGTACTCACGCACGATGAGTTCGAGGGTGAGAGGCACACTGGCAAGAGCTCCCGCACGGAGGGCGACCACCTCGGAGATCAGCTGCTCCCCACCTACACCAGCGCTTTCCACGAGCGCCACGGCATCGGACCGCGACAGCGGGGCGAGGTCCACCAAGGAGCAACCACCGAAGGCCTCACGGAAAACGGATGTCAGACCGGACGGATAGTCGCCCGTCCGGCAGGCGAGCAGCAGCCTGAGCCCTCGCACGTCTCTGTTCTTCAAGCAACGCTTCAGGTAGGAGGGAAGATGGCGACAGAGCTCGCTCTCGTCGGCCTGGTCGATCACCACCGTCAGGTTCCCGCTCGGCGGCAGCCCCTGGCCCACTGCCACGCTCGGTAGCCCCCTGAGGTGGCTCCCCAAGACCTCGTCCCAGGTAGCGGCTGTCAGGTCGGGTCCATCGACCCACACGCACCGGTCCGCCCCGTCTGGGACGAAGGTGTCGTCCCACATCGGTAGCCCCTGCACCAGCAGCCTGAACACCGAGGTCTTACCGGCACCTGGCTCACCCAGCAACACGGTTACCCCCTCGCAGGCGACATCGCCCGGGGCAACGAGCAGACCCGCAGTCGCCTCGGACCCGAGCGGCGCCACAATGTGCTCGCTGCCCAGAAATCCGTCGTCGTCCAGCGGGAAGAAGTCCCCGTCAGGAGAGCTGTCGGGCCGTACTCGGCACCAACGCGGGGCCTGCACGGTGAAGACCTCATTCGTCATGACAACAACCGGCTCAGCCCTTCGAGGGCCCCGTCGTCAGGACGAGCGCACTTAAGAGCGGAGTAGAGGGCCCTGCGTGCGGCAGGAGGATCCCGGTAGGCGTTAACCCGGCGGACGATCTCCCGCACATGATCACGCGCCATCGATGATTCCGTCGCCATGAAGGCACGAGGCAGGCCGAGTATGCGCCCCATGTCGGTGAGAAGGCTATGCCGGAAATCCCCTCTGCCCATGTCGTCAAAGGCCATCAGGGCACTCACCCACTCGGCCTCCGGTGCTGATGCCTCGCCAATGGCTCCCGCGGAGCCTACGGCGAGGCTCAATCCGCCAGATCCAGCCGTCTCCGGCAGCAGCTCACACGCGAGGGCAGCCGACGCGGCGGCGGCGTGTGCGGACGCCCGATGCTGCGAACCCGACGCATCGGCTTCGCCTTTGTTGGCATCGGCGTGGTCGCTGATGCCTCGAAGGGTGAGGATCCGAAGGTTCTCCGACAGGTCAGCGACACGGGCAACGCCCGCGGACTCCATCTCGATGGCCAGGGCGTCACCGCAGTGGAACCTGATCTGGTCACGCAGAGGAGCGACCGGGGAATTCAGGACGACCTCACCAGCGGTGATGGGCTGGAAGTGAACGCGCGGACCGTCTTCCTGCCAAGTCGCTCGCACCTCATCAGGAACCCACTTGCGCCAGCTTTCCGAGCACAAGGCGATTCCTGCCGCCTGCTCCAACCTGTGCGACACAGCGCCTGGCACCGGTCGGGCGTGGAAGCCTTCGGGTGTCTCCTTGCCCGGATGCAGGTGGTAAACCTTCGTCGACACCACGACGTCACCGAGTCGAGCCTCTGGCTTCAGTCCACCCGCAACGCCGACGAACAGCAACGCCTGTGGGCGCAGCCACTGGCGGACACGTTCAGCAATGGCGGCCGACGTCAGATTGCCGGCTCCGATTCGTGCGACGGCAACGGTCCCCCCAAGTCCGGGAAGCGTCCCCTTCACGAGGCTCGTGCCTTGCGGATGAACCAGCGTCGACTGGTCGCGCAACAAGTGCAACACGGCCCGGAACTCAACTGGTAGTGCGGTGAGAACTACTACGTCAGAACTCGGCTCCACGTACCCTGCCCTTGGACTCAGCCGACAATCTCACGCAACACTAGCGCCGACGGGGCATGTGCGGTGGACCGAATGCCCGTGAAACATGGTGGGTAGGCAATGCCGCCTACAGGGTCTCGCCGATCGTGCAGGAAGGGCGGACGTTTACACCTGCCAGTGCACCACCGTTCGCGTTGGTCCTCAGATCCTGGAAGTAGCAGTACGTACTCCCATCACTGGTTACTGAGGTTTAACTCGTGGTGTCGTTACGCAGATCTGATGGTCAGGCCGGTCTCGGCTAGGCAGCCGTCGATTAGGTTGCTGCGGTACTGGATG
>NZ_JBHXQO010000005.1:0-36119 GCF_042717135.1 Streptomyces sp. NPDC058620
CATCCAGTACCGCAGCAACCTAATCGACGGCTGCCTAGCCGAGACCGGCCTGACCATCAGATCTGCGTAACGACACCACGAGTTAAACCTCAGTAGCTACGCGTTGTCCCGTAAATGATCTACGACGTGTTCGCTGACCTGCTCGTTCCTTCGTCACCCGGCGAGGGCGAGGTTGTGCAGGCGGGCGATGCCGAGCATGGCGTGGTGAACGCCGTCGCCTTTGAGGCGGCAGTCGCGGAGGATCTTCCAGGTCTTCATCCGGGCGAAGGCGTGCTCAACGCGGGCACGGACCTTGCGGTGCGAGGTGTTGTGTTCCTCTTTCCAGGCGGGGAGTTCAGCTTGGCCGGGTTCGCGACGGTGCGGGATGACCAGACCAGTACCCCGGTAGCCGCCGTCCGCGATGACCGTGGTCCTGCCGACGGCGGCCTTCGCACCGGACAGCTCCCATGCCCTGCAGTCGTTTCGGTTGCCGGGCAAAGGATGGCCGACTGCGACGACCAGCCGGGTGTCCGCGTCGATGACGACCTGGTGGTTGGTGGAGTACCGGTAGTTCTTCGACTGCTCGGCGACACTGTGGTCGCGGGTCGGGACCAGGGGGCCGTCCACGATCAGCACGGTGTCCTTGTGGAACCGCTTGCGTTGCTGGAGGGCGAGCGATGGCCCGAGGTGGTCGATGATGCGGTCGGCCGCGGACTTCGACACCCCGAACAGCGGCGCCAGTTGGCGCAGGGTCGGGTTGGTCCGCCAGTACGCGGCGACCAGCAGCACGCGGTCCTCCGGCGGCAGACTCCACGGCCGGCCTTTGCGCACCGGATCTGCACCCTCGCGCCGGAGCGCGGTGACCAGCCTGCCGAACCGGCGCGGGCTCAACCCGCTGAACGGGACTGTCCAAGAGGGCTGCGACGCCGTGATCACACCAGAATCGTCTCACCCCTGACCAGCAGTTACGGGACAGGTCTTGCTGCTTCGAAGGGGAGTTCGTCAGCCCGCGGCAAGGGCTCTGCTGAAGGGGCGTTCCGATAGGGATCGTCGTATCTTTGAAGAGAGCGATGCCCGGGCAGCCACGCACAACGCCTGGGCACTCCCGCCCCGGCAACGTCACTGGCTGCCCCGGCGGATCGGATTTCGGCTAGTGCCAGGGAAGCTCAACTGACACAACCTCCTGATCTCCCCGACCCAGGGCGCTGGCTACGACCCCCTCGCCGAGCTTCGGCAGACGGCGAGCTGCCCAAACCGCCTCCCGTACGGGCGGCTTCGTACGCGCAGGTCATGTCGGACACCTCGGGGGTGCCGATGAGCACCCTGGTCGGCGATCTCAACGAGGGCCGGATGCGCCTGATGCGGGGCAAGATCGCTGAGGTGGAGGGCGCGTCCCCGGCTACGTCCTCACGGCGGGCTCGGCAAAGCTGCCGGAAGAGATCAGAAGCAGGCTCTCACTGCACAGGAACCGCGTCGGCCGGATTTGCCACCCGAGCGTCACTCACCATCCGACGCGCAGGCTCGAACAGCAGACGGAGGATCCGCCATGGCACTGGACGAACGCATCGCACTGACCCTCTACGACAGCATCTTCCAGGTGATCAGCGGCTCGGACCCGGAAGTGGGATTGCCGTCGGCCTTCGACAGCGCCACCACCGCCTTCGTAATGGCACAGCGCGGCATGGTGCTCAACGCCGCCGACTACCGTAACCCCTGGACCCCGGGCAACACCGAGGGCAGTAAGCCCGCAGCTGCCAACACCGCGTCGGTAGTGGACGATATCCCGGGCCCCGGGCCGGTCTACGCGCCCATCGGCGGCACGGTCTCGGACGTCTACCGCAAGATCATCAAGGGCGTACAGGCCCACGAGCCGCCCCCATCTCCAGAGCTGGAAACCAAACGCCAGGCACTGAAGAAGATGCTTCTGGAGGACGGCAAGGACGACGAGGGCCGTCCGACCGAGAAGCCCACGGCGCTCGCCGACGCCGAGCAAAAGGCGTTCAACAACTACCAGGACACCTACACCGCCTACGTGGGCGCGTGGGCCGCGGCCCAGAAGGACCCGGCGCTCAAGTCGATGTGGCCGATCGTGGGCGCGCAGGCCCTGCAAAAGCCGAAGCGGGCGTTCGCCGACTGGGGCGCCGCGGGCCGGGACCAGGTCGAGTCCGCCAAGGCCCAGCTGGCGACTCTCAACGAGGGCCAGGTGGCGCGCGCCTTCGCCGACGCGCAGTTCCGGCTGAACGCGTTCGAGCTCGTCAATGAGGCCTCAGCCGAGACGTTCCTCCGGACTAGCATCACGCCCTCGGACTGGGCCAGCGCCGACGCGTCGAGCTGGCCGAGCTACCACTTCAACGAGTCGACGTTCGCCAGCGAGTTCACCACTGAGGCGACATCGTGGGGCGGCGGGGCCAATGTGCAGGTAGGCCTGTGGAGCTTCGGCGGTGGTGTGCAGCACTCCGACAGCCGCCAGGCGATGTCGCAGGACACCACGAACATCGGCGTCAGCTTCAAGTGGCGGGTCTGCCCCGTCCAGCGCAAGTGGATGGACGCCTCCCTCTTCCGGCTGCCCAGGTGGAGCCTGGGCTCGCTCGGCGGACCCGGCATCATCTCCGGCGGTCTGATGCCGCTGATCCCTATCGCGCTGGTGATCGTCCGTGACGTGGAGATCACCGCAGCCTGGAGCCATCAGGACTCCGAGAAGATCGCTGAGGCGACCAGCGGCTCGGCCAGTGTCGGCTGGGGTCCGTTCGCGGTGTCGGGCAACTACAGCCACAGCTCGACAAGCGACAAGTTCTCGGCGAAGGCGTCAGACAAGGGGTTCAAGGTGCCCGACATCCAGGTGCTGGGATTCGTGTGCCTGCGCGTCCCGCCGTGCCCACCAATGTGACGACGCGGCCCGGATCGGGGAGTCGGTAAGGGGTGAATGCGGTGACAGGGACGACAGCACGGACGGCGGCCGGAGGTCAGCTCTTCGCGCAACTGGCGGATCTGCTCGCGCCGCAGGGCGTCGGCGATGCCTCGGCGCTGGTGATCCTCGAACCGTCGGGCAAGGACGTGGCGGATGGCGGCGCGGGGACCCCGGCCGCCGCCGAGGCGCTGGCGGACCTCGCCAACACCGTTCCCGCAGCAGCCGCGACCTTCTTCGACACCGGCGGAACGTACGACGACCTGTGGGACTTCGTCCTGCGCAGCGCCAGGCCGACCGGCCCGGGCGGTGATGCGGCGCGGGTCACGCTGGCGCACCTGGTCAACGACAACAGGGCCGACTTCGAGCTGATGGCCCGCGCCCGGCTGGGCTCCGCCGGCGATCTCTACCACCCTGTGCTCGCCGAACCCGCCGACTGGCTCAGCGAGGACGGCTGGACCAGCGCGTCGTTCCGGGTTGGCGGCGACGACCCCGACCCGACGCCTGCTCCGGCCCCCGGCGTCCAGGTCCCCCATGAGTTTCCGGGTCTGGAATGGCGGCTGATAGCCGCCCGCGAGGACGTACAGCCGCAGCGGCTCTGGCAGGAGCCGGAGCTGGCAGCGGCCGACCGGATCCAGATGGAGGCGTTCGACAGCCCGGACCGCGTCGTGGACGTCACGGCGAAAGTGGCCCCGGCGGCGACCGATACGCCATCAGGCGTCGAGCTGTCGTTCCAGTACCGCGTCATCGGGCTGCAGCGCCCGTGGCTGCGCGCGCACCTGTGCCGGCTTGGAGGCTGGGCGATTCCCGGTCTGCCGGCCGGCGGGCTGTCCAACGGAATGTCGGAGGGCAATCCGGGGATCCTGCCGGTGCTCACCACGCGCATGCTTGTCGTGCGCAACCTGGTGGTGAAGGCGCACTGGAACGACGCTGACCGCGCCCGCGCCGCGAGCGCCGAGACCATCGCGCTCGGCCCGTTCACGCTCGCCGGCGCAGCCAACGGCGACGGCTCCGAGCTGACGCGCCCGGCACCGCAGATTGTGGCATGGCTTGCGGCAGTGCTGCCCGTCTGCCCGCCGCCGGGCGAGGTGAAAGACGCGGACGCGCCTGCGAGCCTGGGCAGGGTGGTATCGCGCGGGCCGCTGACCGTCCGTAGCGACCACACCATCAAGGCCGCCACGGTCGGCAGTCTCAACGCGGGCCAGACAGTGGCCCTTGTGTGCAAGGCGCAGGGCGATGCCGTCGGCGGCAACACCGTCTGGTACCGGCTGGGCCAGGACCCGCAGGGCTGGGCCACCGCGCGCTACATCAAGAATCTGGGCCCCGTCCCGCCGTGCCCCGCCCCATGATGGCGGCTAGTACTCCAGTCGTGCTTCTTCATTTGTCCTGGTCACAGGGTCTTCTTGGAGTCCAGTGGGCTGGCGCTCCATCAGGTGGGCGGAGGTTAGTGACTCACCCGATCGGGGCGCGTTGATCCAGTTATATCGAAGTAGGGCTGTGGGAAGCCGAGTTGCAGTCGTTGCTGCAGCGGGTGGGCGAGCGGTTCGCCCGGGTCGAGCCGAGGCGTCGGATACGACCCGCAGCCCGAGGTGAGGGGCGCCAGTGCAACTGCCACCAGGGCAACCGCTTTTCGGCCCACGAGGGCCTGCCTCCCGTCAGGGAGTGATCAAGGAATATCGCAAACCGCGATTACATACAGTCCGCAGTCCGCAGTCCAAGAGGGTTGCTCCCATACCGGACAGGAATTTCGCGGGCACCCGGATAACGGGCGGATTGAGTGCTCCCTCAGGAAAACGCGGGGCGAGGCGACCGCACCACCGGCAGCCCGGGAAACGGGTTGAACGCGCCGAGAGGGGCGTGTTACCACTGCCGGGGTCGCGTACGGCGATCACGACGTACGGGGAGGCTGCCAAAGATGGTGCTCGGAAAACTGGTGAAACTGCGGGCCATGGGACCGCCGGACGCCGAGGCCCTGTGGCGGTGGAACCACGACCCGGAGGTCATGCGCTGGATGAGCGACGGCTACCCCCAGCAGCCCGAACTGACGCGGAAGTGGCTGGAGGAGCGGCCCCGTAACGCGTACGGCGACCTGATCCTCGGTATCGAGGTGCTGGAGAGCGGGCAGCTCATCGGTCTGGTCCGGCTGCGCGACACCGAGCCGGAGACCGGCAGCGCCGAGCTCGACATCTACCTCGGCGAGAAGGAGTCCTGGGGTCAGGGATACGCCACCGACGCGCTGCGGACGGTCTGCCGGTACGGCTTCGACAAGATGCGGCTGCACAGGATCGCCCTGACCGTGGTCACCGAGAACCACGCGGCCCACCACGCCTACCGCAAGGTCGGTTTCGTCGAGGAGGGCAGGCTGCGCCAGAGCTTCCGGCGCGACGGCCGCTGGTACGACGAGTTCACGATGGCGATGCTGGAGGGCGAGCTCCGTCTGGAGTCCTCGTCGGTGTGATCGCGGCCGGTGGGTGGTGGCCGGGGTGACATCGTCGCCATGAACGGTCCGCTGCCGAGGGGGTCTCGTACGGCCGTTGTCGCCCGGGACGCCGGAAGGGCGACAACGGAGTTCCGCACGCCGAGCGACCCGGAGCGGGGGCGACCGGGCTCCGCCGCGGCAGCGCTGCCGGCGCCCCGGTCGCCCCTGCTCCGAGGTGAACACGGCGTCCGTCGCCGCGACACATCGGCCTGCCGCACCGCCCGGCCGCCTGGCCCGAGGCCGGCGCCCCCGCCCGGCTCAGCGCGCCGGGCGGTAGGTCGCGATGATCACCCCGCTGCTGGTCGGCCGGGCGCTCACCAGCTCCAGCTTCTTCAGCGCGGCATCGTCGGCGAACAGCTTCCTGCGGCCCTCGCCCGCCACCACCGGGTGGATCAGCAGCACCAGCTCGTCCAGCAGATCCTGGTCCAGCAGCGAGCGGACCAGCGTCGGACTGCCCGCGACGGTGATGTCCTTTCCCTCGCCAGCCTTGAGCTCGGTGATCGCGGCGACCGGATCGCCCTTGATCAGCGTGCTGTTCGCCCAGGTCTCGACGCTGTCCAGCGTCGAGGAGACGACGTACTTGGGCGATTCGTTGATCCACTTCGCGAATCCGGCGTCCTCACCGCTGGTCACCGTCGGCCAGTATCCGGCCCACTCGGTGAACGTCACCCGGCCCAGCAGGATCGTGTCGGCCGTCTCCAGGGTGTCGGACAGCGCCGCACCCATCTCCTCGTCGAACGCGAACTGCCACTGGTCCGGCGACTGCACGACACCGTCGAGTGAGACGAACAGACCCGAGACAACCTTGCGCATGATTCCTCCATGATGAGTCCGGAGTCCTGCGCCGGGCCCCGAACGCGCTCCGGCCGGGGCGGGCCGACCCCGGTCGGCTACGTCGTGAACACTAGGCCGGTGCAAGGGTCAGGTCTTGTACAGAAGCGACAGCTGCCCCGCCGTGTCCGCGTCGCTCAGCTGAGTGGCGGTCCGCCCGATGTACCGCCTCAGAGCCCGGGCCAGGTGCGGCTGGTCGAAGTACCCCGAGCGGTGCACGATCTCCTGCGCCGGCACCCCTTCCTGGATCAGCACCGCGGCCTGGCGGGCCCGGTGAATCTGCCGGATGGCGCCCTGGGTCAAGCCGGTCGCCGCGACGAAACGCCGCTGCAGGGTGCGTGCGGAAACATCCGGGCAGGCGCCGTCGAGCACAGCGGGCACGACCGGGTCCAGGTCCACGATGCCCTCGCGCACCATCCGCAGGACGAATGCCTCGGCGTTGTCGTAGCCGGGAACGTGCCAGGAGGACCCCTTCAGCCACAGCGAACGACGCGTCACATCGGGAATCGCCGCGCCACCGCCCACCAGCAGGCTGACCGGGATGTGCGGCATCGACGTACCCAGCGCGAAACTGATGCCGAAGAACTCGGCGTCCTCGGGGACCGGGGCCCGGGATGCCATCGGCTCCGGGCCCAGCACAGCCGCCCGCACCTGCCCGTTGTGCTCCCAGACCACCAGCTCCCAGTGCGACGTGGCGACCGACATCATCTGTCCGACGTCATCGCTGCGACTGCGCCACACCCGTTCGATGTACGGCAGCTCCGACGGCCGGCTCTCCATCACCAGACCCAACGCGGTCCCCCTTCCCGAGCCCCAGCCTGCCACGGAGCGTCAGTGTGACACCCCGCCCGCACCCTCGTGTTCAAGCCGGACCTCCCGGCCTCGTAAGCCTCGTCACCGGCCGTCGCCGGTGGGCGCAGCGGCCCGGTCCCAGGCCGCGTCGCGGAGCAGGCGCAGGCCGTTGAGGCCGACGACGACCGTTGAGCCCTCGTGGCCGAGTACGCCGAGGGGCAGGGGCAGGTGGCCGGCCAGGTCCCAAGTGACCAGGCCGGAGATGAACACTCCGGCGATCACCAGGTTCTGGACCACCAGGCGGCGTGCGGCGCGGGACAGGGCCATGACCGCCGGGACGGTGGTCAGTTCGTCGCGGACGATGACGGCGTCGGCCGTCTCCAGGGCCAGGTCGGAGCCGGCGCGCCCCATGGCGATGCCGGTGTGCGCGGCGGCCAGGGCCGGGGCGTCGTTGACGCCGTCGCCGATGACGAGCACCTTGCGTCCGGCCGCCTCCTGTTCCCGTACGGCGGCGACCTTGTCCTGCGGCAGCAGACCCGCGCGGATGTCGGTGATGCCGACGTCGGCGCCGAGCCGGGCCGCGGCGCGCGGGTTGTCTCCGGTCAGCAGCATCGGTGTACGACCGGTCAGGGCGGCCAGGGCCGTGACGGTCGCCGCCGCGTCCGGGCGGAGCCGGTCGGCGACGGCCAGGAGGCCGACCGGGATTCCGTCGCGCTGGACGAGGACGGCGGTGCGCCCGCCGTTCTCCAGCTCGGCCGTCAGCGCGGCGGCGGCGTGGGCCGGGGCGGTGTCCGGGGCGGTACGCAGGAGGCGGGCCGGTGAGCCGACCGCGACGGTGCGGCCCTGGACGGTGCCCGTCACCCCCGTTCCGGGGGCCGAGGTGAAGTCCTCGACGGCGGGCACGCGCAGGCGGCGCTCACGGGCGGCGTCGACGACGGCACGCGCCAGGGGGTGTTCGCTGGGGTGCTCGGCGGCGGCGGCGAGGGCGAGCAGGCCGTCCTCGTCCAGGCCGCTGCCGTCCAGCGGGCGGATCGCGGTGACGCGCGGGGTGCCTTCGGTCAGGGTGCCGGTCTTGTCGAGGGCGACCGCGTCGACCTGCCCCAGGCGCTCCATGACGACGGCGGATTTCACGAGCACACCGTGGCGTCCCGCGGTGGCGATCGCGGACAGCAAGGGCGGCATCGTGGCCAGCACCACCGCACACGGCGAGGCGACGATCATGAAGGTCATTGCCCGCAGCAGAGAGCTCGTCAGGTCGGCGCCGAAGGCCATCGGAACGAGGAAGACAGCGAGGGTGGCGGCCACCATGCCGAGCGAGTAACGCTGTTCGACCTTCTCGATGAACAGCTGGGTGGGCGCCTTCGTCTCGGACGCTTCGGCCACCATGGCCACGATCCGGGCGATCACGGAGTCGGAGGCGTCCCGTCCGACGGTGACGCGCAGGGCGCCGGTGTCGTTGAGGGTGCCGGCGAATACCTCGTCCCCGGCCTCCTTCGCGACCGGCAGGGGCTCGCCGGTGATGGTTGCCTGGTCGACCTCGCCGGCACCCTCCACCACCCGGCCGTCGGCGCCGACGCGCTCGCCGGGGCGGATCAGGATCGTGTCGCCGACCCGGAGGTCCTCGGTGGCGACCGTCTCCTCACCGCCCCCCTGGGTCAGCCGGGTGGCGGTGGCCGGGGCGAGGTCGAGCAGACCGCGCACCGCGTCCTGCGTACGGGCGGTGGCCAGCGCCTCCAGGGCGCCGGACGTCGCGAAGATGACGATCAGGAGGGCACCGTCCATCACCTGGCCGATCGACGCGGCCCCGATCGCGGCGACGATCATCAGCAGGTCGACGTCGAGGGTCTTGTCCCGCAGGGCGCGCAGCCCCTCCCAGGCCGGCTCCCAGCCGCCGGTGACGTAGGCGAGTGCGTACAGCGGTCCCCACGCCCAGGCGGGGGCACCGGTCAGCTGCAGGGGAAGCGCGGCCAGGAACAGGACCAGGGCGGCACCGGCCCAGCGTGCCTCCGTCAGCGCGAGGACCCGTGTGCGGCGGCGCGGCGGTGTCGCGGACCCGGCCGGCGCCGCCCGTTCCGGACGCTGAAGCAGGACAGAAGGCATGACAAATCAACCCTTCACGGGCAGGCGACTGGCGACGAGCCCACCATACAGGAACACCTGAACAGGTCTTCATGTGTTATCAGTAGGATGGGCTCCATGGGTCACGGAGCCGACGGCACGAACACCGCCACCACACGCGAACGCCTGGACGCCGTGGGGACCGCCGATGTCGCCGCGACCCTCCAGGCGCTGGCCACCCCGTCCCGGCTGCGCATCCTCGCCCGTCTCCAGGAAGGCCCCTGCGCGGTCGGCGATCTGGCACAGGCGGTCGGCATGGAGCCCTCCGCCTGCTCCCATCAGCTGCGACTGCTGCGCAACCTCGGCCTGGTGACGGGCGAACGCCGGGGCCGTTCGATCGTCTACGCCCTGTACGACCACCATGTCGCCGAGCTCCTCGACCAGGCCCTCTTCCACGTCGAGCATCTCCGCCTCGGCCTGCAGGACGCGCCCGTGGCAGTGGAAGCGGACTGACCCCCTTCCGCCCGAACCCGGGGCCGAACGCTCTTCCGAATGCCTTCGGCACAGCCCTTTCGCATATGCGGAGTCGAGTAACTCGATACGCTTCGGCCCTCATCAGCACCAATGAGGGGGGAACCTCACGTGCGTAAGCACCTCGTCGTCGCCACTGCGATATCCACCGGCATTCTGGCCACGCTCGCCGTCGCCCCGGCGCAGGCGACCGAGTACAACTCGGCCCTGAAGATCCGGGCGGCCCAGTACGACGCGCCCGGGCGCGACTCCAACAGCTGTTCCTCGGGCAACACCCGCGCGGAATACCTGACGCTCAAGAACTACTCGTCCCGGACGACCGTCAACCTCAAGGGTTACGCCGTCAAGGACACGGCCGGCAACAAGTTCGTGTTCACCGCCAACCACTACCTCCAGCCCGGTGACTCCATCAAGCTGCGCGGCGGCAACGGCACCGACTCCGACGCCAGCAACGTCGTCTACCGCGACAACTGCAACTTCATGTGGAACAACGACAAGGACACGATCTACCTCTACAAGCCCTCCGGCAGCCGCTCGGACGTACACGCGTACTCCAAGTCGGCGAACGACCGCGACGGCAACGGGTACATCTCCTTCCACAGCTGACATGAGGGCCGGTTCGCGCCGTGTGTCCGCGCGAACCGGCCCGGCGGCCCGTCAGACGGTGACCACCCGCCGGAGCGACAGATCCCGCGAAGACCGTCCCGCGTGGACGGTGTACCGGCCGGGTACCAGGCTCCACCCGCCACCGCTCCAGACCGACAGATCCCGGGCGGGCACGACGAAGGTCAGCCGCGTCGCCCCCCGGGCCTCCAGCCGCACCTTGCGGAAGCCGATCAGCCGGCGGGGGTCCGCCGCGGCCGCTGCGGGCAGACCGGCGTACAGCTGGACGACCTCCACTCCACGACGGCTCCCGGTGTTGGTGACGCCCACCGAGACGGTCAGCTCCTTCGCCGCCGCGTCGTACGCGGCCTCCAGCGACCCAAGGGCGAAGGACGTGTAGGAGAGCCCGTGCCCGAAGGGGTGGAGAGGCGTCTGCCCCCTGGCGTCGTAGAAGCGGTAGCCGATGGCGGTGCCCTCGGCGAAACTCACCTCACCGCCCACACCGGGGTACGTCGCCGGCGTGGCACCCGGCCCCTGCGCGGGGTCCGCGGGGAAGGTGACGGGCAGCCGGCCCGCCGGGTCCGCGTCGCCGTACAGGACCTCGGCCAGCGCGGTGCCCATGCCCGCTCCCCCGTACCACGCCTGGACGACGGCTTCGACGTCGTCCAGCCACGGCATGGCCACCGGCCCGTCGGTGTTGAGGACGACGACGGTCCGGGGACTGACGGCGGCCACGGCCTTGATCAGCTGATCCTGGTCCCCGGGCAGGGCGAGCCCCGCGTGGTCCATCTCTTCGCCCGCCATACGGTTGACGAAGATCACCGCGGCATCGCTGTTACGGGCCGCTTCGACGGCCGCGGGCACGAGCGACTCCGGCTGCCAGCCCAGCGTGAGGCCGCATGTACCGCTGTCCGCAGCGCTGTTGGTGTACTCGACGCTGATGTCGACCGGCCGTCCGGCGATGAGCTCGATGGTCCCCTGGAGCGGATAGTCGTACGGGCCGAGGAAGAACCGGCGCATGCGCCGGGTACCGGAGACGACCGTGGTGCCGTTGACGACGAGCTTCGCCCTGCCCGAGATCAGGAGCGAGAAGCGGTGCAGGCCGGTCGCGGTGGGCGTGAGGGTGCCTGTCCACCTCGCGTTCCAGACGGCGGGCAGGCCGGACACCGGAGCGCTCGTGAAGTCGAGTGACCGGCTGACGCCCGTGGCGACGGGTGTGCCGCCGGGGGTCGGCCCCGCGTAGTAGGTGCCGGCCAGGCCGGTGGCTCCCGCTCCGTGGCTGAGCACGCTCCCGGGGATTGGGGCGAGGGGGACGTCACCCAGGCTTCCCTGGGCATGGCCGACCGTGACCGACGAACCGGCCCGTGCCCGCAGGGCGGCGAGGGGGGTGGTCCACGCGCCCGGGTCGACGTAGGTGGAGCCGGAGGCTCCGGTCAGGGCGTCCGCCCCGGCGGGACCGATGACGGCGAGTGACCGGATTGCGCCGCCGAGTGGGAGAGCACCGCTCCGATTGGTGAGCAGCACCGTCGAGTTGACGGCGAGTTCATGGGCGAGCTGCTGGTGTGCGGGAGTGCTGACGTGCGGCGAAGGGGCGGGGAGCGGGTTGTCGAGCAGTCCGCTCGCGACCATGCTCGTGAGGATGCGCCGGGCGGCGTCGTCCAGGCGAGCGGCGGGGACGCTGCCGTCGGTCAGACCGCCGACGGGGATCTTCACCCCGCCGGGTCCGAGACCGGCGAGGTCCATCCCCGCGCGGGCGGCGGCGAGGGGATCGTCCCCGGCCCAGAAGTCGGGGACGGTGTACCCACGCAGTCCCAGAGTGCCCTTCAGGTCGTTGAACAGGGCCGGGCTCTGGGTGGCGTACGTGCCGTTGACCTTGGGGTACGCCATCATGACCGAGGTGTCGGGCACCGCGGCGATCACCCGGCGGAAGGGCTCCTGGTAGATCTCGTGCAGGGCCCGGCCGGACACCGAGACATCGGCGAAGAAGCGGTCGGCCTCCTGCGTGTAGGCCGCGAAGTGCTTGACCGTGGCGACGACGTGCCGCTCGTGCATGGCCCGGGTGATCCGGGCGCCGAGCACGCCGGCCAGCAGCGGGTCCTCGCCCATGGCCTCCGCCTGACGGCCGAAGTGCCAGGTCCGGGTGAGGTCGACCGTCGGCCCGAGCAGGTTGTTGTAACCCTTGCCCCGCCCTTCGACTGCCAGTGCCTGGCCGAGCCGTCCGGCGAGGTCGGGGTCGAAGGTGGCGGCCTGGGCGACGGGCACGGGGAACGCCGTGACCCCCGTCTCTCCGCGCAGACCGGCCGAGGCGTCGACCATGGTGAGCGCCGGGATGCCCAGGGAGGCGAGGGAGGCGAAGTCGCAGCGGACGAGTGCTTCCTTCTGCGCCGGGGTCATGGCGGCGAGCAGGTCGCCGACCCGGTCGGTGACGGCTCGGGTGTGCGCCCTGCGGTCTCGGGCGAGGGCCGGCGCCGGTCCGGCTGCCAGCGCGGTGAGGACGGCGGCGGATATGAACGTGCGGCGATTCATGGCGGCTCCATTCGAATCGGGCAGTGCATGGCATCGAGGTGGGGCGGGGTGCAGGGCCGCGTCAGGACGGCCCTGCACCGGTCTCGGGTCCCGCGCGGCCCTCCGGCGAACCGCGCGGGAGAATCAGGAGGGGCGGGCCGTCAGGCCGCATCCCGCTCGTCGGCTCCCGCGGCGAACGCGTGCTCCCCGGGGCCTACCGACAGCGGCGCCCGGCCGGGGAGTTCGACGGAGCCGTGGCATCCGCTCGGCACCGTCACCCGCGCCGTCATCGTGTCGCCCTCCAGCCGCCAGGACAGCGCGGCCGTCCCGTACGGCGTCTCGTGGCGGGTGTCGGCCCAGGTGATGCCGCCACCGGGGCGTGGCCGGTAGGTGAGGGTCCGGTAGCCGGGTGCGGTGGGCGTGATGCCGCCGACCGTGCGGTGCAGCCAGTCGGCGACGGCGCCGAGCGCGTAGTGGTTGAACGAGGTCATGCCGCCCGGGTTCAACGTGCCGTCGGGGCGCAGGCTGTCCCAGCGTTCCCAGATCGTGGTGGCCCCCTGCGTGACGGTGTACAGCCACGACGGGCACTCGGTCTGTGTCAGCAGGCGGTACGCGACGTCGAGGTGGCCCGTCTCGGTCAGGGCGTCGCAGATGAGTGGTGTCCCGACGAACCCGGTGGCGATGCGTGCGCCGTTCTCGACGACGAGCTCGGCCAGCCGGTCGCCCGCGAGCCGGCACAGGTCCGGAGTGTTCAGCAGGCCGAAGGCGATGGCCAGGCAGTAGGCGGTCGGGCTGTCACTGGTCAGCCGTCCGTCGCCCAGGACGTAACGGCCCCGGAAGGCTGCGGCGATCTCCTCGGCGAGAGCGCCGTAGTGGTGCGCGGCGGCCGTGTCGCCGAGTTCCCGCGCCGACCAGGACAGGTGCCGTGCGGAGTGGGCGAAGTAGGCGGTGGCGACGAGGTAGCGGTCGGTGCGGCCGTCGCCGGGGTCCTCCGGCGGGGCGGCCGGGTCGAGCCAGTCGCCGAGCTGGAAGCCGGTGTCCCACAGCCGGCCCGGTCCCGCGAGCCGTTCGACCTGGTCGACCCAGGCCCGCCCGGTACGGAAGTGGCGGCGCAGCAGTTCCAGGTCGCCGGTACGCCGGTAGAGCACCCACGGGGTGAGCGCGGCGACGTCGCCCCAGGCCGCGCCGGGCTGGACGGGTGTCCAGACGGGGCCGCCGGGGATGACCGGGACGTACCAGGGGATGGTGCCGTCGGGCAGTTGCTCGATGCCGACGTCGGTGAGCCAGGAGTCGAGCATGCCCGCGCAGTCGTAGAGGAACGCGGCGGTGGGGGCGAAGACCTGGAGGTCGCCGGTCCAGCCGAGCCGTTCGTCGCGGGCTGGGCAGTCGGTGGGGATGTCGACGAAGTTGCCGCGCATGCTCCAGACGACGTTCTCGTGGAGCCGGTTGATCAGCGGGTCGCTGCACTCGAACCAGCCGGTGCGGCGCATGTCGGTGTGGTGGACCAGGGCGGTGACGGCATCGGCGGGCAGGGTGTCGCCGGGCCAGCCGGTGATCTCGGCGTAGCGGAAGCCGTGCAGTGTGAAGCGCGGCTGCCAGGTGCGGGGTCCGTCGCCGGACAGGATGTAGGTGTCGGTGGCGTGGGCCTCGCGCAGTGGCCGGGTGGCCAGTTCGCCGTGGTCGAGGACCTCGGCGTGGCGCAGGGTGACGGCGGTCCCGGCGGGGCCGTCCACGGTGATCCGCAGCCGGCCGACGAGGTTCTGGCCGAAGTCGAGCAGGAAGCGGCCGTCCTCGCGCCGGGTGACGGAGACCGGGCCGGCCCCCTGGGTGCAGCGCACCGGTGGCCCGTGCGGTGCCACGAGGGTACGGGGGTCGCGGACGCCGACCGTGACGGGCGACCAGCCCGTCTCCGCCGGCCGGCCGGGCGTCGACCAGCGGGGGTCGTCGAGACGGGCGTCGAAGACCTCGCCCTCGTACAGCCCGCTGGTGAGGATCGGGCCGGGTGCCGCCTGCCAGTCGGCGTCGGTGGCCACGACCGTGGTGCTGCCGTCGTCGTGGGTGACTTCGAGCTGGGCGATGAGGGACTGGTCGGTGCCGTAGATGTTGCGGGTGCCGCCGTCGAAGCCGATGCGTCCCCGGTACCAGCCGTCACCCAGCCAGGCGCCGACGGTGTTGGGTCCCTGTACGAGGTGACCGGTCACGTCGTACGTGACATAACGCAGCCGCTCCCCGTACACGGTCCAGCCGGGCGACAGCGCGTCGTCGCCGACGCGGGTGCCGTTGATCTCGGCCTCGTACAGTCCGTGCGCGGTGACGTGGAGGCGGGCGTGGGCGATGGGCCGGCCGAGGGTGAAGTCCCTGCGTACGCGGGCCGGTCTGCGGTCGGTGGCGGGGTCCTCGGGCCAGGAGGCGCCCACCGGGACGGCGGTCCAGTCGGAGGGTTCGAGCAGGCCCGCCTCGACCGTGCGCGGTTCGCTCCACGGCGAGGGCTCCCCAGGCCCGGTCCAGACGCGGACCCTGACCGTGACCCGTTCGCGGGAGGTGAGGGGTGGGCCGGGCCAGGGCACCAGGACCTGGTCGGGTCCGTCGACGCGCCCGGTGCGGTGGCGGCGGCCGGCGCGGCCCAGTTCGAGTTCGTACCCGAGCTGGGTGCGCGTACCGGCCGGCAGGGTCCAGGTCAGCCGGGGTGCGGCGACGCCCGTACCGAGTCCGTCGGGGTGGTGCTCGAAGGACACCGGGGCAGGCTGAAGGGACATGCGGAGGAAGACCTTCCGTGAAGTGGGTGACGCGGGGCCGGTGGGGGCGAGGAGGCGGCCGTCCTCAGCCCTTGACGGCGCCTCCGGCGAGGCCCTTCATGACCTTCTGGTTGAGGAAGAGGTAGATCAGGAGCGTGCCGAACACGTTGATGCAGATCGCGGCGAAGAGCGGCCCGTACTGCGTGGCCCCGAAGTCACCGGTGAAGTTGAGCAGCCCGACCTGGATGGTGCGCAGGTCCTGGTTGTTGGTGAAGGTCAGCGCGATGAGCAGGTCGTTCCAGATGAAGAAGAACTGCACCAGGCCGACCGTGAGAACGGCGTTGCGGACCATCGGCACGCTGATGGACCAGAAGGCGCGCAGGATGCCGGCGCCGTCGATGGTGGCGGCCTCGAACAGCTCGCGCGGAACCGTCCGGTAGTACGTGGCCATCATGAACACCGTCAGCGGCAGACCAGTGCCGGTGTACGTGAGGATCAACGGCCACAGCGTGCCGGAGAGTCCGGCCTGGAAGTACACCGTGAACAGCGGCAGCAGGATCATCTGCGAGGGCACCATCATGCCGGTGAGGAACAGCAGGAGGGTGAAGCTGCGCCCCTTCCACACCATGATCTGGAGGGCGAATCCGGCGGCCGTGCCCAGGAGCAGGATGAGGGCCAGGGACGGTACGACCGCCAGGAGGCTGTTCTTGAGGTACAGACCGATGTGGCCGGTGGTCCAGGCCGCGGTGTAGTTGCCCCACTCCCAGGTGGCCGGCAGGCTCCAGGTGGAGTTGTTCAGGTAGTCGTCGTTGCTCTTGAGCGACGTGAGGAACATCCACAGCAGCGGGTAGATCTCGACGACGAGCAGCAGGGTGACGACGGCCTTCACCCAGAGGCGGCGCGGCCTGCGGAGGGGCCCGCGGCGGCGCGGTGCGGCGGACGCGGGGCGTGGGCGGCCGCGCCGGGCCCGTGACGTGATCGGGGTGTCGACTGCCATGGCTTCAGCCCTTCGTGAGATCGCGCCGCGAGAGGCGGAAGACGACCAGCGTCACCAGCAGGGAGACCACCGTGAGCAGCAGCGCGATGGTGGAGCCGTAGCCGTAGTCGCTGTACGTGAACGACGTCTGGAACATGTAGAGGGTGAGGGGCGTCGTCCCGTTGCCCGGGCCCCCGTTGGTCAGGGCGACGATGGAGTCGAAGACCTTCAGCGTGCCGTTGATGCTGAAGATCAGCGAGGACATGAGGACGGGGAGGGACAGCGGCAGGACGATGTGCCGTACGAGCCGAAGCCCCGAAGCCCCGTCCAGGCGCGCCGATTCGAGGACTTCCTCGGGGATGTCGACGAGCCCGGCGAAGAGCAGGACGGCGTAGAAGCCCATGGAGCGCCATACGTCCATGAGGACCAGCACCCAGAACGACTGGCCCGCACTGCCGAACCAGTCGATGGATTCCAGACCGGCCATGTTCAGCAGGGAGTTGACCGGTCCCGTCTGCGGGGCGACCTGGAAGAGCTTCTGGAAGAGCAGCCCGACCGCGACGGTGGGCAGGACGACCGGGAAGAACGCCAGCGTGCGGATGAGGGCCGAGGCGCGCTGGAGGAAGAAGACGTACAGCAGGGCGAGCAGATAGCCGGCCAGGACCTGGCCCGTGGTGACGACGGCGGCGTACTTGAGGGTGAAGCCGAGAGCCTGGCGGACGGCCGGATCGGTGAACAGGTGCTGGAAGTTGTCCAGTCCGTTCCCGGTGAAGCCGTCGATGGTGTTGCCCCTGGTGAAGGCGTACCCCAATGACCACACCATCGGGACCAGCATGATGAGGGTGTGGACGAGCAGGGCGGGACCGATCAGGATCGCGATGGCCCTGCGGTCACCGAGTACACGGTGCATGGGTGGTGTCCACTTCGTCGTAGGGCGCGGATCAGCTGCCGTCGAGGGCGGCCTGGACGGTCTCCATGAACTTCTGCGGGCTGATGCTCCCGGCGACGAGACCGGCCGCGTTGGTCTGGCTGACCGTGGTGGCCTTGGTGCTGAACAGGGCCTCGAACCAGAGGACGTTCTGCTTGGACCCGGCGATGGTCTCGCGGATCTGGGTGGTGACCGCGTTGTTGTCGTCCACGATGGTGTTGACCTTGAAGCCGGAGATCGCGCCCTGGTCCTCGAGTGCGGTGCTTCCGTAGTTCCTCGCGATGCAGGACACCCAGTCGCCGGTCTTCTGGTCGAAGGACTTGGCGCTCAGGGTGATTCCGAGGCCGACGTTGGAGGGGTACTGGCCGGCCGAGCCCTCGCCTCCGGCGACCTCGGGGAAGGGCATGAAGCCGACGTTCTCGGCGCCCACCTTGTTCTGCGCCTCGTCCGCGATGTTGGCGAGGGCCCAGCTGCCCATGTAGAACATGGCGGCCTTGCCGGTGAGGAACTGGTTCATCGCCGTGTCGTAGTCGATCGAGCCGACGCCCTTGCCGAAGTACCCCTTCTTGCCGAGCGCGGCCACCTGCTCGGCCGCTTCGACGTACTGCGGGTCCGTGAGCTCGGCCTTGCCGTCGGCGACGTCCTTGAGGGCGTCGGGGCCCAGGCTGCGGTAGAGGTAGCCGCTGAGCAGGCGGGTCAGGGGCCAGCCCTGCTGCCCCGAGGCGGCCAGGGGCTGGATGTCGTCGGACTCCAACTCAGCTGCCGCCGCCACCAGTTCGTCCCAGGTGGCGGGCTCGGTGATGCCGCGCTCCGCGAACAGCTTCTTGTTGTAGAAGATGCCCTCGATGTTGTACTCGTACGGCAGGACCTGGACCTTCCCGTTGTACAGGGCCCTGATCGTGGAGACGGCGGCCGGTTCGAGCTGGTCGAAGACCCCCAGCTCGGTCAGTTTCTTCTCCAGGTCGGCCACCTTGCCGGAGCTGTAGAGCTGGTCGGTGAGTGCGGGGGCGTTGCCGGCGGCGAACTGCACCGGCAGCGCGTCCTGGCCGCCCAGCAGCTGGAGCTTCTGGTCGAGACTCGCCTGCGGCACCGTCTCCACCTTGAGCGGGCGCGCCTTCTGTGCCGTGGCGCAGGCACCCTTCGACAGGGTGCCGAGGGTGGCCTTTACCGCGGTGTTCTCGGTGACGCTCAGGTAGCTGAAGTTCGCGGGGGCGCCGGCGGAGCCGGAGCCTGATCCTCCGCAGGCCGTGGCGAGCAGGGCGGTGGAGGCGGCGAGTGCGGCCAGCCGGGCGCGGCGGGCACGGCGCGATGAAGTGGACATACGTGACTCCCGGTCGTCTGAAGCGATGGAGGAGAGCGAGGAGGACGGCATGAGATGCCCAAGGTCCCGAGCGGCCCAGCGAGAATGTTTGTAAAACGTTCTTCACGCCGAGCGGGTCACACATTGCCCCGCACTTCCCGCCGTCGTCAAGACACGAGCACGTAACTTCCAGGAAAGGAGTACGCCTCCACACAAGACTGCTGCGGGCAGGTTGTAGACCGTTACATGCCTTGCGCGCCCTGCCCGCCCGTGCCCGCCGCCAGACCTTCGCCGACCCGGACCGCGGTCTCCCGCAGCCAGATGTGTGAGGCGTCGTAGGTGTGCACGGGGTGCCACCACAGCGCCTGGCGCAGCGGCACCGCCTCGTACGGCGGGCGCATGGCGCGCACGGGGAAGACCCCCAGGAGCATCTCCGCCAGGCGCTGCTGCATGAGGGCGATGCGGCGGGTGCCGGCCACCAGGTGCGGGAGCAGCTGGAAGCTGTCAACGGAGACCTCGACGCGCGGCTCGATCCCGAGCATGCCCAACTGGCGTACGGCAGGGGCGTCATAGGTCCGCTGGTACGTCACCCACGGCAGCCGGGCCAGGTCCTCCCGGGTGAGCCGGTCGCCGACCTCGGGGTGGTCGTCGGCCACCAGGAAGACCCACTCGTCCTGGTAGAGCTCCACGGTGGGCATGTCACTGATCACCCCGTGCGGCATCAGGAGTCCGTCCGTGGTGCTGAGCAGCGTGGCGGTGTCCTCGACGACGGTGTTCGGGGTGTGGGTGAAGCGGAGCCGGATGCCGGGCGCCTCCTCGTGCACGATGCGGGCCAGTTCCGCCCCGAAGACGGCGACCGCGTAGTCGGAGGCGAGGAGCCTGAACTCCCGGGTCGCGGTGGCGGGGTCGAAGTCGGCCTGGCTGCTGAACAGGCGCTCCAGCAGGTCGCAGGCGTTCGAGGTGCGGTCGAGCAGGACCTGTCCCAGGGCGGTGAGTTCGTAGTGGCCGCCGACCCGGGCGAGCAGCTCGTCGTCGAAGTGGCGGCGCAGCCGCGCGAGGGACGCGCTCATGGCGGGCTGGCTCAGATCGAGGCGCTGCCCGGCGCGGGTGACGTTGCGCTCCTCCAGCAGGGCGCGGAGCGCGACGACGAGGTTGAGGTCGAGGCGGGCCAGGTTCATTCGCGGCTTCCTTCGGTCGTGCGACTCACGAACACGCCATAAACGAAATGGATGACTTGCATCCACACAATCGATTTCCCTGATCAAGGGAGGCGGGTCCAGATTAGTCACACCGCAATCAGGAGGACATGTTCGTGAAACCCGCATCCGCACCGGCCCTGTTCGCGGGGCCTTTCGCACTCGGCACGCTCTCGGCCGCCGACGGACCCGCGTTCCCCGCCCTGGTCTCCCCCGACGGCATGGTGGTGGACCTCCGCGAAGCCCTGAGCGATCCGGCGCCGGACCTGCGCGGCCTGCTGGAGCGCTGGGACGACGTGCTGCCCCGGCTGCACGAGCTGGCCGCCGGGGAAACGGCCGTCCGGCGGCCGCTGGCGGAGTTCCGGGTCCACGCGCCCGTCGAGCCGCGCCAGGTGTTCCAGTCCGGGGCCAACTACCGTCAGCACGTCATCGACCTGCACGTCGCCCACCGCGACAGGTCCGACGGGCGCTCCGACGAGGAGGCGCGGGCCGAGGCCGCGGAGATCATGGACCGGCGGGCCGCCGAGGACCTGCCGTACGTGTTCATCGGCCTGCCGAGCGCGATCACCGGCCCGTACGACGACGTCGTCCTGCCCTCGTGGGCGGGGAAGCCGGACTGGGAACTCGAACTCGCGGCGGTGATCGGCAGGCCCGCGTACCAGGTGACGGCCGAGGAAGCGCTGCATCACGTCGCCGGGTACACGATCGCCAACGACCTCACTGACCGGGCCACGGTCTTCCGCCGCGACATGCCGCAGATCGGCACCGACTGGCTGCGGTCGAAGAACGCGCCGGGGTTCACCCCGCTGGGCCCCTGGATCGTCCCCACCGCCTCCGTCGGGGACACCGGCGACCTGCGGATCGTCCTCGAACTCAACGGCGAGGCCAAGCAGAACGAGTCGACCTCGGACATGATCTTCTCGGTGGCCCGTCTGGTCTCGTACATCTCGCAGACCGCCCGCCTCCTCCCCGGCGACCTGGTGCTGACGGGCTCCCCCGCCGGCAACGGCATCCACTGGGGACGGCTGCTGCGCGACGGCGATGTGATGGACGCTTCCATCACCGGTCTCGGCGCCCAGCGCACCCGCTGCGTGGCGGAGCCGAAGTGACACCGGACCGCACCGACCCCGAGGGGGCGATCGCGCGGGCGGCCGCGCTGTACTCGAACTGGGGGCGCTGGGGCGAGGACGACGTGCTCGGCACGCTGAACTTCCTCGACGCGCAGAAGCGGCGTGCGGCGGCCGCGCTCGTACGGCGGGGCGTCAGCTTCTCGCTGGCCCAGAGCTTCGACATGAACGGCCCGCAGAAGGGCTGGCGCCGCCGCACCAACCCGGTGCACACGATGCTGGACACCGGCACGGACGCGGCACTCGGCCTCCAGGGATTCCCCCACGGCCTCGGCGGCGCGGACGACGTGATCGCCATGCCGCTGCAGTGCTCGACCCAGTGGGACGGGCTCGGCCACATCTTCGACCACGGCAAGGCGTGGAACGGCCGCGACGCGGCCAGGACGGTCACCTCCGAGGGCGACGTCGTCACCGGCATCGAGCACATGGCCCCGCACGTCGCCGGGCGCGGGGTCCTCCTCGACGTCGGCCGCGTCATCGGGGCCGGGGGCGAGCTGCCCGACGGGTTCCCCATCACCGAGGCGCACCTGGCCGCCACCGCCGAGGCGCACGGGGTGACCGTCGGACGCGGCGACCTCGTCCTCGTGCGCACCGGTCAGCTCGCGCGGGCCCGCCGCGAGGGCTGGGGGGAGTACGCCGGAGGGCCGGCGCCCGGCCTGTCGTTCACCAGCGCCGGCTGGATGCACGCGAACGAGATCGCCGCGATCGCCACCGACACCTGGGGCTTCGAGGTCCGGCCCAACGAGTTCGACCACGCCTTCCAGCCGCTGCACCAGGTCGCCATCCCCAACATGGGCCTGCTCATCGGCGAGATGTGGGACCTGGACGCACTGGCCGCCGACTGCGCGGCCGATGGCGCGTACGCGTTCTGGCTGACCGCGGCGCCCCTGCCCATCACGGGGGCCGTCGGTTCCCCGATCAACCCGATCGCCGTCAAGTAATCAGCGGAACAAGGGAGTTCCCCGTGACCAGTCTCAGAAACGTCCTGGTGATCGGCGGCGGCGCCGCCGGCAACGCCGTCACGATCCAGCTCCGCAAAGCCGGCGTCGCCGTGGACCTGATCGAGGCCAAGGACGACTGGAATGCCACCGCAGGCTCCGGCATCACGCTCCAGGGCAACGCCCTGCGCGTCCTGCGCACGCTGGGTGTGTGGGACGAGGTGCGGGCGTCCGGCTTCGGCTTCGGCTCGGTCGGCATCACCGCCCCGGACGGCACCGTCGTCCATGAGCAGCGCGACATCCGCAGCGGTGGCGACGACCTGCCCGCCACCGTCGGTATGCAGCGCCCCCAGTTGCAGCAGATCCTCATCGACGCCGTGCGGGCGAGCGGCGCGACAGTCCGGCTCGGTGTCACCGCCGTGTCGCTGGAGCAGGACGCCGACGGTGTGTCCGTACGGTTCGGTGACGGCACCGAGGGCCGGTACGGTCTCGTCGTCGCCGCCGACGGCGTAGGTTCCGCCACCCGCGCCGCCATCGGTATCCAGGAGAAGCCCGAGCCGACCGGCATGGCGATCTGGCGGATCGCCGCCCCGCGCCCCGAGGGCGTGGTCCGCACCGATCTCACCTACGGGGGCCGCGCCTACATCGCCGGGTACTGCCCGACGAGTGACACGACGCTGTACGCGTACGTCGTCGAGGCCAACCGGGACCGTGCCGCGATCGCCCCGGAGTCCTTCGCGGACGAGATGCGCGCGCTCACCTCGGAGTACGGCGGCTTCTGGCGCGAGATCACCGCGCACATCACCGACCCGGAGAAGGTCAACTACACCTGGTTCGACAAGATGCTGGTGGAGGGCTCCTGGCATCGCGGCCGGGTGGTCCTGGCCGGCGACGCGGCGCACTGCTGCCCGCCCACGATCGCCCAGGGCGCGGCGATGTCGCTGGAGGACGCCGTGGTCCTGACCGAGCTGCTGACCGGCTCCGGCACCTGGGACGACGCCCTCCTCCAGGCTTACTACGAGCGGCGCGTCCCGCGTGTACGGGCCGTCGTCGAGGCGTCCGTACAGATCGGGCAGTGGCAGCTCGACGGGGTCCGCGACGCGGACGTACCCGGCCTGATGGGCCGCACCATGACGATGCTCAAGGATCTGCCGTGACCACCAATCCCACCGTGGACGTGCACGCGCACGTCCTGCTGCCCGAGATCGACGAACTGGTCGGGGGCCTGCCGGGCCTGGCCGACGCGCGGGCGCTCGACGCCCGCCGCAACGGGCCGGCGGCGCTGGCCGTCAACGGTCCGATGATCGGTGAACGCATCCCCCGTCTGACCGATCCCGCCGTCCGGCTGGCCGTCATGGACGCGCAGGGCGTGGACGTGCAACTGGTCAGCCCCTCCCCGTCCCACTACCACTACTGGGCGGACGAACAGACCGCCGAGAAGGTGTACCGGCTGGCCAACGAGGCGACGGCTGCGCACTGCGCCACCGCGCCCGACCGGCTGAAGGGTCTGGGGCTCGTCCCGCTCCAGCATCCCGCCCTCGCCGTCGAGGCCCTCGAACACGCCCTGGAATGCGGGCTGCTGGGGGTCGAGATCTCCAGCCACGCGCCGGGGCGCGAACTGTCCGACCCGGCGTACGAGCCCTTCTGGTCCCGGGCCGATGAGACCGGCGCGCTCCTCTTCCTGCATCCCTTCGGATGCACGCTCGACGAGCGCCTCGACCGGTGGTACCTGTCCAACACCGTGGGCCAGCCCACCGAGAACGCCGTCGCCCTTTCGCACCTCATCTTCTCCGGCGTCCTCGACCGGCACCCCGGTCTGACGGTTGTCGCCGCGCACGGCGGGGGCTACCTGCCCACCCACATCGGCCGCAGCGACCACGCGTGGACCACGCGCTCCGACGCGGGCGCGGGCTGCGCCCACCTGCCCAGCAGCTATCTGAAGCGGCTGTACTTCGACTCGCTCGTCCACGACCCGGCGGTCCTGCGCGAACTGGTGCGGGTCGCCGGGGCGGACCGGGTGCTCCTCGGTTCCGACTTCCCCTTCGACATGGGCAGCGCCGACCCGGTCGGAGCACTGCGGGCCGCCCGGCTCGCCGACGCCGACTTCCACGCCGTCCGCGGCGGCAACGCCGCCGCACTCCTCCGGAAGGACTGACATCATGCGCCTGCTCACGCACCTGCGGCACGTCGACCTGGCGGTGCCCGACTACGACAAGCAGCTCGACTTCTACGCCGGCGTCTGGGGCCTGACCAAGGTCTCCGAGGACTCCGGGATCTCCTTCCTTGCCGCCGAGGGCTCCCCCGAGCAGTACGTCGTACGGCTGCGCAAGGCCGAGGAGAAGCGCCTCGACCTCGTCTCGTACGGGGCCGCGAACGCCGCCGACGTGGACACGCTCGCGGAGCGGCTCCTGGCCGGTGGGGTGCGGTTGGTCTCGCAGCCGGGCAGCGTCGACACCCCCGGCGGCGGCTACGGCTTCCGCTTCTTCGACGTCGACGGCCGCACGATCGAGGTCTCGGCGGACGTGCGGGTGCGCGGACACCGGAAGATCGAGGAGAAGGAGGCCATCCCGGTCAAGCTCTCCCACGTCGTCCTCAACTCCCCCGATCTGAACCGCACCAGGCAGTGGTACGAGCAGCACCTCGGCTTCGCGCTGTCCGACACCCTCAGCTCGCCGCACATGGGCGAGGTCATGCACTTCATGCGCATCAGCAACCAGCACCACTCCATGGCCATCGCCCAGGGCCCGCACACGGCGCTGCACCACGTCTCCTTCGAGATGCGCGGCATCGACGAGTACATGCGCGGCTCCGGCCGGGTGATGCGCGCCGGGTTCCGCAAGATCTGGGGCCCCGGCCGCCACATGGCGGGCGACAACACGTTCACGTACTTCCTCGACCCGCACGGCAACACCGTGGAGTACACCACCGAGCTCGAAGAGCTCGACGAGGACACCTGGCACCCGCACGTCTACGACTTCTCCCAGCCCGAGGTCACCGACCAGTGGGGCACCGCCAACGCGATGAACGAGATCGTCGCGAAGGAGTCGTTCAACGATCCCGACCGAGGCTGTTTCGTCGCCCCGCCCGTCTGACCCCCCGGAGTCCCGGGGGCGCGGCCCGTCGGCCACGGGCCCGGCCGCGCCCCCGGCCCTCATCCCGCTCAGGAGTCTTCATGCGCTTCGCCGCCTACGAGTACCGCCGTCAGCGCCGTGCGGCCGTCGTCGAGGACGACGGCACCCTCCATCCCATCCCCGGCGTCCGTTCACTGGGCGACCTGGTCCGTTCCGGTGACGGTCCGGCCGCTCTGCTCGACCTCGGGCGGGCCACCCTGGACGTCCCGGCGGGGCCGCACGTGTCCGAGGTGCGTCTGCTGCCGCCGCTGCGGCCGGCGGCCATCCGGGACTTCGTCACCTTCGAGGAGCACGTGGAAGGTGTACGCCGGTCGGTCAGCGGCGAAGCCGGCGTTCCGGACCAGTGGTACGCGGCGCCGACCTTCTACTTCACCAACCCCCATGCGATCTACGGGGCGCACGACGACATCCCCGTACCGCCCGGATCGGCCGCGCTCGACTTCGAACTGGAAGTCGCCGCGGTCATCGGCCGCGAGGGCCGCGATCTGACCCCCGAGCGCGCCCGGGACCACATCATCGGGTACACCGTCTTCAACGACTGGTCCGCCCGCGACATCCAGTCCGCGGAGATGCAGGTGGGCCTCGGCCCCTGCAAGGGCAAGGACACCGCCTCGACGCTCGGCCCCTTTCTGGTGACCGCCGACGAGCTGGAGCCGTACCGGGACCCCGAGGGCTTCCTGCGTCTCGCCCTGACCGCCGAGGTCAACGGGGAGGTGGTCGGCAGCGACCTGCTGTCCAACATGAGCTGGACCTTCGAGGAGATGACCGCCTACGCCTCCCGGGGCAGCCGGGTCGTCCCCGGTGACGTGCTCGGTTCCGGCACCTGCGGCAACGGCGGCTGTCTGGCCGAGCTGTGGGGCCGGCGCGGGGAACGCACACCGCCGCCGCTGGTGCGCGGGGACACCGTGACCCTCACCGTCGAGGGCATCGGCACAGTTTCGAACACGATCGTCGCGGGCGGCGAACCCGTGCACGTTCCGGCGGCCCGCCGCCGCCCCCGGGACCGGCCGTGACCGCGCCCGGGACCGGACGCCTGCTGGGCAAGGTCGTCGTCGTGACCGGCGCCGCGCGCGGCCAGGGTGCGGCGGAGGCCGCCGCACTGGCACGCGAGGGAGCCCATGTCGTCGCCACCGACGTGACCCCGGCGGAAGGCTGCCGGCTGCTGGACGTCACCTCGCCGGATGACTGGGCCGCGCTGACGGCGGAACTCCGCGCGTCCTGGGGGAAGGTGCACGGGCTGGTGAACAACGCCGGTATCACCTGGCGTGCGCGGCTCGACGAGGTGCTTCCGGAGGACTTCGCGCGGGTGCACGCCGTCAACGTCACCGGCCCGCTGCTGGGCATCCAGCATCTGACGCCCGTGATGGGGCCCGGCTCCTCGATCGTCAACGTGGGCTCGTCCGCCGCCCTCACCGGCCACTATCCGGTCGCCTACACCAGCAGCAAGTGGGCGTTGCGCGGTCTGTCGAAGGCCGCTGCGACGGAGCTCGGGCCGCGCGGTATCCGTGTGAACACCATCCACCCGGGCTTCATCGAGACGGAGATGACGGCCTCCGCCGCACCGGCCTTCCGCGAGACGAACGTCCGTGAGACCCCGCTCGGCCGCACCGGTTCCGTGGACGAGGTGAGCCCTCTCGTGGTCTTCCTCCTCTCCGACGAGGCGTCCTTCATCACCGGAGCCGAGATACCCGTGGACGGCGGCCTGACCGCCCATGGCGGCGTGAAGTCCATCTCCGACGCCCTGCGCCCGGCTGCTCAGTGAGCCGAGAGGAACCCTCCCCATGAACAAAGTCAGCCCGAGCGCGGCGGCCGCCGTCGCCGACATCCCCGAGGGGGCGTCCCTCGCCGTCGGCGGGTTCGGCCTCGGCGGAGTCCCCGACACCCTCATCAACGCCCTGCACGCGCAGGGCACCGGCGGACTGCGGGTGGTGTCCAACAACTGCGGCACCGACGGACTCGGCCTCGGCGTCCTGCTGGCGGACAGGCGCATCACCCGGGTGACCGGCTCGTACGTCGGTGAGAACAAGGAGTTCGCCCGCCAGTACCTCGCCGGTGAGCTCGAAGTGGAACTCGTACCGCAGGGCACGCTCGCCGAGCGGCTGCGCGCGGGGGGCGCGGGCATCCCCGCCTTCTACACCCCGGCCGGAGTGGGCACCCAGGTCGCCACGGGCGGCCTGCCCCGGCGTTACGCGGCCGACGGCTCCACGGCGCTCGCCTCTCCGCCCAAGGAGACGCGCACGTTCCAGGGGCGCGGTCATGTCCTGGAGCACGCCATCACCACGGACTTCGCCCTCGTGCGGGCCTGGCGCGGCGACCGGCACGGCAATCTCGTCTTCCGCAAGGCGTCCGCCAACTTCAACCCGCTCGCCGCCATGGCCGGGCGGATCACCATCGCCGAGGTGGAGGAGCTGGTCGAGCCGGGTGAGCTCCTGCCGGACGACATCCATCTGCCGGGCATCTTCGTCCAGCGGCTGGTGCGCCTCACGCCCGCCCAGGCCGCAGACAAGCGGATCGAGAAGAGGACCGTACGCTCATGAGCTGGACCCGCAACCAGATGGCCGCCCGCGCTGCGGCCGAACTCACCGACGGTTCCTACGTGAACCTCGGCATCGGGCTGCCCACACTGATTCCCGGTCACCTCGCCCCCGGCGTCCACGTCGTGCTGCACTCCGAGAACGGCATTCTGGGCACGGGCCCCTACCCCACCGACGACCAGGTCGATCCCGACCTGATCAACGCGGGCAAGGAAACGGTCACCGTGATGCCGGGCGCCAGTTTCTTCGACTCCGCCCTCTCCTTCGGCATGATCCGCGGAGGTCACATCGACATCGCGGTCCTGGGCGCGATGCAGGTGTCGGAGCGCGGCGACCTCGCGAACTGGTCGGTCCCCGGAAAAATGATCAAGGGCATGGGCGGCGCCATGGACCTCGTCCACGGAGCGCGCCGCGTCATCGTCCTCATGGAGCACACCGCCAAGGACGGTTCGGCGAAGCTCGTCGGGGAGTGCTCGCTCCCGCTGACCGGCATGTCCTGCGTGCACCGCGTCATCACCGACCTCGGTGTCCTCGACGTCACCCCCGAGGGCTTCACCCTGGTTGAGACGGCGCCCGGTGTCTCCGCCGACGCGCTCGTGGCGCGTACCGGCGCCCCGGTGCACATCTCCGCCCTCGCCGCGGACTGCTGACCACGGTCAACGCCTTCCCGCCGGCGGGAAGGCGTTGACCGGCCGGCCCCCTCGGCCTAATATCGTCCGTACAACAATGATTGATGTACGGACGATTACTGCCGGTCGTCCCCCGCTTCCTTCCATCCACCACGCCAAGGAGGCCGCATGCGCTCCACCTCTTCGCCCCACCCGATCATTGTCGTTGGCGGCGGAATCGGCGGCCTGGCCGCGGCCCTAGCGATCGCCCGCTCCGGACGCGGCGTGACCCTCGTCGAGCAGGCCGCCCGCTTCGGGGAGATCGGCGCCGGACTCCAGCTGGCCCCCAACGCCTCGCTGGCCCTGGAGGAACTCGGCGTCCTGGCCGAGGTCCGGCGCACCGCCGTCGCCCCGCACCGCCTGGTGATGATGGACGCCCTCAGCGGCGACCAGATCACCGAACTGGACCTGCGCGGAGACGCGTACCGCGCACGGTTCGCGCACCCCTACCTCGTCACCCACCGCACGGACCTGCACGCGGCCCTGCTGGCGGCGTGCCGGGCCCACCCCGCCGTCACCCTGCGCACCGGCCACACCGTCACGCACGCCGAACAGGACGCGTCCGAGGTACGCCTGCACTTCGCGGAAAGCACGGAGGTGCTCCGCGCGGGCGCGGTGGTGGCCGCCGACGGGCTGCACTCACGTCTGCGGAGCGCGCTGGCCGGGGACGGCGAGCCGGTCTGCTCCCGCTATGTCGCCTACCGCGGGGCGCTGCCCACGGAACGGATGACGGGGCACATGTCCCGGCACGCCGCGTCGGAGGCGGTGATGGTGTGGGCCGGGCCCCGTATGCACCTGGTGCAGTACCCCGTACGCCGGGGCGAGCTGTACAACCAGGTCGCCGTGTTCGAGAGCGACCGGTACACGCCCGACTCCGACGACTGGGGAACCGAGGCGGAACTGGAAGCGCGCTTCACCGACGCCTGTCCGGCCGTGCGCGACGCGCTCCCGCTGATCTCCCGGGACCGCCGCTGGCCGCTCTACGACCGGCTGCCCATCGACACCTGGGCGCACGGCCGGATCGTCCTGCTGGGCGACGCCGCGCACCCCATGCTCCAGTACCTCGCCCAGGGCGCCTGCCAGGCACTGGAGGACGCCGTGGCGCTGGGCCACGCGCTGGAACAGTTCGCCGACGCCGGGGACGCCTTCACCGCGTACGCGCGACGGCGGCAGGAGCGGGCCGCCCGTATCCAGACCAACGCACGGCGCTTCGGGGAGATCTGCCACCTGGAGGGCATGGGGGCCACCCTGCGCAACACCCTGCTCCGCTCCCGCTCGCCCCAGGACTTCGACGACATCTCCTGGGTGTGGACACCGGCCGCCCCGTACCACGCCGTACCCGCCGGCTCCGCGTGAACCGCCATCGACGGAGGACACCATGACCGACGACCCCGCCTACGGGGCACTCGAATCCCTGGGCGCCGCCCCGCTGTGGCGCTTCTACGGCAATCTCTTCCCCGCCGAACCGCGCAGCAGGGCCGTCCCGTACCTCTGGAGCTGGCGCGAACTGCGCCCCCGGCTCCTGCACTTCGCCGGGACCCTCTCGCTGGAGGAGGCCGAACGGCGGGTGCTCATGCTCGTCAACCCCGGCCTGACCGACCCGCCCGCCACCGTCAACACCCTCTACGCGGGACTCCAGATCATCCTGCCCGGAGAGACCGCCCAGGCGCACCGGCACACGTCGAACGCCTTCCGCTTCATCCTCGAAGGCAGCGGCGCCTGGACCACCGTCAACGGCGAACGGGTCCACATGTCACCCGGCGACCTGCTGCTCACGCCCGGATGGCACTGGCACGACCACACGCACGAGGGAAGCGTGCCGATGATGTGGCTCGACGCCCTCGACTACCCGCTCGTCAACGCCCTCGAAGCGGGCTTCTACGAGAAGTACCCGCAGCGCCTGCAACCCGTCACCCGGCCCGACGACGCCGGAAGCCGGCAGTTCCTGCACGGGCGCCTGACTCCGGCCTGGCTGTCCCCGGAGGGCCCCAACTCCCCTGTCACGCGCTACACCTGGGAAGAGACGTCACGCGCGCTGGACGCCGTCGCCGGGACCGCCGAAGGCAGCGAGGTGGACGGCATCGTGCTGGAGTACACCAACCCGTGGACGGGCGGGCCGGTCATGCCCACCATCGGCTGCCGGGTCCACCGGCTGCGCCCCGGCTTCGCTGGAACGGGACGCCGCCACACCGCCTCCACCGTCTTCAGTGTCGTACGCGGGGAAGGCGCCACCGTGGTCGACGGTGTACGGCTGGAGTGGTCCGAGCACGACACGTTCGCGATCCCCGGCTGGGCCTCGTACCGGCACCTCAACGCCTCGTCCTCGCAGGACGCGGTCCTCTTCTCGTACAGCGACGAACCGGTGATGCGTTCCCTGGGGCTGTACCGCACCGAGAGCGCCGATCCGGGCGCCTGAATCAGCCGTCCGCCTCCCACCCAGCAAGGAATCCCCATGCGTCTCACGCTCTTCAACCAGGGGCGGCTCGGCCTCGTCGACGGCGACTTCCTCATCGACGTCACCGAGCAACTGGCCGGTCCCGGGCCGCACTCCGCCTCCGGTGCGCTGCACCGGCACATCGAGAACACCGCCCTGCGCGGCGCGGCAACGGTCGATCTCACCGGGGCGGTACGCGTCCCGCTGTCCGGAGCCGCGCTGGAAGCACCCCTGCCACTGCCGGGCAAGATCGTCGGCGCTCCGGTCAACTACCTCGACCACAAGGCCGAGATGGAGTACACCACCTCCATCGCCGAACTCGGAGTCTTCCTCAAGGCGAACTCGTCCGTGATCGGCCCCGGGCAGGACGTCCGCCTGCCCTACACCGACAAACGGACCGACCAGGAGGGCGAGTTGGGTGTCGTCATCGGACGTACCGCCTCGCATGTCACGAGCGCGGACGCCCTGGACCACGTCTTCGGGTACACCTGTGTCCTGGACATCACCGTCCGGTCGGGCGAGGACCGCTCCACCCGCAAGTCGTTCGACACGTTCACCCCGCTCGGTCCCTGGGTCGTGACGGCGGACGAGGTCCCCGACCCGGACGCCCTGGACCTCCGTTGCGACGTCGCCGGGACCACCCGCCAGCGGACCAGCACGGCCGATCTCATCTTCGGTGTGCGCGAACTCATCGCGTACACGAGCTCCGTCATGACCCTGCACCCCGGTGACGTGATCGCGACCGGCACCCCGGCCGGTGTCGGCCCGCTCGCCCACGGCGACCGCATCGTCCTGGAGATCGAGCGCGTGGGCCGGCTGGAGGTCGGCGTGGACGGCTCGCGTGCCGTCCCGTACGGCGGGCGTCCGGGGCGCCGCGCGCACGGAAGGGACAGCCGCGCAGCGAGGTGACGCCGTGCGCTCGTAGACTCCCGGACGGGCAGGCCCGTCCGGGAGCGGAGGGCGGCATCGCAGCGAGGAGAGACGGAAGACCGTGGCACGCGCGCTGGACCTGGAGAACTACATCGGGCACCTGATCCGCCGTGCGGAGCAGGTGCACACCGCCATGTGGGCCGCCCAGGTCTCCCGGGAGGTCACCTCACAGCAATTCGCCGTCCTCAACGCTCTGCGGCAGCAGCCCGGCATCGACCAGCGCACCCTCGCCCACGCCACCTCGCTGGACCGCTCCACCGTCAACCACATCCTGCGCCGCCTCACCGAGCAGGGGTACGTGACTCAGACACGGGACGAAGCGGACCGCCGACGCACCCTGCTGGGCCTGACGGAGGACGGGAACGAGCTGTTGAACAGCCTCGTCCCCCCGGCGGAGCGCGTCAACGAACAGCTCCTGTCGGCCCTGCCCGCCGATCAGCGCGCGTTGGCCGTGAGCATGCTCCGTACCGTCGCCGGACTGGACGCCGCGTCTCCCGACGACGACTGACCTCCCCCGCCGACCGCTCCTGCTCGCGTGCAACGTTCTTCGTCCGGCATCCGACTGCTGCCGGTTTGGGCCATCAAACCCCTGGTGCGACAACGGGTCTTCGTGTAGACCGTTGTATGATTGCTGCGAGAAACAGGGGGCGCCAGAGATGCCAGGCCCGGAGCAGATCAAGCGCGTGACCATCACGGACGTCGCGCGGCACGCAGGCGTGTCCACGGCCGCGGTGTCGAAGGTCCTGCGCAACGCGTACGGCGTGAGCGCCGGCATGCAGGAGAAGGTCCGTGCCGCCATGGCAGAGCTGAACTACCGGCCGCACGCGGCGGCCCGGGGGATGCGCGGGCGGACTTACACGATCGGCGTACTGCTGGACAACATCCGCAACACCTTCTTCGCCGACATCCTCGACGGCATCAGCGGCGAACTGCGCGACAGCGAGTACACCGTCATGATCGGCGCGGCCGGATTCGGCGCGGACAGCCAGGAGAAGACGATCCGCGCCATGGTGGACCGGCAGATGGACGGGCTGGTCCTCATCGCCCCGGGGACCCGGCGCGCGGAGGTCCTGCACACCGCGCAGACCACCCCGACCGTGGTCATCGGCCATCACGACGCCTCCGACGCCCATGACTCGGTCGCCGATGCCGACGCCGCGGGCGCGGGACTCGTCGTCGACCACCTCGTGGGCCTCGGTCACCGCCACATCGCCCTCGTCTCCGCCCCCGGCACCCGCGCCAGCCAGTGGCACCACACCCCCGAGATCACACTGACCAGCGGCTACACCCAGGCCATGGCACGACACGGGCTCGCGGCTCAGGCGCGCATCAGCAAGGCCGCCTACTCCGACGAGGGCGGATACAGGGCGGGGATCGGTCTGCTGTCCGGCGAGGAGAAGGACCGGCCGACGGCGATCATGGCCGGTGCGGACGTCGCGGCCCTGGGCGTCTGGCGGGCGGCTCACGCGCTGGGCCTGCGGGTGCCCGAGGACGTCTCGGTCGTCGGGTACAACAACACCGCTCTGGCCGACCTGGCCACCGTCCAGCTCACGAGCGTCGACCAGGCGGGCCACAACATGGGAGCCACCGCCGCCCGTCTGCTCATCGAGCGGGTCGAGGGGCGGCGGAACAGCGCGGTGCAGACCACGATGACACCTCGCCTGGTCGTGCGGGCCAGCACCGCGGGGCCCCGCGCCTGAACCGGTCCGGGTCGCCCCGGTCGGCCGTCATATGTGCGGATTAAACCGCACTACGGCGGGGTTATGCCTCCTCGGAACCGATTCGCGAGAAGGATCGGCCGGACGCGGAGGCACGGCTGTGCACGGTGAGTACAAGGTCCCCGGCGGCAAGCTCGTCGTGGTCGATCTGGAGGTCGAGGGCGGCGCGCTGCGCCATGTGCGGGTGGCCGGGGACTTCTTCCTCGAACCCGACGAGGCCATCCTCGCCATCGACGCCGCGCTGGAGGGTGCGCCGGCGGACACCGACACCGCCGGGCTCGCCGCCCGTATCGAGGCGGCGCTGCCCCCGTCCACGGTGATGTTCGGACTGTCGGCCGAGGGTGTGGCCGTCGCCGTACGCCGGGCGCTCGCGCGGGCCACCGAGTGGAGCGACTACGACTGGCAGCTCGTCCACGACGCCCCGCAGTCCCCCGCCCTGCACATGGCACTCGACGAGGTCATCACCGCCGAGGTCGCCGCGGGCCGCCGCCCGCCGACCCTCCGGGTCTGGGAGTGGGACTCCCCCGCCGTGATCATCGGCAGTTTCCAGTCGCTGCGCAACGAGGTCGACCCCGTCGGCACCGACCGGCACGGCGTCTCCGTCGTGCGGCGCATCTCCGGCGGCGGGGCCATGTTCGCCGAGCCGAGCAGCACCATCACCTACTCGCTCGCCGTGCCGCAGTCCCTCGTCTCCGGTCTCTCGTTCGCCGACAGTTACGCCTATCTCGACGACTGGGTCCTCGAAGCGCTCGGTGACATGGGCATCAAGGCCTGGTACCAGCCGCTCAACGACATCGCGACCGAGGTCGGGAAGATCGCGGGAGCGGCCCAGAAGCGCGTCGTCGGTCCGGACGGCGGGCCCGGTGCCGTGCTGCACCACGTGACGATGTCCTACGACATCGACGTCGACAAGATGCTCGACGTCCTGCGCATCGGCAAGGAGAAGATGTCCGACAAGGGCACCCGGAGCGCCAGGAAGCGCGTCGATCCGCTGCGCAGGCAGACGGGACTCCCGCGGCACGCCGTCATCGACAACATGATCGAGTCCTTCCGTGGGCGCCACGGTCTGAGCCGGGGCGCGGTGACCGCCGGGGAACTGGCACGGGCGGAGGAGCTCGTACGCACCAAGTTCGGCACGGCGGAGTGGACGGCCCGGGTTCCGTAGGCGCGTCCGGCAGCCGGTGCGGCAGGCCGCCCGGAGCGCGCGGCACATATCCTCGCCCCGGCACGCCGAACCAAGGACGGAGCCCCGACGCAGGACGGAAGAGGACGGAAACCGTGGCGGAGAGAAGCAGGACCGGCTCAGCGGCCACCGACAGCGGCTCGGCGACGCCGGACCCGGGGACGCCCGTCCCGGTCCCGCTCAGTGCGCAGGCGCGGGAGGCCGTGCTCCGTCGCATCGTCGACCGCCGGTACGCGCAGGGCGCCCGCCTCGTCGAGCGGGAGATCGCCGAGGAGCTGAGCATGTCCCGCGTGCCGGTGCGGGAGGCCCTGCGCGCGCTCGTCACCGAAGGGCTCCTCGAACTGCTTCCGCACAGCGGCGTACGCGTGCGCCGCCTGGACCGCACCGATGTGGAGCACCTGTACGAGGTGTGGGAGCCCCTGGCCGTCCAGGCGTCGCGGCTCGCGGCACGGGCCGCCGCTGCGGGCGACACCGAGGGGGTCGCCGTGCTGGCGGCGACGCTCCGCCAGGCCGAGGCGGCGGCGGAGGCGGACGAGGGGCCGCGCGAGGTGGCCGCCCACACGGCGTTCCATGAGGGCGTCGTGGCCATGTCGGGCAATCCGCTGCTCGCCCGCACCATGGAGCAGCTGACCTGGCAGTTGCGGCTGCTGTTCGGCATGCGGGAGGAGCCGGCGCACATGCGGGCCCAGCACGCCGAGATGTACCGGCACATCAGCGGCGGCGACGCGGAGGCCGCCGCCGCGAGCACGCTGCTGCACGTGCGGGACAGCAGGACGGTCGCCCTGCGCTCGCTCTTCGGCGCGAGCTGACATCTTTGCCTAGCTGACGTCTTTGTATACCAAAGCCGCATAGGAGCTTCTCTCCATCCGCCTGTACCGGCCCTTTCCTTGCCTGACTCCGGAGCTTGGTATACAAAATGGCGGGAGGCGTCGCCGCGCCCTCGATCCACGCCCCGCCGAAGGAGCCCCCATGCAGCCGTCCTCGCACACCCCCAGCGCGCTGTCCCGCCGCTCGATGCTGGCCGGTGCCGCCGCACTCGCCGGTACGACGGCCGCGATGACCGCCGCCCCCGCCCGGGCCCACTCCGCCGCCGCACCCACCGCTGCCGGCACGTCCCAGGCGGCGGGGCGCCCCGGCCGCGCCGTCGTCTTCCGCGACGTGCGCCCGTTCGGCGCGGCGAAGGCCACGGACCTCGTGGTCGTCGACGGCCGCGTCGTCGACGGCCCGGCACCCCGCGGCGCGAAGACCGTCGACGGCGGCGGCCGGATCGCCCTCCCCTCCCTCGTCGACGCGCACATCCACCCCGACAAGACGACCTGGGACGGCTCCTGGGTGTCCCGGCGCCCCGCGAGCGGCATCGCCGACTACGTCGAGCAGGACGTGGAGCTGTTCCGCGGCCAGCGCCGCCCCGTCGCGGAACGCGCGTACGGCCTGATGGCGCATGCCGTCGCCCGCGGCACGCGGGCGATGCGCGCCCACGCCGACGTGGCTCCGGCCTACGGCCTGGCCGGCGTGGAGGGCGGGGGGGGGGGCCCCGGGCGGGGGGGGCACCCCCCCCACCGGCCCCACGGTGGGGTGCCCCCGCCCCGCCGGCACCCCCCCGCCGGGCCCGCGGGCCGGGGGGGGGGGGCGGCCCCC
>NZ_JBHXQO010000005.1:36129-258852 GCF_042717135.1 Streptomyces sp. NPDC058620
GCGCAGGCCCGTGAGCGGCTGCGCCACGCCCTCCACGTCCAGATCGTGGCCTTCCCGCAGCACGGCGTCATCCGCACGCCGGGCACGGCGGCGCTGCTGGAGGAGGCGGCGCGCGAGGGGACCATCGACATGATCGGCGGCATCGACCCGATCGGCTTCGACGAGGCGCTGGACGAGCAGCTCGACCTCGTCTTCGGCATCGCGGACCGCCACGGCGTCGGCGTGGACATCCACCTGCACGACCGCGGCGAGAAGGGGATGGAGGCGATGCGCGGCATCATCGACCGTACGCGCGCCCTGTCCCTCGCCGGGAAGGTCACCGTCAGCCACGTCTTCTGCCTGCCGGAGCTCTCGGACCGTGAACTGGGCTCCGTGGCCGCCGACCTGGGCGATCTGGACATCTCCCTCACCACGGTGGCCCCGTCCGCCTCGCTGGTGCTGCCGATCGCCCGACTGCGCGAGTACGGCGTACGGGTCGGGCTCGGCTCCGACGGGGTGCGCGACTCCTGGAGCCCGTTCGGCAACGCCGACATGCTGCACCGCGCGCATCTGCTGGGCTGGGTGACGGACGTGCGCCTCGACCAGGAACTGACGGACTGCTACCGGGTCGCGGCACACGGCGGCGCGGAGGTCATGGACCTCGCCCGCGCGGACTTCGAACCGGGCGCACCGGCCGATTTCGTACTCGTCCGGGGCGAGTGCCTGCCCCAGGTCGTCGTGGACATGCCCCGGCGCGACATGGTGGTGCACGGCGGGGTCGTCGTGGCGCGCGACGGTGTGTTCCTCGGCCGATGACGCGCCCGGCCGGCCGGTGAGACACCGAATCGGCTGACCGCGCACAGAACCGCCCCGGCCGGGCAAAAAGCCGGCCGGGGCGGAGCGCTGTGCGGAGGATCGCCGTCGGGTGTCAGCCGAGCGTGGCGATGGCCTGGTTGAACGTGGCGGACGGGCGCATCACGGCCGCGGCCTTGGCCGGGTCGGGCTGGTAGTAGCCGCCGATGTCGACCGGCGAGCCCTGCACCGCGATGAGCTCGTCGACGATGGTCCGCTCCTGCTCGGACAGCGTCTTGGCGAGCGGCGCGAACGCCTCGGCGAGCTTGGCGTCGTCGGTCTGCGCCGCCAGCTCCTGGGCCCAGTAGAGCGCCAGGTAGAAGTGGCTGCCGCGGTTGTCGATGCCACCGAGCTTGCGGCTCGGCGACTTGTCCTCGTTGAGGAAGGTGCCGGTCGCACGGTCCAGCGTGTCGGCGAGGACCTGGGCGCGCGCGTTGCCCGTGCTCGTCGCGAGGAACTCGAAGCTGGCCGCGAGGGCGAAGAACTCACCCAGGCTGTCCCAGCGCAGGTAGTTCTCCTTGACGAGCTGCTGGACGTGCTTCGGGGCGGAGCCGCCTGCGCCCGTCTCGAACAGACCGCCACCGTTCATGAGCGGGACGACGGAGAGCATCTTCGCGCTCGTGCCCAGCTCGAGGATCGGGAACAGGTCGGTGAGGTAGTCACGGAGCACGTTGCCGGTGACGGAGATGGTGTCCTCGCCGCGGCGGATGCGCTCCAGGGAGAAGGCCGTGGCCTTCACCGGCGACATGATCTCGATCCGGAGACCGTCGGTGTCGTGGTCGGCCAGGTAGGTCTTCACCTTCTCGATGAGCTTCGCGTCGTGCGCGCGGTCCTCGTCGAGCCAGAACACGGCCGGGTTGCCGGTCGCGCGGGCGCGGGTGACGGCGAGCTTGACCCAGTCCTGGATCGGCAGGTCCTTGGCCTGGCACATCCGGAAGATGTCACCGGCGCCCACGGCCTGCTCCAGCACGGCGTTGCCGTCGGCGTCGACGACCCGCACGGTGCCCGTGGTGGGGACCTCGAAGGTCTTGTCGTGGCTGCCGTACTCCTCGGCCTTCTGCGCCATGAGGCCGACGTTGGAGACCGAGCCCATCGTGGACGGGTCGAAGGCGCCGTTGGCACGGCAGTCGTCGATCACGACCTGGTAGACGCCCGCGTAGCTGCTGTCCGGCAGGACCGCGAGGGTGTCGGCCTCCTGGCCGTCCGGGCCCCACATGTGCCCCGAGGTGCGGATCATCGCCGGCATGGAGGCGTCGACGATGACGTCGCTGGGGACGTGCAGGTTGGTGATGCCCTTGTCGGAGTCGACCATCGCCAGGGCGGGGCCCTCGGCGAGCTCGGCCTCGAAGGACGCCTTGATCTCGTCGCCCAGGTGGGGCACCGAGTCGAGGCCCTTGAGGATGCCGCCGAGACCGTCGTTCGGGGTCAGGCCGGCCGCTACGAGCACCTCGCCGTACTTGGCGAACGTCTTCGGGAAGAACGCGCGGACCACGTGACCGAAGATGATCGGGTCGGAGACCTTCATCATCGTGGCCTTGAGGTGCACGGAGAAGAGGATGCCCTCGTCCTTGGCGCGGGCGATCTGCGCGGTGAAGAACTCGCGCAGCGCGGCCCCGCGCATCACGGCGGCGTCGACGATCTCGCCCGCGAGGACGGGTACCGACTCGCGCAGGACGGTGGTGGTGCCGTCGTCACCCACGAGCTCGATGCGCAGGGTGCCGGGCTCGGTGACGACCACGGACTTCTCGGTGGACCGGAAGTCGTCGACGCCCATGGTGGCGACGTTCGTCTTCGAGTCGGCCGACCAGGCGCCCATGCGGTGCGGGTGCGCCTTGGCGTAGTTCTTGACCGAGGCGGGGGCGCGGCGGTCGGAGTTGCCCTCGCGCAGGACGGGGTTGACCGCGCTGCCCTTGATCTTGTCGTAGCGGGCGCGGACGTCCTTGTCCTCGTCGCTCTTCGCGTCGTCCGGGTAGTCCGGAAGCGCGTAGCCCTGCGCCTGCAGCTCGGCGATCGCGGCCTTCAGCTGAGGGATCGAGGCCGAGACGTTCGGCAGCTTGATGATGTTGGCGCCGGGAGTCTTGGCCAGCTCGCCGAGCTCGGCGAGTGCGTCATCGATACGCTGGCCGGCTTCGAGGCGCTCCGGGAAACTGGCGATGATGCGCCCCGCCAGGGAGATGTCACGGCTTTCCACCGCGACACCGGCCGTCGACGCGTACGCCTCGACGACGGGCAGGAACGAGTACGTCGCCAGGGCAGGGGCCTCGTCGGTGTGCGTATAGATGATGGTCGAGTCAGTCACCGGGTGCTCCGCTCCACGTCTGCAACATTGCTTGACATCAAGATATCTCCTAGCCGGTCCCCTCTCCACCCCCGGTGTGCGGTACGGGTCGGGAGATGCCCAGGCGCATCCCTTGCGGGCGGGGGTGTGGCTGGTCAGCGCCCGGCGCCCTTCCTGAGCCCGGGGCCGCTCGGGGCGGGCGGCCGGTGCTCGAACCAGCGGCGGTCGGCCTCCAGTTGGGCGGCGAGCGAGATGAGCCTCGCCTCGCTGCGGGAGGGGCCAAGCAGTTGGGCGCCGACCGGGAGGCCGTCGCCGGTGAAACCGGCGGGCACGTTGATGCCGGGCCAGCCCAGGACGTTCCACGGCCAGGCGTACGGGCAGGCCGCCGCCATCGCGAGATCGGTGCGCCAGGCGCTCAGGCGGTCGAACGCGCCGATGCGGGGCGGGGGCGCCGCGGTGGTCGGGGTGAGCAGTACGTCGAATCCGGACGCGTCGAAGAAGGCGCCGATCCGCCGGTGCTGGCGCACCTCGCGGGCCCGGGCCGCGCGTACCACCCGGCCGCCGAGGCGGGTGCCGGTGCGCAGGGCGCTGCGGGTGCGCGGGTCGAGGAGGGCCGGCTCGGGGTGGAGTGCGGCGAGTTCGGCGATCCCGGCGGTGGCGCGGGGGACGAAGGAGAGGCCGATCAGCCCGTAGCGGGGGCGGGCCTCCTCCACGTGGTGGCCCAGGCGGGCCAGGGTCTCGGCTAGTGCGGAGACGGCCCGGCGGACCTCTGGGTGGGGGGCCGCGTGGGTCAGGGTGAGCGGGGGCCGGAAGGCGACGGCGATGCGGAGGGTGCCGGGGTCGCGGCGGGCGGCGGCCGACGCGCCGACGGCGGGCGGGCGGTGCGGGTCGTCGGGGTGCGCTCCGGCGACGGCGTCCAGCAGCAGGGCGGCGTCGGCGACGGTACGGGCGAGGGGGCCGTTGACGGTGAGCCCCTGGAAGGCGTCGCTCTGCGGGTGCACGGAGATCCGGCCGCGCTGCGGTTTGATGCCGACGAGATGGGTCCAGGCGGCGGGGATGCGGACGGAGCCCGCGCCGTCCGAACCCAGCGCGGCGGGGACCAGTCCGGCGGCGACGGCGGCCGCGGACCCGCCGGACGAACCGCCCGGCGTGTGCGCGGTGTTCCAGGGGTTACGGGTGACGCCGAAGGCGGGCCCCTCGGTGAACGGCCACTGGCCCAGCTCGCACGAGTTCGTCTTGCCGACGACGACGGCCCCTGCGGCGCGCAGTCTGCGCACCGCCTCGCTGTCCGAGGTGGCCGGGGGCCGGTCGCCCTCGCAGCCGAAGTAGGTGGGCATCCCCGCGACATCGGTGTCGTCCTTGACCGCGACCGGCACACCGAGCAGGGGCAGCCGCTCCCCCGCCGCGAGTCTGCGGTCGGCCTCGGCGGCCTCGGCCAGCGCGGCCTCGGGGCGCAGATGCCGGAAGGCGTTGAGGGTGGGCTGCGTCGCCTCGATGCGGGCGAGCGCGGCGGCGACCAGGCCGGTCGAGGTGGTCAGGCCGTCCGCGAGGCGGCGTGCGCTCTCCGCCAGGCCGCTCGTGTCTGCTGAGGGCATGCGCCGACGCCTCCTCGTAGTGACTTACTGGAGGGTAACCACAGGGGGCGGCCCGCTCAAGCATGCGACCGGGACTGTCGGTGCTGGTTGCTACGTTCGGCAGCACATGAGAACGAGAGGAACGGTGGGGTCTGTGAGACCGGAGTTCGAGGGGGAGTTCGAGACGCACCTGACGGTGCGCCCGGCATCCGGACCCGACGCCACGGAGGGCTACGCGGACCGGCTGGGGCTCTGGGCCGTCCGCAGGGGACTGAAACTTACCCGCATCGTCCTGGACCGCGGGGCGGCCCCCGACCAGCCGATGCTGACGGAGCGGGGCCGGGGCACCCTGTCCGGTCAGCGGGAGGCGGCGGCCCGGCGCCGGGCCGAGCTGGAGGCGGCGGGCTTCCCGGTCGTCCGGGTGAAGATCGAGGCGGCTCCTTGGAACGAGGGCGTGCCCGGCACACCCTCCGCCGCGCGCGAGCTGGAAAGCACGCTCCCCGGCTGCCACTTCGAGCACCACATCAAGCTGGTGCTGTCGGGCGAGGACCAGCTCGGGGCGGCCAGGGCGGTGGCCGAGCTGCACGGGGCGCATCTCTCGCGCAATGCGCGCCGCGCGCACGAGGGGCGGCACGAACGGTTCGTGACGCAGCGCTGCCGGGCGGTGGGCCGCCCCGGGGCGCGGGCCCGGCTCGACGCGCTGCTGGCCGGGCTGTCGGCCGCCGCGCTGGAGGCGGTGGAGGTCGAGGAGGAGTTCGTGGTGTACGACGACTGCCCCGCGGTGGACGCGGGCTGGATCAACGAGCGCGAAGAGGTGACCGTATGAACGCGTCCGGGGAGAACACCTCCACCGAGCGACCGCCGGCGCAGAGCCCGTTCGACCGAGCCGCTCCCGGCGAACCGGTCTTCGCGGACCCGGCGCTCGCCCCCCGCTGGCGGGCCGCCCACCGGGCGGTGCGGGACCACGTGCTGCGGCTGGTCGCCGGGGCGCCGTGGGGGGCGGGCCTGGTACTGCGGGGCAGCCTCCCGGTCCAGGTGTGGGTGGGCGAGGCGGCGCGGGAGCCCGGCGATCTGGACTGGGTCGTGCTGGGCGCCCTGGACGTCCACGAGGTGGTCGTGGAGGCGCTGCGGACCGGTCCCGCACTGCCCGACGGCATACGGATCGACCCCTCCGCCGTGACGGAGGACGCGGACTGGACGGTCCGGGAGTACCAGACGGACGGCATACGCATCCTGATCCCGTGGGAGGCCGAGGGGCTGCCGCCTGGCGTGCTGCGCATGGACTTCGCGTACGACGAGGACATGCCCGAGGCGCCGGTACGGCTCGACTGTCCGCGTGGCGACGGCGGCCCGCCCACGGCGATATCCGCCGCGAGCCCGGGGCTCTCGCTCGTCTGGAAGCTGATGTGGCTCACCGAGGACTGGGACACCGAGGGGGCGGGCGCGGGGAAGGACCTGTACGACGCGATGCTGCTGGCCGAGCACCCGCTGACCTCCCTCACCCGGGACCACCTCCTGGTCCTGGAGACGGAGGTGGGGGACTGGTTTATCCCCGGCTCGGTGCGCGACTTCGAGGTGGACTGGGACGCGTTCCACGCCGGGCATCCCTGGGTGGAAGGCGACGCGGCGAAGACGGCCGAACGGCTGGAGCGGGCACTCACCCGGCTCTTCGACGAGGCACCGGCTCCGCGCTGAAGCCGCCGCGCGTCGGGCCCCGGGCCGGCGTACCCTCGAAGGCACGGATCGCACGCCTGAACACGGCCCTGACCAGGGCCTTTCAAAGGAGGCGACGTGACCGGACAGCGTACGGCGGCCCGGCTGGCGGCGGGAGCGGCAGCCGTCGTTCTCACGGTCACGAGCGGTGCGGTAGCGCGTGCGGACGACGACATCGAGTCGCTTCCCGCCCAGCAGATCGCCGACCGCTCCCGTGACGCCCTGCTGGACGCCGGCTCCCTGCGCCTGACGTCCGAGGGCGATCTCGGTGAGGGCAGGCCCCCGATGACCGTGGATCTCACCCTGGACCGGGAGGGGAACTGCCGGGGAGACGTGGATCTCGGCGACGACAAGGGCGCGGTCGAGATCGTCAAGCGGGGCGACGCGGTGTGGCTGAAGCCGGATTCGGCGTTCTGGAAGAACCAGGTTCCGATCGGCGGGACCACCTTCGAAGCCATTCTCGACGGCCGGTACATGAGGGGCGAGGCCGACGACCCGCGGCTGCGCGGTGTGACGGAAGCCTGTGACCTGGACACCTTCCGTGAGCTGCTCGTCGACAACGCGGACAGGACGGACGGGACGCTCACCAAGGGCGCGAGGACCACGGTCGGCGGCACCCCCGTCATCCCGGTCACCAGGACCGGGGACGGCGGGAAACTGACGCTGTACGTGGCCACGGAGGGCAAGCACTATCCGGTGCGCCTGACCGTCCAGAGCTCCTCGGCGGACGCGGTCGTGGGCTTCTCCGGCTTCGACAGGCCGGTGCCCACGGCCACGCCGTCCGAGGACGAGACCGTCGACGTCACCGCGCTGCTGGGCCGGACTCCCGCTCCGGTCTGAGACCGAGGCCGAGGAGGGTGTAGAGGACCAGCGAGGAGACCAGCCCGACGGCCCAGCCGTAGTCCGCGAGCGGTTTCAGGAACGGGATCAGTCCGTCGGCGGGGAACGGCCCCTTGCCGGGCGCCGAGTGGGAGCCGCCGACCGCGAGGACCCCGCCGAGGACGAAGGCGGCGGCGGCGCGCCAGTTCCAGCCGTTGGTGTACCAGTAGCGGCCGCCGGGGCGGTACAGATCGACCAGGTCCAGGACGGTGCGGCGGATGATCCAGTAGTCGGCGATCAGGATGCCGGCCACCGTACCGAGCAGCCCTCCGACCAGGCCGAGCCACGTGAAGATGTACAGCTCGGGGGTCTCGGTCAGCTTCCACGGCATGATCAGGACACCGATGACGCCGGTGATCAGCGCGCCGGTGCGGAAGCTGATGAACCTGGGCGCCAGATTCGCCAGGTCGTAGGCGGGTGAGACGACGTTCGCCGCGATGTTCACCGAGATCGTCGCGATCAGGACGGTGATCAGCCCGAAGAGCAGCCCGAAGACGTTGTCGGTCTTGGCGACGAGCTGGACCGGGTCCCAGACGGGCGCCCCGTACACCGCCTGCGAGCCCGAGGTGACGAGGACGGACAGCAGCGCGAAGAAGGTCATGGTCGTCGGCAGTCCGAGCGACTGCCCCCACAGCTGGGCGCGTTGGCCCGCGCCGAAGCGCGTGAAGTCGGGGATGTTCAGCGAGAGCGTGGACCAGAACGCGATCATGCCCATCAGCGAGGGGAAGAAGACCGGCCAGAACTCCTTGCCCCAGCCGAGCGCGGAGGGCTGGTCGAGGAGCGGGCCGAAGCCGCCCGCCTTGACGGCGATCCACACCAGCAGGACCACGGCGCCGACGATGACGAAGGGCGCCGCCCAGTTCTCGAAGCGCCGCAGGGTGTCCATCCCCCGGTAGATGATGGCGAGTTCGAGGGCCCAGAAGAGGGCGAAGCAGAGCCACAGCGTCCAGGGCTGGCCGCCGATCGGGGAGGCGTTCGCCCAGCCGCCGAAGATCTTGCCGAGCAGCGTGAAGATGCCGACGCCGCCGATCCAGGTCTGGATCCCGAACCAGGCGCAGGCGACGGCGGCCCGGATGAGGGCCGGCAGGTTGGCGCCGCGCAGCCCGAACGACGCGCGTGCCAGCACCGGGAAGGGGATGCCGTACTTGGGCCCGGCGTGACCGGTGAGCAGCATCGGGGCGAGGACGATCACATTGGCCAGAGCGATCGTGAGGACGGCCTGCTTCCAGTCCATGCCGAGGGCGACGAGCCCCGAAGCGAGCAGCCAGGACGGGATGTTGTGCGCCATGCCGACCCAGAGGGCGGCGAAGTTGTACGTCGTCCAGCGGCGCTGTGCGAGCGGTACGGGCAGGAGGTCCTGGTTGACGAAGCGGGGGTCGTCGGGGACGGAGCCCGGGGCCAGCTCGACGCGGCCGGACGGGTCGGGCGTCCGGTCGGGTATCCGGCCTTGTTCCGGGGCGGGTGGGACGGTCGATGTCATGGCGGCTGGACCCTTCGCTCGGGAACGGTGCCGTGCGGGGCGGGGGGGGTGTGTGCAGCCTGAGGGCGTGCGGAGCCGGGAGGGGTGTGTTCGGGGTCAGTCGGTCAGAGCGGGGATGATCTCGGACCCGTAGGCGTCGATGGTCGCTTCGCGCGCGTCGTGCATGTCGTAGACGGCGAACTGGTCGACGCCCAGGTCACGCAGGACCCGCAGCTTCTCGATGTGCGCCTCGGCCGGGCCCAGCAGGCAGAACCGGTCGACGATCTCGTCGGGCACGAAGTCGGTGTCCGGGTTGCCGGTGCGGCCGTGGTGGCTGTAGTCGTATCCGGACCGCCCGGCGATGTACGCGGTGAGCGCCTCGGGCACGAGATCCGAGTGCTCGCCGTACCGCGAGACGAGGTCGGCGACGTGGTTTCCGACCATGCCGCCGAACCAGCGGCACTGCTCGCGGGCGTGGTCCAGGTCGTCGCTCACGTAGGCGGGGGCGGCCACGCAGATGGTGACGGCGTCCGGGTCCCGGCCGGCTTCGGCCGCCGCCTGCCGTACCGCCTTGACCATCCACTCGGTGAGGTACGGGTCGGCGAGCTGGAGGATGAACCCGTCGGCCTTCTGGCCGGCCAGGGCGAGGGCCTTGGGACCGTACGCTCCCATCCAGACCGGCAGCCGGCCGTCCTTCACCCAGGGGATCCGGACGGGCTGGCCGTCGACGGTCGCCTCGCGCCCCTCGGCCAGGTCGCGGATGGCGTCGATCGACTCGCCCAGGCGGGCCAGGGTGTTGGGCTTGCGCCCCGCGACCCGCATCGCCGAGTCGCCCCGTCCGATGCCGCACACCGTCCGGTTCCCGTACATCTCGTTGAGGGTGGCGAAGGTGGAGGCGGTGACCTCCCAGGTGCGGGTGGAGGGGTTGGTGACCATCGGGCCGACGATCAGCCGCTCGGTGTGCTCCAGAATCCGGCTGTAGATGACGAACGGTTCCTGCCAGAGCACCGTCGAGTCGAAGGTCCAGCCGTAGCGGAAGCCGTTGCGTTCCGCGCGGCGCATGAGTCCGACGACGGCCGACGCGGGTGGGTCGGTCTGGAGGACGAGTCCGAAGTCCATGACAGGTGCTCCTAGTCCAGGTACTGACACGTGGCGCGGGGGGTGTACATGCCGTGCCCGGCGCGGCCGGTGAACTTCCGTCCCTCGATGACGGGTTCACCGCGCGAGAGCACGGTCTCGACCTGACCGGTGAGCCGCTTCCCCTCGTACGCCGAGTAGTCGACGTTCATGTGGTGGGTCTCGGCGGAGATCGTCTGGGTGGCGTGCGGGTCGTAGATGACGACGTCCGCGTCGGCCCCGGGGGCGATGGTGCCCTTCTTCGGGTAGAGGCCGAACATCCGGGCCGGTGAGGCGCAGGCGATCTCGATCCAGCGGCGGCGGGTGAGGTGGCCGTCCACGACCGCCTGATGGAGGAGGTCCATCCGGTTCTCCACGCCCGGCATGCCGTTGGGGATCTTCGAGAAGTCGCCGCGGCCCATCTCCTTCTGGCCGGAGAAGCAGAACGGGCAGTGGTCGGTGGAGACGACCTGGAGTTCGTTGTTCCTGAGACCCCTCCAGAGCGCTTCCTGGTGCTCCTTGGGCCGCAGCGGGGTCGAGCAGACGTACTTGGCTCCCTCGAAACCGGGCTCCGCGAGGTTGTCGGTGGAGAGGAAGAGGTACTGCGGGCAGGTCTCGCCGAAGACCGGAAGGCCCTTGTGGCGGGCGGCGGCGATCTCCGCCACGGCCTCGTCCGCGGAGACGTGGACGACGTACAGCGGCGCGCCGGCGACCCGGGCGAGCTGGATGGCGCGGTGGGTGGCCTCGGCCTCAAGCGCGACCTTGCGTACGTCTCCGTGGTAGCGGGGGTCGGTGCGGCCCTCGGACAGCGCCTGTTCGACGAGGACGTCGATCGCGATGCCGTTCTCGGCGTGCATCATGATCAGGCCGCCGTTGTTCTCGGCCCGTTGCATGGCGCGCAGGATCTGCCCGTCGTCACTGTAGAAGACGCCCGGGTAGGCCATGAACAGCTTGAACGAGGTGATGCCCTCCGATACGAGAAGGTCCATCTCCTTGAGCGAGGACTCGTTCACATCGGCGAGGATCATGTGGAAGGCGTAGTCGATGGCGCAGTTGCCGTCGGCCTTGGCGTACCAGGCGTCGAGTCCGCCGCGCAGGCTGCCGCCCACGCTCTGGACGGCGAAGTCGATGATCGTGGTGGTGCCGCCCCAGGCGGCGGCCCGGGTGCCGGTCTCGAAGGTGTCGGCGGCGAAGGTGCCGCCGAACGGCATCTCCATGTGTGTGTGCGCGTCGACTCCGCCCGGGATGACGTACTTCCCGGTGGCGTCGATGGTCCGGTCCGCGGTCCAGCTGTCGGCGGCATCGGTTCCGTGGGCGGCGAGGGCGGCGATGCGCCCGCCCTCGATGAGCACGTCGGCGTGGATTTCGTCGGACGCGGTGATGACGAGGCCGCCGTGAATGACGGTGCGGCTCATGTACCCCTCCTCGCGGTGGCGGAATGGGTCTACGCACGTAGACATGGTGCGTGGTGAAGAACGTAGAAGTGGGTTACCCACTGTGGCAATACCGCTGCTGCTAACCGCTGAAGACGTTTCCGTTTCCCGTACGGCGCACCCCACCGGCCCAACGCGCCACGCACCCCGGCACCGGCCCGGCGCCGGGATGCGCCGTCGCGCCGGGCCGTATACAGCGGACAGGAACCGGCATCCTGGGCGCTGGTGGCGGGCGCACCCGTGGGCCGAGACAGGGCCGAAGTGGACGCGGTGCGGGGCGACAGGGCTCCCTGACGTGCGACCGCGTGTTCCGGGCGAAGCCGTAACGGCCCTGGTGAGGGGCCGGGTCCGGGCCTCGCACCCGGGCCCGGCCGCCCGGCCGGTCTACTCCGCCGCGCGCAGGGCTTCCGCGAGGATCGCAGCACCCTCCTCCGCCTCGGCGACGGTGAGGGACAGCGGCGGGGCGATCCGCAGGACGCTGGTGCTGTGTCCGCCGCCCTTGCCGAGGAGCAGGCCGCCCTCCCGGGCCGCTTCGAGCACCGCGGCGGCCGCCTCCGGATTCGCCTCGTCGGTGCCCGGCCTGACCAGCTCGATGCCGATCATGAGGCCGCGGCCCCGCACTTCGCGTACGCAGGCGGAGCCCGCGCCGACCGCCCGCAGCCGCTCGATGAGCAGCCCTCCGACGCGTCGCGCGTTGCCTTGCAGGTCGTGTTCCAGGAGGTACGAGAGGTTGGCGAGCCCGGCCGCCATGGTGACCGGGGAGCCGCCGAACGTCGAGATGGAGTTGGCGTCCAGGCAGTTCATCACCTCGGCGCGGGCGACGACCCCGCCGATCGACATGCCGTTGCCGATGCCCTTGGCGAAGGTGAGGATGTCCGGCGGCCCGTGCTCGCCGTGCGCCTGCCAGCCCCAGAAGTGGTCGCCCGTCCGCCCCCAGCCGGTCTGTACCTCGTCCGAGATCCACAGGATGCCGTGCCGGTCGAGGACCTGGCGGAACGCGGCGAACAGCCCGTCGGGCGGTGAGGTGAAGCCGCCGACGCCCTGGATGGGTTCGGCGATCAGCGCGGCGGCCTCGCGGGTGTGCCCGAGCAGGTCCTCCAGATCGGCGACGCACGCCTTGACGAACCGTTCGTCGCTCAGCTCCGCGTACGGTCCGCGGGTGCGGACGCCTCCGTGGACGTACAGCGTCTGGAGCGGCGACAGACTCGTGGGCGACCAGGCCCGGTTACCGGTGATGGACACGGCCGCGAACGACCGGCCGTGGTAGCTGTTGCGCATCGCGAGGATCTGGTTGGACTTGCGGTACGTCGTCGCCAGCAGCAGCGCGGTGTCATTGGCCTCGGTGCCCGACGTGGTGAAGAAGACCCGGGCGTCGGGGATGCCGGAGAGGGTGGCGACGCGCTCGGCGAGTTCCACCATCGGGCGGTTGAGGTAGAGCGTCGAGGAGTGGATGATCCGCCCGGCCTGCTCGGCGACCGCCTTCGTCACCTCGGGCAGGGCGTGCGCGGTCATCGTGGTGAGGATGCCGCCGAAGAAGTCGAGGTAGCGGTTGCCGTCCGCGTCCCAGACGTGGCGGCCCTCGCCGTGGGTGAGCTCCAGGGGACGGCGGTAGTAGAGCGCCAGCCAGTCCGGGCTGACGGCGAGGTGGCGCTCGTGCAGTCCGGTCACGGCTCGACCAGCCCCTCGTACGCGTCGGGACGGCGGTCCCGGAAGAACGCCCACTGCTGCCGGACCTCCTCGATCAGCCCGAAGTCGAGGTCTCGGACGACGAGTTCCTCCTCCTTGTCGCTCGCGACGTCACCGACGAACTGGCCACGGGGATCGACGAAGTAGCTCGTGCCGTAGAAGTCGTTGTCGCCGTACTCCTCCTGGCCGACCCGGTTGATCGCGGCGACGAAGTACTCGTTGGCGACGGCGGACGCGGGTTGTTCCAGCTGCCAGAGGTGGCTGGAGAGTCCGCGCGAGGTCGCGGAGGGGTTGTAGACCAGCTGCGCCCCGTTCAGGCCGAGTTGTCGCCAGCCCTCGGGGAAGTGGCGGTCGTAGCAGATGTAGACGCCGACCTTGCCGACGGCGGTCTCGAACACCGGCCAGCCGGCGTTTCCGGGCTTGAAGTAGTACTTCTCCCAGAATCCCTTGACCTGCGGGATGTGGTGCTTGCGGTACTTGCCGAGATACGTGCCGTCGGCGTCGATCACCGCGGCGGTGTTGTAGTAGAAGCCGGACTGCTCGATCTCGAAGACCGGCACGACGACCACCATGCCGGTCTCGCGGGCCAGGTCCTGCATCCGCCGGACGGTGGGCCCGTCCGGGACGGCCTCGGCCCAGCGGTAGTGCTCGGGTTCCTGCACCTGGCAGAAGTAGGGGGCGTTGAACACCTCCTGGAAGCCGATGATCTTCGCCCCCTGCCGGGCGGCCTCGCGCGCGTGTTCCTCGTGCTTGGCGATCATGGATTCGGTGTCGCCGGTCCAGGTAGCCTGGACGAGTGCGGCGCGTACGACGTGGGACATGAGCTGCTCCTTCGACGCGGCGTCAGAGAGCCTCTACGTGGTTTCTACGCCCGTAGACACAGTGCATAGGGGAGAACGTAAGCCCCGCCCCACAGTGGGGCAAGACCATCGCCGTGAACCGGCGGAGTCGATCATGTTTCGTACCCGAGCGGTCCACTCCTTGCATTGAAGCGCACTCGAACTCGTAGCCTCCGGTACACGACCGACCGAAGGGGAAACCTCGTGCGTTACACACTGTTCGGCAGGACCGGTCTGCGCGTGAGTGAGCTCGCGCTGGGCGCCATGACGCTCGGCAGCCACGAGACGGACCCCCGGGCCGTCACCGCGACGAGCGGGCGCATCATCGACGCGTACGTGGAGGCGGGCGGCAACTTCGTCGACACGGCCGACATCTACGGCGCGTCCGAGGCGGTACTCGGCGAGGTGCTCGGCCGGCGCCGCGAGAGCCTCGTGCTCGCCAGCAAGTACACCTGCGCCACCGCCAAGGGCGATGTCAACGCGGCTGGCAACCACCGCGGGAACCTGGTGCGGTCGGTGGAGTCGAGCCTCGCCCGGCTGAACACGGACCGGCTGGACGTCCTGTGGGTGCACGCCCGCGACAACTTCACCCCGGTCGACGAGGTCATGCGGGCACTCGACGATCTCGTCCGGGCCGGGAAGGTGCTCTACGTCGGCGTCTCGGACTGGCCCGCGTGGGAGATCGCCCAGGCGTGCACCCTGGCCGAACTGCGCGGCTGGACGACGTTCGCCGGCTCGCAGCTGCGCTACAGCCTGCTGGAACGCACCCCCGAACGCGAACTGCTGCCGCAGGCCCGCGCGTTCGACCAGGCGGTCTTCGCCTGGAGCCCGCTCGCCCGTGGCCGGCTCACCGGCAGGGACCTGCCCGCCGGGCCGGAGGCCGCGGACAGCGGAGGGGACTCCACGCCGCGCCGGGAGCACGAGACGATCACCGCGGTCGTGGACATCGCCCGCCAGGGCGGCTGGACCCCCGCGCAGGTGGCGCTGGCATGGCTGCGCGGCCGGCCGGGCAACATCGTCCCGGTCATCGGCGCCTCCACGGAGAGCCAGCTCGCGGACAACCTGTCCTGCCTGGAGGTCGAGCTCGACGCCGCAGCCGTCGCACGCCTCGACGAGGTGAGCGCCGTACCGATGGGCTTCCCGCACGACTTCCTGCGTGAGCCGGGCGTCGTGGCGACGGTGTACGGCGACCGCTGGGCCGACATCGACGACCGGCGCTCCACGTACCGCCGCACGACGGACGGGGCCTGATCCGGCGAAAGTCCCTATGCCGTCCGCCGGATGTCACGCACCAGCGTGTGGACGGTGACCAGGAGGAGGGCGACGGCGCCCCAGACCCAGAGAACGGACGCGCCGTCACGGTGGTCGCGGACCGCGACGAGGAGCAGCACCAGGGCGACGGGAACGCCCAGGGCCGAGATGACGGCGTCGACGCGGTGGATCACCCGGTCATCATGCCCGGCCGGCGGCCGCCGCGTAAGAGCTCGGGGCAACTACCGCTCTACGCACCGGCGATGCCCGCCACCCGCAGGGCGTGGACGAGGTCCCACTCCCGCGCCGCCGACACCTCGCGGGCCGCGGCCAGCAGTTGGGGGACGAGGTGGCGAGGATCGCGTTCGGCGATCCTTGCCGCGTCCTGCGGTGTGCGTACGCGGACGAACGCGCCCAGCAACGCCCGCGCCTGAGGGGCCAGGCCCGCCCGGTCGAGGGCGGCCACGGCGTCCGCGATCTCGCCGGCGGGGCGTGCCGCGCCCTGGCGCAGCAGGTGGGCGCAGTCGTCGGACCGCCCGGCGACGGCCAGGGCTCCCGCCGCCGCGGCCAGCCCTGCGGGCGGGAGCGTGGACACCTCCCACAGCAGGGTCGCCCAGTCGGCGGCCAGGCCCGCCCCGTGCAGGGCCACCGCGAGGACCGGCAGGTGGTCGGCCGGCCAGGCCGCCCCCTCGCACAGCACGACGTGCGCCTCGCCGCTGCGGCCTTCCGCACGCAGCCCGACCAGCCGTTCGACGGCCTCCTCGGCGGCTCGGCGGGCGGCGGGACCGGGTACGGCGGGGCCGGGCGCGGTGGTGGGCGGGTCGGTCGCCGGGCGGGCCTCCCGGGCCGCGGCGCCCCGGAAGCGCGCGCCGCGGGGGCCTGCCGCGGCCGTCGGAGGTACGGGGAGCACGGGCATCGCCGAGGGTGCGGTCAGCTCGGTCTCGTCGTCGACGTCCAGGCCGGCGAAGCGGGCACCGCGCGGCTTCCTCCGCTTCGGGGAGGAGGGGGGCGCCGCCTCCGGAGCGGGCTCCGGCCGGTGTTCCTCGGTGGCTTCGACGAGCCCCGCACGGGCGGGGGTCTCCCCCGGTGCCCCGGCATCCTGTTCCTCCGTGCGGAACCAGCCCTTGGGGGCGGATGCCGCCGAGAGCCGCTTGCGCAGTTCCGTACAGCGGGCCGAGGCGCGTTCGTGGTCGTCGCGGGCCCAGGCCAGGGCCTCCGCACGGACGTCCGGGGTGTGCCCCGCGTCGGTGGCGACGGCGCGCAGGCGCTGCTCGGCCCGGGCCTGTTCCCGGAGCATCAGCTCCAGCCGTTCGACGAGGGCCCGGCGGCCGCCCGGCCGCCGGTCGTGGGCCGTGGCCGAGGCGGAGTACAGCGCGGCGGCCCGTACCGACTCGTGCTCCGCGAACGCCGTGCCGCGCGCCACCACCAGGTCCTGGAGCAGCGACTCGACCACGTCCCAGGGCGGCACCTCGGCGCCGTCGAAGCAGGCCCGCATGCCCTCGGGATCACGTCGGGAGAAGACCCCGTACCAGCCTCGTCCGGGGTCGAGCAGGGCCGTCAGGTCCCGCAGGTAGTGCGCGAACGTGGCTACTTCCACCGCAGGTTGCTGCACCGTCATCGTCGCCCTCGCCGGCCGTCGACTGGCACCTTCCAGTCCGCAGGTATTCGATCGCAGGCGTGTTACGGGACGACTACGCGGGCTTTTCGGGCAGGCTGCGGCCGGCGCGCACCGCTGCGCCGCGCGCCCCCTGGGACGCGGGGCTCAGAACGTGATCGCGATGCCCGTGTGCGGGCGCTTCCCGAGCCGTACAGCTGTCGCGGGCCAGTCGAGCAGCCAGTACTTCCAGGTGTACTTCCGGCCGATGACCTTACGGACCTTCCGGGTGCCCGCCTCGTCCAGCAGGCGCCCGGTGCCCTCGGCGGCCGGGGCGCCCTCGGTGACGCGGCCCCGCAGGTCGCAGACCGTGACGGTGACGCGACTGTTGTCGCGCAGCCGTTTGACCTTCCACGAGTCGGACCGGGTCCAGACGTACAGCACGTCCCCCTCGGCCGCGGCCCAGACGGGCGTGGCGACGGGTGTGCCGTCCTTCCGGTACGTGGTGAGGCTGACGTACTCGCTGCGCGCGAAATCCTGAAGAGTCACGGCGCGACCCTACGCTGCCGCGCCGCGGGTGCGTACGGCTCAGGCGGTGAGCGGGAGGGGTACCGGCGGAGCCCCCTGTCCCCGTGGGGCGAGCGGAACGAGGCCGCTCGCGGGCTCGGCAGCGCAGTGGGCGAGCAGGTCGTCCATCGAGAGGCCGAGGGCGCCGGCGAGGGCGGCGACCGTGAAGAAGGCGGGGGTGGGGGCCCGCCCGGTCTCGATCTTGCGGAGGGTCTCGGCGGAGATTCCGGCGCTCGCCGCGACCGCGACCATGCTGCGGTCCTCGCGCGCCTCGCGCAGCAGCCGGCCGAGGCGTTCGCCGCGAGCGCGTTCTTCCGGGGTGAGCGGTGTTCGTACCATGCCGTCATTCTAATACCGCCTCGACCGGTATAGTAATTGGCATGGTGCAACTCAAGACAGACACATCCATCGAAGCGATGCGCGAGACCGGCCGGGTCGTCGCCCAGCTCCTGACCTCCGTACGGGAAGCCGCGGCCGTCGGCGTCTCGCCGCGCGAACTCGACGAGGTGGCCCGCGAGGTCCTGCGCGAGGCGGGCGCCGGGTCGCCGTTCCTCGGATACCGCCCGCACTTCGCGCCGACGCCCTTCCCCGCGGTGATCTGCGCATCGGTCAACGACGCGATCGTGCACGGCATCCCGACGACGGAGCGGCTCAGGGACGGCGATCTGGTGAGCATCGACGCGGGCGCGACGCTGAACGGCTGGGCGGGCGACTCGGCCATCAGCTTCACCGTCGGCCGCGCCCGCCCCGAGGACACCCGGCTGATCGACACGGCGTTCGCCGCGCTCGACGCGGGCATCGCGGCGGCGGTCGTCGGCAACCGGATCGGAGACATCGCCCACGCGATCGGCACCGTGTGCCGCGGGGCGGGGTACGGCATCCCCGAGGGCTTCGGCGGCCACGGCATCGGCCGGTCGATGCACGAGGACCCGGGCGTCCCGAACGAGGGGCGCCCGGGCCGCGGCATGGTGCTGCGGCACGGCATGGTGCTCGCGATCGAGCCGATGCTGATCGGCGGCGGAGTCGACGACTTCCACCCGGACCGCGACGGCTGGACGCTCCGTACGAGCGACGGCAGCCGGGCGGCCCACGCCGAGCACACGGTCGCGATCACCGACGAGGGCCCCCGCATCCTCACGGCGCTCTGAAGTCCCCTCCGAGCGGCGTCAGTCGGTGCTCACGAACTCCCTGGCCGGCTCCGTCCCGGCGGCGACCGCAGCGCGCTGTGGCCCTCGATCGGTGACACCCTGGAGTTCGTGAACAGGATGTACGTTCAGCCCGGACGCACCACCATGGCCGAGCCCCCACCCCTGCGCACCTTTTCCGCCGCCGCGACCCAGCGCCCGTCGGGCAGCCGCTGCACCCCGGTCGCCGCCCCGATCTCCGGGTTCAGCCGGAAGGCGTGGCCGAGCGATTCGAGACCCGCGCGGACCTGACTGTCCCACAGCCCCGGCTCGATCTCCGTCGTCGGTGAGTTGCGCTGGCTGGCGCGCGGCGCCGCGATGGCCTCGACCAGCGGGAGCCCGCGGTCGAGATGGCCGGTCAGGGTCTGGAGCACCGTGGTGATGATGGTCGCGCCGCCCGGCGAGCCCAGCGCCAGGAGCGGCCTGCCGTCCTTCAGTACGATGGTCGGCGCCATCGACGACCGGGGGCGCTTGCCCGGACCCGGCAGATTGGGGTCGTGAACAGCCGGGTTGGCGGGCGCGAAGGAGAAGTCGGTCAGCTCGTTGTTGAGCAGGAAGCCGCGCCCGGGCACCGTGATCCCGCTGCCGCCCGTCGACTCGATGGTCAGTGTGTAGGCGACCACGTTGCCCCACTTGTCGGCCGCGGTCAGATGCGTGGTGTTCTCCCCTTCGTACGGCGTCGGGGCGGCCTCGCCCGTACTCGCGCAGGCGGCCGGGTCGCGCGGGTCACCGGGGGCCAGCGGGCTCGTCAGCGCCTTGCCGTCGTCGATCAGGCACTCCCGGGCGTCCGCGAACCGCTGGCTGAGCAGCTCCCGCACCGGTACGTCCTCGAACGCGGGGTCGCCGACCCAGCGGCCCCGGTCGGCGAACGCGATCCGGCTCGACTCGATGAGGCGGTGCAGATACCGCTCCGGGCTCGCCTTCGAGAGATCAGTGGACTCCAGGATGTTGAGCGCCTCGCCGACGCTCGTACCGCCCGAGGAGGACGGCGCCATGCCGTACACGTCCAGCCCTCGGTAGCCGACCCTCGTCGGGTCCTGGCGCAGGGTGCGGTACCGCTTCAGGTCCTTGGCCGTCAGATCGCCGGCGCGGACCACCCGGGTCGCCTCCGGGTCCACCGGCGGATTGCGGACGGTCCGCACGATGTCCTCGGCCAACTCGCCCCGATAGAGGGCCTCGACCCCTTCGCGTCCCAGCTTCGCGTACGTACGCGCGAGGTCGGGGTTCTTGAAGACGGAGCCGGTCACCGGGAGCTGCCCACCCGGCAGGAACAGCTTCGCGGAGTCCGGGAAGTCCGCGAACCTCGCCTGGTTCCCCTCGGTCTGCGAGCGGAACGTGCCGTCCACGACGAAGCCCTCACGGGCGAGCCGTTCGGCCGGTTTCAGCAGCTGGCGCAGGGACTTGCTGCCCCAGGCGTCGAGCACGCCGTCCCAGGTGGCCGGAGTGCCGGGCGTCCCCACGCCGAGCCCGCTGGTCATTGCCTCGCCGAAGGCGATCGGCCTGCCGTCCTCCAGGAAGAGCGAGGAGTCCGCGCTGCGGGGTGCGGTCTCGCGGCCGTCGACGGTCTGCACGGTGCGCCTGGCGGCGTCGTAGTAGACGAAGTAGCCACCGCCGCCGATGCCCGCCGAATACGGCTCGGTGACACCGAGCGCCGCCGCGGTCGCCACGGCCGCGTCGACCGCGTTGCCGCCGTTGCGGAGCACTTCGATGCCGGCGGCCGAGGCATCGGCGTCGACGCTCGCCACCGCGCCTCCGTATCCCACCGCCACCGGCGACTTGGGCGGCGGGCCGGCCGGTGTCGCGGAACCGGCGGGAGCGGCTGCCCCGACCGAGGCGATGACGGCGAGAACACCTAAGAACGAGACATTCCGCCCGACGGAACGACGCATGCGCACCTCCACTGAAGGATCGTCCGCGCAGGGTAACTCCACCCCGCCCCGATCGTCAGGACCGCCTCGAACAAGAACCCGGATGACCGCTGCCAAGACTGAGTCCGTCCGCGGTCAGCCCGCGGAGCCGGCCGCGGTCACACCGCCTTCACTGCGCGGAACCGCCCGCGCCCCGCACCTGGACCGTGCGCGCGAGTGGGTCGCCCGGCTCCACCCGGAACTGCGCCGCCAGCTCACGGCCGGAGCCGGCCAGCACCCACTGCCGGTTCACCACCCGGCCGTCGACGGCGAACTCGTTTCTCAGGACAGGCAGTTCGGTCATCCGCGCGAACCACTCCGCCGCCCGCTCGGCGAGGAATTCCGGCGACCCGTCATCCTCGATCAGCGTTTCCAGGGTCCGCTCAAGGGTGTACAACTGATCGTGGAATTCCCCGCCGACGAGACGCGAACCGGTGAAGAACGCGCCCACGGTCAGCACATGCTGCTCGGGCTCGGTCGTGGGATCGGACAGACCCAGGGTGACGAGAAGTTCCGTACGGTTCTCGAAGACCGCGAACGTCGCATAGGTGTCGTCGGGCTCGCAGCCCCATCCGCCGGACTCCGCCCGCTCCCGCAGCGCGGCGAGAAACCGCAGGCCGTCCTCGGTGGGCTCCAGCTCCGGATCGGCGTCGAACCAGCCGCCGGACGTGTCGTACTCGCTCATCACGCTTTTCTGCCTCGCAGGGCCCGGGGAAAGGCCCGAATCGTTGTGCCCGGACAAAGGGCCTGGTCCCCGCGGCACAGTGCACCGCGGGGACCAGGATATCGGGGGTGAGTTACCGGAGACTCACGGGTGAGTCACCAGAGACCCGGGGGGTGAGTCACCAGAGACTGTTCAAGAAATCACCCGCCTTGCTGCCGACATAGCTCCCGGCGATACCGCCGGCGATACCGCCGACCACGCCTCCGACGACTCCACCGACGGCTGTTCCGGCGCCGGGGATGATGGATCCGATTGCCGCGCCGGCCACTGCGCCGACCTTGGCACCCCCCCAGGCACCGGCCAGGCCGCCGGCCAGGGTGGAGCCGGCCGACACGGCCGCCTCACCCTTCTCGCCGTCCGGCGCCGACCAGACCTCGTAGGCGGCGACGCCGACGCCGAGTCCGAGCAGGCCGCGGCCGCCCCACTTGGCCGCCGTGCTCAGCTTGCTCGCGAAACTGGAGCCGCTGGAGGCCGCGCCCGCGGAGGACGTCCGCGCCGCGGCCGCCGAGGCGGCCTGCGTCGACCGGACCGCCACCAGCTCGGTGCTCGCCCGGCTCGGGATGGCCAGCTCACCGGGAGAGGTGTGGATCGCCCGGCCGCTGTCGAACCGGCCGCCCGGCTTCCACTTGGCATCCGCTGGGTACTGGCTGCGCGCCGAGTCGTTCTGGCAGTTCTCGCAGACGCCGATGATGGGCTGCTTGGACGGCCGCTGGTACGAGATGGCGTTGCCGAACCGCACCTGGTCCATCGGCAGACCGAGCTTCCGCGCGCAGTCCCGCTCGGCACAGCCGAACGGGTTCGACGACAGGCCCGCCGCGTAGCGGCCGGTCGCCGGGTCGTAGGCACCCACGTAGGTGCGGCCCTTGACCTTCGTCGTGCGGATGTAGTGGTCGCGGATGGTGTTCATCATCTCGTCGACCAGGTCGGTGACCGTGCCCGCGCTGTCGACGGCGAACGACGGCCGGCCGTTGGAGCTCAGCCAGCTGTGGCCGTCCAGCTCCACGTTCGACAGCGGGTTGCCGCCGGCGAACGCGTACCGGTTGCCGGTGACCGGGTCGGACGCCAGCCGCATGTCGAACAGGGCCCCGTTGTACATGTCACGGGAGAGGAACCGGTTCATCCCCGTGGAGTAGGTCCGGAAACCCATGTTGTAGTTGCCGGAGGCGGTGTCGACCCGGGCGCTGTTGAACCGGTACGCGTTGTACGGCTCGGCGCCCGCGCCGCCACCCGCGCCCGGCTTGTCGGCGCCGGACATCTGGGTGTCGTCCTGGGCGCCGTACGCGGTGTAGCCGTACGTCGCCTTGGTGTTGCCCTGGTCGTCGGTGAGCGCCGCGACGTCCGAGTGCGGGTTGTAGGTGTAGTAGGTGTAGTCCTTGGTGCCGCCCGTGCCGTGCACGATCTGGCTCAGCCGCTCGCCCATCGGCGAGTACTGGTAGGACTTCTTCAGGATGCCGTCGACGGTCTCGCTGACGACCGCGCCGCCCATGGCAAGGTAGTCGAAGACGGTGGTCTTCGCGGACCCCGTCCCGGCGCCCTTGACCTCGGAGACCGTACGGCCGAACGCGTCGTACGTGAAGTCGGTCCTGGCCAGGCCGGTCCCGTTGTTGTTCTGCTGGGACTTGATCCGGTCGTAGCCGTCGTAGGTGAACTTCTCCAGCACCACGCCGGCGCCGGTCACCGTGTCCATCCGGCCGAACGGGTCGTAGTTGTACTTGATCGTGCCCGAGGGAGTGCTGCTGGACAGCAGCCGGTCCCGCGAGTACGTGTTGGTGATCGGAGAGCCGCCCACGTTCTGCGACGTGATGTTGCCGTTGTCGTCGTAGGCGTAGTCCTGCGGCGAGGAGCCGTCCGAGTTGCGCACCGAGGCGATCTGGTCGCGCGGGGTGTACACGTTCGTGCTGGTCCGCGACAGGTACGCGGCGTGGTTGTCGGCGTTCTGCGTGGTCGAGACGTCCTTCGTCCGGTTGCCGTTCGGGTCGTACGTCAGGGAGTGCTCGGCCACCAGGGTGCCGCCCGACGTCCGCTCGGACGACTCCTTCAGTGAGCTGTCCAGGTAGTACTGGAACGTCGCCACGTTGCCGTTGCCCTTGGTCTGCGTGGCGAACTGCCCCGCAGGGGTACGGGTGTAGGACGTTGTCTTCGGGGAGGGGTCGGTCGCGGACTCCTTGTTGACGACCTTCGACAGCAGACCGCGCACGTCGTAGTCGAACGTGGCGCTCCGCGCGTCGTGGGTCTGGCTGACGATGTTGGAGTCGGCGTCGTAGCCGAATCCGGTGGTGTGCTTGACGCTGCCGGCCGCCTTCTCCTGGAGCCGGGTCAGCCGGTCCCGTGCGTCGTAGGTGAACGCGTAGGCGTCGTAGCGGGAACCGGGCGAACCGTCGGTGAGGTCCGTCATGTTGCCGTTGACGTCGTAGCTGTAGCCGAAGGACTGCGGCGGCAGCTGGGTGTCGCCGGAGTTGTCGCGGACCAGCTTCACGGCGTCGGCGACGACCGTGCCGCCGGCGTTCTGCGCCAGCGAGACGCGCTGCGGTGTGGCGCCGCCGGCCTTGAACCCGTAGCTGCCCAGGGGGACCCAGGCGCCCGCGTTCTTGGTCTGGTCGACCGGCTTGGTCGCCGAGCCGCCGTTGTGCTCCACCTTGTAGGAGGCGGTGGTGGCCGCGCCGGTGACGGCCGGGTACTTCACGTACACCTGGTACGTGCCGTCCTCGGGGATCGTCGTCTCCCAGGTGAACGCGTCCGTGCCCGCGCCGGCGGCGTGGGTGGCGTAGTCGTGTCCGGTGAGCCCCGTGCCGGACGAGGACGAGGTCCACGTGCCGGTCTTCGAGACGTTCTGCGTGTCGGAGTTGTCGACCAGGACGACCTGGAGGCCGGCGGGGACACCGGTGTCGGAGCGGGTCTGCAGCTTGCCGTCGGGGAAGTAGCCCCAGTTCATCGTCCGGGACGACGAACCGCCCGCGCTGGTGAGCGTGCGCCGGGTCTGCAGGCCCAGGGTGTTGTACTCGTAGCTGGCGACGATGTCCCACGGGTCCGTGGACGACTTCACCCAGCCGTTGTCGAAGTAGCTGTAGGTGGTGTCGTTACGGGTCGTCTCGCCCTTGGAGGGCGGGGCGCTCACCTTGGTCAGCCGGCTGACGGCGTCGTAGGTGTAGTCGGTCTGGACGGGCTTGTTGTAGACCGGGTCGTTCGCGTCGTACGGCGAGAGACGCGCCTTGACCCGCCCCAGCTCGTCGTAGACGGTCTTGGCGGTGAACGCGTCGGCCCGCCCGGAGGCGACGCCGCGCGGGGTGATCACCGCGGTCTGCCGGCCCACCACGTCGTACTCGTACTTCGTGGTGTTGTACGTGATCGTGCCGCCGGGTTTGTCGTGCGGCGCGCGCACCTGGGTGACCTGGCCGCGCTCGTCGTACGTGGACAGGACGGTGTTGCCGTTCTCGTCCGTCGCGGACAGCGTGAGGCCGTCCTTGTCGTAGGTCGTCGACCGGGTGTAGCCGGCCGGGTCCTTCGTCGAGACGGGACGGTGGTCCAGGTCGTACGTGTATGAGGCGCTGTAGTCGTCGGCGGCCGCGGTGTTGTTCTTCAGCGGGTCGACGACAGTGCTGACGTTGCCGACGTCGTCGTACGAGGCGGTGGTCCGGTTCCCGAACGCGTCGGTGATCGTGACCGGCCGGTTGAGCTCGTCGTACGTGTACGTCGTGGTGTGCGCGCCCGCGGCCGCTCCGGCCAGGTTGCCCTTGGGCAGCGTCACCGACAGCTGGTTGCCCACCGCGTCGTACGTGTACGTCGTTGTGCGAGCCTGCCCGGTGGGGGTGTCCTTCGGGTCGCTGAACGAGGTCACCTGGTCGCCGGCGTCGTACACGGCCGTGTGGACCGCGCCGTTGGGCGCCGTGGACGTGGTGATGTTGTCGTTCGCGTCGTACACCGGCGCCGGGTTGGCGATGTACACCCCGGCGGCCTGGTCCTTCGGCGTCCGTCCGTCCGTCGGGCGGCCGTAGACGTCGTAGTTCTGGGTGACGGTGTGACCGAGCTCGTTGGTCGACGAGGTCACCTCGCCGCGCGGGCCGTAGGCCACCGTCGACGTCTTGTTGAGGGCGTCCTTGGTCGTGCGCGGGTAGCCGGCCGGCTCGTAGTCCGAGTACGTCGTGGTGGTGTTCGCGGCGTCCTTCGCCGTGAGCATCTGGCCGTACCCGTCATACGTGTACGTCGTGGTGTAGTCGCCGACCGTGGGCGTCGCGACGCCCTTCGGGTCGGTGACCGCGGTCAGGTTGCCGAAGGTGTCGTAGCCGAACTGCCAGGCGCGGCCCTCCGGGGAGGTCTTGCGGAACAGGTCGGCCGAGTAACCGTCCACCCGCGTCTGGTACTCGTACTTCTGCGCGTTGGCCGGGTAGACGCCGGGCGCGCAGTCCGAGGACGGCGGGACACCGGACTTGTTCTGCTCCGCGGTGCGCTGCCAGAGCGGGTAGCCCGTCTTCTGGTCGTAGCAGTACGCGGCCTTGGCGCCGTTGTTCTCCTCGACGTACGTGACGTTGTTGTCCGCGTCCCAGCTCATCTTCGTGGTCTGGGACTTGGTGTTGGTCGTCTGGACCGGGCGGCCGAAGTCGTCCGTGACGAACGAGGTCGCCTGGGTCCGTGCGTCCGTCACCCGGGTGTCGACGAACTTCGGGTTCGCCGCGTTCTGCGCGTACACGAAGCTCAGGTCACCGCCGGTACGGTCGGTGACCTTCTTGCTCCACCAGTGGTACTTCGGGTCGTCACCGGCGGACGGGGTGTTGTACGTCAGCTTCGTCGGGTTGCCGCGCGGGTCGGTGACGCTCACGAGCTTGACGTTCTTGTTGCCCTGCGTCGCGTCGTACTCGAAGAGGAACACCTTCGGCTGGGTCGAGCCCGCGCCGTCGGTGAGCTTCGTCAGCAGACCCTTGTCCGAGTACTCGAAGGCCAGCTTGCGGCCCGAGACGTCGGTCACCGACTTGACGTGGTCGGCGATCTTCGGGCCGACGCCGTCGGCCTTCGTGAAGTACGTGACCGTCAGCGACTGCCGGTCCGCCGGATCGGTGATGTAGGTGAGGAACTTGGTCGGCTTGTTGTTGGACTTCCGCTCCTCGTACGTGTACGTCTGCGTGTTCCCGTTGTTGTCCACGATCGACGTCATGTAGCCGTCGCAGCCGAACAGGAACCGCGTGCCGTCCGGCCGCATCAGCGTCCAGGCGTCCGGGATCGGGTCCTTCTCAGGCGTGCAGTCCAGGCCGGGCTTGGCCGTGAGCTTGTAGTGGACGCCCGCCGGGGCCTTCCAGGAGCCGTCGGGCTGCTTGCGGAACACGTGGGTGGTGCCGTCGCCGTCCGGGAGACGGATCTCCGTCGGGTGCGGCTTCGGGTGGAAGTCCAGCGGCGCGCCGAGCCGGACCGGACCGGCGAGCTGGCCGGACCAGCCGTGACCGAGCACGGTGTCCGAGGTGTCCTGGCTGTTGTACGCGAACCGGGCGAAGGTGCCCAGGCCGCGACCCGGATTCGCGAACGCGTCGTACGACCACACGGTGTTTCCGGACGACAGGTTGTTCATCACCGAGGACGCGGAGCCGGTGTTGGCGCCGGCGTAGGCGTAGAACTTCTCCATGCCGAGGCTGTTGGAGGTCGGGTCCTCGACGGCCACGTTCTGCCGCAGGCCGGGGATGCCGGCGGTGCCGGAGGCCCAGGTGCCGGTCGTCTTGTTGTAGACGTCCCAGGTCAGCACGTAGTCGGTGCGCTTGTTGCCGTTGTCCGAGTTGATCGGCGTCTTCACCTGCGCCTGCAGGCTGACGCTGTCACCGGGGGCGACGTTCGACGGCAGGGCAGTCCGGACCTGGTTGCCGCCGTTGGTGACGTCGGTGCCGTCCGGGAGGGTCCACTTGTAGCTGAGGACCTGGTCGGCCGCGTTCCACGTCGCCGCGGTGGTGTTGGTGAGGGTGAAGTCCACCGTGTAGTCGGAGTTCGGGGTCATGCGCGCAGGGGTCTGCGGCGCGAAGTACGTCGACTCGGTGGTCGAGTCGACGTACGTGACCACGATCTTCGGGTGGAGCTTGGGCTCGGCGCCCTCGGAGGACAGGAACAGGGTGCGTTCCTGCGCGACGGCCTCATTGGCCATCTTGATGGCGACGCCCTTCTGGGACGTCGGGGTGGTCACCCAGGACTGGGCGAGCGAGGTGACGTTCCAGTCGTGCCGAGCCGGGTCGTTCGTCTTGGAGCCGGTGTCGGACACGGTCGCGCCGACGTCACCGCCCTGGGTCGTCCAGTTGGTGGCGGCGTTCGCCTTCACCCAGGTGGCGGTCTCGTCGAAGTCCCGGGTCAGCGGGCGCAGTTCGTAGATCGCGCCGGTGGTGTCCTGGCTGGTCTGGGTGCCCCACAGCCGTACCGTCGCGTCCAGGACGCGTGCGGTGGTGGGGATGCCGAGCTGGGGGAACTTCAGCAGGGCGCGGGTGTCGCCGTAGTTGACGGAGTTGTTGCCGGCGGAGATCCAGGTCTGCGGAACACCCTCGGTGAGGGTGTCGTGCGCCAGGGCCGGTTCGGCCGAGGACAGGGTCGTGTCGGCCGATGCCTCCAGCACCTTCGTGGTCCGGCCCGCCTTCGGGAGGCGAACCAGTTGGGTCTGGGCGCCCAGGACCTGACGGTCCTTGGTCTTGACGGCGACCATGTAGTAGTACGCCCGGCCGAACGGGTCCGGGTCGTCCGCCTTCGTCGGCACCGCCGTGGTGTCGGTGAACGACGTCGTACCCGGGGCGATCGGCGACACCATCGTGGCGGCCGACGGGGTGAAGGTCTGGTTGATGGAGCGGTGGACCTGGTACTCGACCAGGTCGTCGTCCGTGGTGGCGGCCGACAGGTCGGTGTACGCCGACCAGTTGAGCTCGGCGCCGGTGTCGTGGACGGTGGTGGGGGCGGCGAGGTCGACGCCCTGGCGGCCGTAGGTCAGCACCAGCTTCGGATAGTTCGCCGACTCACCCGCGTAACCGAACTCACTGCCCTCGTAACGCGGCCCGCCCTTCGGCCCGTTCGCGCTTTCGTCACCGGCCTTGATGACGAAACCGTTGTTGGTGTTCGTGCCGTCGATCCACGACTGAACGGTCTTCGTCACGGGGAAGGTGTGCCAGGTGTTGAGCTCACCCGGCTTCTTCGTGACCACACCGCCCTTCGTGAAGCGGACGGCGTCGGCGAGGACGGTGGTGGAGGTGGACGCCGGGCCGTCACCGAGGACGACCTTGCCCAGGGTGCCCGCCTTGAACGGGTGCGTCCCCAGCGTCTTCCACTCACCACCCGTACCGGCCTGCTGATTGACCGTGTACGCCTTGCTCCCACCGTTGTACGTCACGGTGTACGGGGCGTTGGTCGCGCGGTCGGTGGCCGGGACGTAGTGCGCCTCGACCTGGTAGTCACCGTCCTCCGGAAGGCTCGGCTGCCAGCTATAGGAATCCCCGGCGACCGTGTCCTTGTTGTAGAGGTAGTCCGTGTTCACCGCGTACTGGGTGTACGCGGTGTTCCCGGAAGCAGGCCACGCACCGACAGCCGCGGTGCGCCCGGCGTCACCGTCATCGACCACCACCGACGTACCGGAGAGTTCACCGGTGATGGTGGTGGCGTTGTTCCACGTCGCACCCGCCTCGGTCCACGGCTGCGTGGCCCGGTGCGCCTCCAGCTGCACCTCGGTGTCACCCGCGGTGTGCGTCTGGTCGTAGTACAGCTTCAGATCAGCCGAATCCAGCTTGGTACCAGCGGGGACCGTGCCCAGCGGAAACCGCAGCAGGGCGCGTGAGGAACCCGTGGTGGTGTTACCGACCGACAGACGCCAGTTGTCGTCGTAATTCGACGCCGGACCGTCCGAGGAGATCATCACGTCCTGCGCCGAAGACGGCGTCGGCGCGATCGTGATAGTCGGGTCGACGGTGACCGGGTACTGCCGCTCCTTCGCAGCCAGCCACTTCGCATCCGGAGTGACCGTCAGCTTCCAGTCCTCACCGGACTTGGTGAGCTTCTGCTCAACCGAGGCACTGTAACCGCCACCGTACGGAGATGCCGCGTTCCGCTTGGCGTCCGTCATGAACGCAGCAGGGATCACCAGTACCGGATTGGGCGCGTCGCTGTAGAACTTGACCGAGCCATCCTTGCCCGACTTCGGCGTCAACCCGCCCGCGTCCAGGGTGAACGTGAACGACACCGGACCGGCTGGGCGCTCCGCGAGAACAATGTTCTCCTTCACCTGCCCCGGACCCACCACATACGACAGATCCGCGCCCGCCACCGCGTCCTTGTACGTCACGGTGTTGCCCTCAGCCACGGGGCTGAGCTTGCCCGCGCCCTCCAGGCCCAGCGTCACCGTATGACCCTCGGCCTCGAACTTCAGCAGCCGATCCGCATCCGCGCCGAACCAACTACGCGCCGCGTTCGTCGTGTTCGCCAGAGCGAAACCCTTGGCATCGGTCTCGGTGACCGTCGGGTCGATGTCCTTGAACGACTTCCCCGACCGGTACCCGGTCGGCGTCACCGACACCTCGGCCTGCACCCGACCGTCCGACAGCCGCCAGAACCGCTGGTTCGCCGTGCGCTGGGAGGTCAGCTCCCCGACGCGCTTCGCCCTAGGGGCCGCCTTGCCCTTCGGCAGCTTCTCCCGGCTGGGGCGCACCGAGGCGTCGCCGACGGGAGGCTCCTCCAGGGCTCGGGTTTCGTCGTCGTCCGAGAACCAGCCGGAGAGGGCCTCTACGATACCCTCGCCGTCATCGCCCGAAACTGGTGCCGCGTAAGCGACTTGTGGCACCATGCTTCCGGCGATTGTCGCAACCACGAGGCAGGCTATCGCCCGCCCGTATCTGGCTTTCACGCAATCCCTTTCATCGACGCCCGCCGCCTTTCTGGCGAAAATGGGCGCGCCGTAGCGCCGACACGGCTGATCCGTGCCGGTTCACTCGTAGTTCACCTGCCGGAACGCACGCGTGCGTAGGTCAGGCGGTGGAATTTGTAGTCACTGATCTGTTGCGCCGTCAACCGATGTCACATATCCGGCATTCTTGATCCGAAGCCCCTTGTGTCCACGCTCGTTGACGGTGTGTGAGCGATCTGGTGGCACGACCCCGGTGTAGTTGATCTTTGATGCGGTTCGGCCGGCTTTGCCGGGGTGATGAGAGTGCTGATTGCAGTACGAGCGCGACTTCTGATGATCCTTCAGGTCTCCGGGCTGAAGATCGTCACAGGAGTCGCGCTCGTGTCCGCACCTCCTCCGATCAGCCCCGCTTGACCCGCTGAACGACCTGGCGCTGCGGGAGGGGCAGCTGGCAGTCGAACCCACCACGACGATCACCAACCAGGCGGCGTCCCGTTATCTGAGCCGCGACGACGAGAAGCTGCACCGCAGGCACGGCAGCGGCACGTTCTGTCTGCTGCTGAAGGTGGTCGACTCGCAGGCGTACGGCCCCGACGTCGTGGAGCAGGTCGCGGTTGTCACGCGTGCCGCGCAGGACCTGCCGGCTGCGCCGCGTACCTCGCACCGGGCCACGGGCTGACCCGTGACCGGGAGAGCGGCCCTCGTCGCGTATCTCCGCGACGTGGGGCCGCTCGGCCTATCGAGCACAACCCGACCGGCGCGCAGCTGACCTTCCCCCCGTCCGGCACGGACCGGATGGTGTCCGGTTCCGCCGCACGAGAAGTGATCACCGGCTGCTGCCGGACGGGCACCGCTCGGCTACTGCCCGCCGGGCAGCAGCGTTCCGGGTTCCGCCGGAGCGACCTCGACGGCCTTGGTCTTGACGTTGCGCCGCTCCCGTTTGGCCACCCACGTGGCGAACCACGAGAGCAACATGCAGAGCCCGATGTAAATCGGCGAGATCACCATCACCACAGGGATGAAAGGAAGATCGTAGTCGAGATTCGACGCGATCAGCTTCCCCGCGTGGAGAAACTCCTCGTAGGTGATCAGATAACCGAGCGAGGTGTCCTTCAGCGCCACCACCAACTGGCTGATGATGGTGGGCAGCATGGCCCGTACCGCCTGGGGTGCGAGCACGTAGGTGGTGACCTGGGTCTTGCGCATGCCGAGCGCATAGGCCGCTTCCCGCTGGCCCCGGTCCACCGAGTGGATTCCGGTACGGAACACCTCGGCGAGCACCGAGCCGTTGTAGAGCGTCAGCCCCGCGACGAGGGCGGGCAGCGGCTGCACCTTCAGCGCCACGAAGATGAAGAAGATCATCACCAGGACGGGCATCGCGCGGAAGAACTCCACGAGCAGCGTGGAGATCCAGCGGACTGGCCGGTGGACGGAGAGCCGCCCGACCGCGAGTACGGCGCCGAGCGCGAGGGAGAGCACCGCGGCGTACGCGAACGCCTTGAGGGTGTTGCCGAGTCCGCGCAGCAGGAGTTCCTGGATGCCCTTGTACTCGAAGGGCATCCACTTATCGCTGGTGAACTGGTCGGTGTCGAAGAGCAGGTAGATGATCCAGCCGAGCAGCGCGAGGATCAGGACCGTGGACACGATGCCGTACAGGCGGTGCCTTTTACGGGTCAGCGGCCCCGGGATGTCGTAGAGCGCGGTGGCCGAGGGCGCGGAGTGGGTCATCGGGCGACTCCCCAGCGCTTCTCCAGCACATTGAAGAGCGCACTGATCGACAGGGTGATGAGCAGGTAGCCGACGGCGATCCACACGAAGGACCAGATGATGCTGTAGCCCAGCTCGTTGAGGGTCTTGTACGTGCCGAGCAGCTCGGTGACGCTGAAGGCACCGGCGATGGCGGAGTTCTTCGCGAGGGCGATGAGGGTCGAGCCGACCGGTGGGATCACCGAGCGGAACGCCTGGGGAAGGACGACCGCGTTGAGTGTCTGCCCGAAGGTCATCCCGAGGCTGCGGGCCGCTTCGCCCTGGCCCGTGGGCACGGTGTTGATGCCGGAGCGCAGGACTTCGCAGATGAACGCCGAGGTGTAGCACCCGAGCGCGAGGACGGCGAAGACCTCGAACGGCAGGACCAGTCCGAAGCGCGGCAGCCCGAGCAGCACCGCGAAGAACAGCAGCGTGAGCGGGGTGTTGCGCAGGACCGTCACCCAGACCGTGCCGAGCACCCGGAAGGAACCGACGGGTGCGACCCGGAACGAGGCCATGAGGAAGCCGAGGACCAGGGCGAGGACCGAGGAGTAGACGGTGAGTTCGACGGTGCCGAGGAACCCTTCGCCGTAGAGGGAGAAGTTCTCCGTGAGTACATCCATGTGCTGGCCGGTCCCCTCAGTTCGCCGGGTAGCGGTCGATGGGCGGCGGCGTCGGCGCGGGCACTCCGGAGAGCCCCAGCGTCGCTTCGAACGCCTTCTTCCAGTTGCCGTTCTTCTCGTTGGCCTCCAGGGCGTCGTTCAGCGCGAAGCGCAGCGCGTTGTCGCTGCGCGGGACGCCGATGCCGTACGGCTCCTCGGAGAACGGCTTCCCGACGACCTTCATCTCCTCCGGGGCCTTGGCGGCGAAGCCCAGCAGGATGGCGTCGTCGGTCGTGACGGCGTCGACCTGGAATGTCAGCAGATTGTCGACGCAGATCGAGTACGTGTCGTACGCGACGAGGTCCGCCTCGGGATAGTCCTCGGCGATCCGCTGGTACGGCGTCGATCCGGCGGCGGAGCAGACGGTCTTGCCTCCCAGGTCCTGCGGCCCGTTGATGTCGTCCTCGTCGGTGCGCACCAGCAGGCCCTGACCGGCCATGAAGTACGGCCCGGCGAAGCCGACGAGCTTCTTGCGCATGTCGTTGATGGTGTAGGTGCCGACGTAGTAGTCGATCTGTCCGTTCTGGAGGGCGGTCTCGCGGTTGGCGGACGCGATGGTCCTGAAGCGGATGGTCTTCGGCTCGAAGCCGAGGGACGCCGCCATCATGCGGGCGATCTCGATGTCGAAGCCGGAGTAGATGCCGGTGGCAGGGTCCTTCTCGCCCAGGTAGGGCTGATCCTCCTTGGCTCCCACCACCAGGTATCCCCGGCTCCTGGCCTTCCGCCACGTACTGGAATCAGGCAGCTCGAAGCCGGTGGCGACCGCGTAGCTGGGCAGTGCCCCGGGCTTGGGACCCTTGACCGGCGGGCTGCCGTCCTTGCCGCAGCCGGCGGCGAGGACGGTGAGCAGCAGGCAGGCCAGCGCTGCCAGGAGTTTTCTCGTACGCACCATGGATCCCCCCGTCAGTGCTTGAGGATCTTGGACAGGAAGTCCTTGGCGCGGTCACTCGACGGGGCGGTGAAGAATTCCTCCGGGTGACGGTCCTCGACGACGGCTCCGTCGGCCATGAAGACGACGCGATTGGCCGCCGACCGCGCGAAGCCCATCTCGTGGGTGACGACGACCATCGTCATGCCCTCCCGGGCGAGCTGCTGCATGACTTCCAGCACCTCGTTGATCATCTCCGGGTCGAGCGCCGACGTGGGCTCGTCGAAGAGGAGGGCCTTGGGGTCCATGGCCAGGGCGCGGGCGATGGCCACGCGCTGCTGCTGGCCGCCGGAGAGCTGGGCCGGGTACTTGTCGGCGTGGGCGGCGAGCCCGACACGTTCCAGGAGTTCACGCGACCGCTTGTCCGCCTCGTCCCTCTTGCGCTTGCGGACCTTGATCTGCGCGAGGGAGACGTTCGCCAGCACGGTCTTGTGCGCGAAGAGGTTGAACGACTGGAAGACCATGCCCACTTCGGCCCTGAGCTGCGCCAGCCCCTTCCCCTCCTCGGGGAGGGGCTTGCCGTCGAGGGCGATGTGACCGGACTCGATCGTTTCAAGTCTGTTGATCGTCCGGCAGAGCGTCGATTTGCCGGAGCCGGAGGGGCCGATGACCACCACCACCTCCCCTCGGCCGACGGTGAGATTGATGTCCTGCAGTACGTGCAGCGCACCGAAGTGCTTGTTGACGCCCCGCAGCTCGATCAACGGATCGACGGCCATACACTGCCCTACCCACTATGTCGCTGTGCTGAGTCAGCGCAAACTATCCGTCCCGGTACGGGACTTAGAGGGCGACACGCATCAGAGGGCGATAAGGCTGTTTATCGCGATTTGGTGACGCATCAGTTCTCGGCGGACTCGGCGTACACCTGGGAGAGCTCAGGACTGCCAGACATCGCCCAGTCGAGACCGGCCTCGACCACGTCGATCTCCCGTCCCGAGTCCAGGCAGACCACGGGCTGGCCGCTGGGCCGGATATGCCACACGGCTCCGGGCACGTTGCGCACGAGGACGGTGCCGAGGTAGAGGCCCGCGTCGTTGCCGAGCCAGGGCAGTTCTTCGGGGTCGTCGCGCCAGCGGGGCGGGAGTTGGTCGAGCGCGGTCAACGAGGCGGGGCTGTCGTCCAGTTCGAGTCCGTTCTGCTCGGCTCGGACACGCAGCAGCTCGCACTCGGCGAGCAACTCGGCCACACCGGCCGGGTCGGCTTCGACGGCGGCCGCGAGCGCGACCCCCTGCGTACCACCCTGACGCTTACGCCAGTTGTCCAAGAAAGGGATGTTCATACCACTAGGGTCCCATCCTCGCCGTGTTCCGCACCACAGGGCGCGCGGCCTATTCCGACTGAGACCTGACACGTCGGGGCAGATCGGGGCGAACCAGGAAGGGCGGTGGCCGACCGCGGACCGGGGCAGGCCCGCGTCTAGGGTTTGGGCATGATCACGCAGTCGTATCTTTCCGAACTCTTCTCCCTGGACGGCCGCGTCGCCGTGGTGACCGGCGGCAGTTCCGGCATCGGCAGGTCCATCGCCGGTGCCCTGGCCCACGCCGGTGCGAGCGTGGTCATCGTGGCCCGCCGGGAGGCCGAACTGACCAAGGCGGTCGGCGAGCTGACCGCCGAGGGCTGCCGCGCGGCCTGGGTGAGTGCCGACCTGGGCACCTCCGAGGGCGTCCGCGCGGCCGCCGACGAGGCGGCCTCCGTGTTCGGGGAGCCCGACATCCTCGTCAACTGCGCCGGGATCAATCTGCGGCCGCCGATGGGCGAGCTCGGCGAGGACGTCTGGGACACCACGATGGATGTGAACCTGAAGGCGCCCTATCTGCTGGGCGAGCGGTTCGGGCCGGGGATGGCGGAGCGGGGCTACGGCCGGATCATCCACATCACCTCCCAGCAGGCGCACCGGGCGTTCGTCAACAGCGGCGCCTACGGGGTCTCCAAGGGGGCCCTGGAGTCGCTGGCCCGCTCGCAGGCGGAGGCATGGTCGCCGCACGGCGTCACCTGCAACACCCTCGTGCCCGGCTTCGTGATGACGCCCCTCAACACGCGGCTCTCGTCCGACCCGGAGAAGGTGGCCGCGCTGGCCGCACGCACGATGGTCAAGCGCAACGGGCTCGCGGAGGACTTCGCGGGTGCGGCCGTCTTCCTGGCGAGCGGCGCCTCCGCCTACGTCACCGGTCAGTCACTCTTCGTCGACGGCGGGTTCTCCGTCCACTGAGCGTGCGCGGGCCTCGGCTTCGGCTTCCACCGCTTCGGCGACGCCGGTTCCACCATCGGACTCCAGCAGGGCGAGCAGGATGTGCTCGGTTCCGACGTAGGAGGGCCCCAGCCGCAGGGCCTCGCGGAAGGTGAGCTCCAGGACCTTGCGGGCACCGGCGTCGTACGGGACCGACGCCGTGCGGTCCCACGCGCCGCACCTGCTGCCCGCCGCGAAGAACCAGCACCGGCCGGCGGTGCGGCGCGGGGCCCGCGCCGCGCTCAGAGGTCGAGGTCGACGACCACCGGGGCGTGGTCGGAGGCGCCCTTGCCCTTGCGCTCCTCGCGGTCCACGTAGCTGTCCTTGACCGCTGCCGTGAACGGGGCGTTGCCGTAGACCAGGTCGATCCGCATGCCCTTGTTCTTCGGGAAGCGGAGCTCTCGGTAGTCCCAGAAGGTGTACGGGCGGTCGTACTTGAGGGGGCGCGGCATCACGTCCGACAGACCCTCCTGGCGCAGACTCGCGAGTGCGGCACGCTCGGCCGGGGTGACGTGTGTGGCCCCTTCGAAGAGCGCCGGGTCCCAGACGTCCTCGTCCGTCGGGGCCACGTTGAAGTCGCCGAGGACGGCGAACGGCTGCGAGCCCGCGGCGTCCGCCGCGACGGCCTGCTGGAGCGCCTCGAACCAGGCCAGCTTGTAGGCGTAGTGGTCGTGCGCGACCTCGCGGCCGTTCGGCACGTACACCGACCAGAGGCGGACCGGGCCACAGGCCGCCGAGATCGCGCGCGGCTCCTGCACGCCCTCGAAGCCGGGGCCGTCGGGCAGGCCGGTGACGACGTCGGCGAGGCCCACGCGGGAGATCAGCGCGACCCCGTTCCACCGGCCCGTGGCGTTGACCGCGGACTCGTAGCCCAGCTCCCGGAGCGCCTCGGCCGGAAACTGCTCGGCCGTGCACTTGGTCTCCTGGAGGCAGAGCACGTCCGTGCCGCTGCTCTCCAGCCAGGCCAGCAGCCTCGGGAGGCGGGCGGTGATCGAATTGACGTTCCAGGTGGCGATGCGCATGGCAGTAAACCTAACGCCTCCCACTGACAGTCGCCCCGCTCCCCGCCGCCCCGCGCCCCCGCTCAGAGTTCGGCGGTGCCGCCGGGAGCCAGCCGTCCGTGGTCGGCCCCGCCCAGCTTGCCGATCTGGTTGTCGTAGATCGGGCGCGCGAGATCGGTGAGCAGGGCGTCGTGGATGTCGATGGCGCGCCGCGGCCGGACCTCGCGCACGTAGTCGATGACCTCGGAGATCTTGTTCCACGGGGCCATGACCGGCAGCATCAGGGTGTCGACCGGACGGTCGGGCACCGTCAGCGCGTCGCCGGGGTGGAAGACCGAACCGTCGATCAGGAAGCCGATGTTGGTGACCCTCGGGATGTCCGGGTGGATCACCGCGTGCAGCTCGCCGTGCACCTCCACGTCGAAACCGGCGGCGGTGAACGTGTCACCGTGGCCCACGGTGTGGACCCGGCCGGGAAAGGCCGCGGAGAGCTGGTCGGCCACACTGCGCAGGGTCCAGATCTCGACGGCCAGGTCGGCTTCCAGGGCGGCGCGCAGCCGGGCCTCGTCGAAGTGGTCGGGGTGCTCGTGCGTCACCAGGATCGCGTCGGCGCCGGCCACCGCGTCGCCCTCGGAGAAACCCCCGGGGTCGATGACGACCGCACGCCCTTCCCTCTCCAGCCGGATGCAGGAGTGCGTCTTCTTCGTGAGCGTGAGAGGCGATGCGTCCATGCGCCCATCTTGCTACGCGGGCGGCCTGGTTTCCTCCTGGATCACGGACCTCGCGATGGTGAACGCGGCGCCCGCGGCCGGGATGCCGCAGTACACGGCGGACTGGAGCAGCACTTCCTTGATCTCGTCGGGGGTGAGCCCGTTGCGCAGCGCCGCCCTGGTGTGGGCGGCGAGGCCCTCCAGATGGCCCGAGGCGACGAGCGCCGTGAGCGTGACGCAGCTGCGGGTGCGGCGGTCGAGGCCCTCGCGGTTCCACACCTCGCCCCACGCGTAGCGGGTGACGAGCTCCTCGAAGTCCTCGGTGAAGGCGTCGGACGCGGCGACCGCCCCGTCCACGTGGGCGTCGCCCAGCACTTCGCGGCGGACCTTCATCCCGCTGTCGTAGCGGTCCTGCGCTGCCGCTCCCGCGACGTCGGGGCCGACGGGGGCCGCGGCGATCTCCGCGACGGGCGCGAAGGGTGCGGAGAGCGCCGGAGCGGCGGGCGGCACCGGGATCGGGCCCAGGGTGTCCTGCCAGGCCGTGGAGAAGTGCATGAAGAGCAGGTCGGTGACGGCTCCGGGCTGCTCGACGGGGGCGAGGTGGGAGGCGCCGGGGACGAGGGCGAGCCGGGCGTCGGGTATCCCGGCGACGAGGGTGCGGGCCTCGGCGGGTCCGGTGACGTGGTCCCCGGCGCCGACCAGGACGAGGGTGGGGACGCTGATGCGGGCCAGGTCCGCCCGCATGTCGAAGGCGGCCAGCGCCTCGCACGCGGCGATGTAGCAGCCGGGATCGGTCGTGCGGACCATCTGGACGGCCCATTCGACGATGGCCGGCTGGGCGGCCGCGAAGCCGGGGGTGAACCACGCTTCGGGGGCGGTACGGGCCATCGGCTCCAGGCCGTTGGTACGGACGATCACGCCGCGCTGACGGAACTCGTCGGCGCTCCCGAACCGGGGCGAGGCCGCCACCAGGGCCAGCGAGGCGACCCGGTCGGGGTGGCGCAGCGCCAGATCGGCGCCGATCGCGCCCCCGATGGAGCAGCCCGCGTACCCGAAACGCTGGACGCCGAGGCTGTCCAGGGTGGCGAGCAGCCGGTCGGCGAGCTCGCCGACGCCGGTGGCGGGGTGCGCGGGCGCGCCGCCGTGGCCCGGGAGGTCGTACCGGAAGACCCTCCAGTGCTGGGAGAGCTCGGGAATCTGCCGGTCCCACATGTGCCATGTGGTACCGAGAGAGGGTCCTAGCACCAGCACGGGTGCGTCCTCTGGCCCATCTACCTGGTACTTCAACGTCTTGTTGCCTGTCTCGCTCACACTCACACGCTCCCACGTCTCACAGCCGTCTCACACACCGCCCTCCTGAGCACTGTGAAGACCGCCCCATGTCGTAGCGGCTCCACGAAGATCCTCTACGTCCGGCTTCACGTACCAGCGCTTGGTGGTCTTCACGTTGGTGTGCCCCGCCCATCGTGCCAGTAGGTGATCCGGCACCCCATTGTTGGCCAGGTAGGTAAAGCACGATGCACGCGCGTCGTAGAGACGCACCTGACGGAGTCCGATGTCTGCCATGAGCTTGTAGGCGCGAGTACGGAGTTGCTTCGTGGTGTGAACTTCTCCGGCCGCATTCACGCACATATAGCCGGCATCGGCGTAGCCCGTTCCCAGAGCCAACTTCTCAGCAGCTTGCAGAGCCCTGAACTTCTTCAAGGCTTCCTTTACCGGAGCGGGCAGAGGGAGAACGCGTTCCCCCGCCATTGACTTGGTGTCCTTCTCGATGACGGTTTTGTTTCCCATCATGGTCCGCGTGTTGGCCACGATGAGGGTGTCATCAGCCAGGTCAATGTCTGCCCAACGAAGTCCGCAGACTTCCGCCGGACGAAGACCCATGAGCGAGAGAAGGAGTGGAGCGTAAAGCCTGTCTCCGCTAATCCCCTGCACGAACGCGTGGACTTCCTTGACGTTCCAAGGCTCAAGTTTCCCCTTCGTCTTCCGCTCCACCTTCCTAGCCTTACGCGGGATGCTGATTTCCGATGCCACATTCATTTGCACGAGCCGCTTAGTCACGGCTCGATTCAGAACGTCCTTGAGCCGAGCAAGGCTCATATCCACGCTCGTCACGCCAAGTGGAGTTCCCGCCTTGTCGCCACGAACGCGACCGAACTTGAGAGACCAGAGCATCCACGCTTCTACGTCTTCCTCGGTCAGCTCTTGCAGCTTGATGTTTCCAAGCTTCCCGCGGACCCTATCCAGGGTGATCCGGTAGTTGTAGACAGTGGTCTCCTCCAGGTCCTCTGCCTTCTTTTCCAACCACTGATCAATCCACTGATTGACCGTAAGCAGGTGAGGCGGAACGAAGGCCCCTGTATTCTGTTCGTTCTCGATACGAGAGATCTCTGCCTTCACCTCTTTCGCAGTATCCTTAGTGATGGTGAGTTGCCTACGCTTACCATTCTCGTGCTTCCCGATTCCAATTACCGCGCGATAGCGGATTTTGCCGGAAGCCAGGACGATCTTCTTCGGTTCGGGCATGAACCCACATCCTTCAATTTTCCACGTGCTGACATCACAACGCCGCCCCTACCGATTAGGGGTAGGAAAATTGACGGCACCGTCCGCTCCGGCTCCACCGCCAAGCACAGCCAGGAGCGAACACCATCAATCCTCTCTACGATCCCCGGTTTCGGTAACCGGGGATCATGGCCTATATTCCGTCCCGCATTCTGGAGGGCTACGAGGTGAGTCGGGAAGACCTGAGCGCGGGGTAGGCATCGTCTTCGGCCAGGACCACCAGCCCGCTCTCGGCGAGTCGTCTGAGGTTGCGAGCCACGACGCGCTCGGGGCACCGACAACTCGGGCGACAGCACCAGGACGGCTGTGCCCTGCGAGCGTGATCAGGTGCTTGACGATCTCCGTGCTGCACCAAGTCCTTACCGAAAAGCCCGGCCGCGCAGAGGCACAAGACCAGGGAAAGAGCGGCGTAATCAGCTTCCGACCGGGCGGTACATGCGTTCCTGGCGACAAGCGCCAGATGGATCGGGGCATTGAAGCGGACAAAACGAAGTGTGGGCTGCGGCAGGCAAGCTCCATCGTAGGGACCGTGGCACGAGAAGGGGTACGGTGAGCAACATCGGAACGGCTGGCATCCTCACTGCTTCCATGTCTCTGACCTGGTGTTTTCCGGGAGCTTGTACGTTGACATGGCCTCCCGGGGTGGTTCCAGTCCCGGAGGGCTCTTTCTCGTCTGCCGGGAGCGAATCCCTCCTCGGCCTGGAGTGGTGAGAGACCCTGCACCGCTACGAGGCCGGCCGGACCTCAAGGCACTGTGGCCCTGATCTGACCGGATGCCTGGCTCCGCGACCAGGCCAGCCCCCTCACGGGCGGTGGGGCCTCATTCCGACTGCAGCTCGTGGCCAGCCGATCCCAAGTCGAACCATGAGCTGAGTGGTGGTGACGAGGCGGACTTGGTGAGTGCGGGCATACGAGACGATGGTCAAGGACAACTTAGGTTCCGCGGCGGCATCCCTTCTGGCCGTCGCGGTCCAGCAAGTACGACGTGAACCGCACCAGGCTGTGCAGGAGCCGTAGAGCACGCGGACCGTACTCTTCCGATCATCGTCTGTACTGGCCCCGCACACGACCACCGCATAGTGGCTGGCAGCCTCCGCGTAACGGGCCAAAAGCTGGTGCCGGGCCTGCACACACCGTGCCAGAACGCGGCGGCTCAACGGCACGAGCGGCGTGTCATAGGGGTGACGAACCAGGACGGCCCGCTCCCCGCCCGCCACCCCGCCTCCTCCATGACGTGTGCCAGGTCGGGCCGCTCCCACCCAGGGCGGAGTTCCTTTGGCGGGTACTGCGACCAGTCACCTAAGCGCGCCCTCGTGTCGGGCTGCAGCGATAGCGTCGGCGAATGCACACACGCGTGACGGGGATCGTTCTCAGCGACGACGACAAAATCCTTTTGCTGCACCAAGACACCGACGGGCCACGCCACTGGTCCCTGCCCGGCGGCAAGGTCGAAGACGGCGGGACTCTTGAAGAGGGCCTGGTCCGGGAGATGCGGGAAGAGACCGGCGCGGACGTCGAGGCTGGGCGGCTGCTTTACCTGTGCGACAACGTTCCGGCTCGCGTCGTGCACATCACCTTCGAGACTCGCATCATCGGCGGCGCCCTCGGCGCGGTCACCGAGAGCGCCGACACCCGGCAGATCCACGCTGTCGAGTTCGTGCCGCTCGATGACCTGCCCCGCCTCGGCTTTTCCGACCTGTTCGTGAAGCTGTGCCGGGACGGCTTCCCAGGCGCAGGCTCGTACATGGGGCCCAAGTCCGCCATCGGTCTATGACCCCACTGTGGCCATGAGCAGCGTCGAAGACTAAGCCGCAGCGTAGTCCGGCGTTCTACGATGCAGCAACGCAGCGGAATCCCGTGTCGTTGTCCTTCATAGTCGCAGCGGCTGTGTTCAGGAGGGATGGCGCAGCCCGTTCGAACGGAGACGTGAACGCGGACCCCTTCAGGTGGTACCGCCCGTTTCCGGGCTCCTCTTCCGTGGAGCACCACTCCCAGGCGTTGCCGCACATGTCGAAGGCGCCGAAAGGGCTGGCGCCGGACTGGTAGCGGGAGACAGGGGTTGTCGCGTCAATGCCCGCTTCGGCCGTGTTCGCCTTCGCGGCTGTCGGCTCATTGCCCCAGGGGTAGACGCGACCACGCGGTCCGCGAGCCGCCTTCTCCCACTGCCGGGCGGTTGGAAGGAGCTTGCCAGCCCAACGGGCGTAAGCGGCCGCATCGTGCCACGTCACCCACACCACGGGGTGGGTGGCCAGGGTGACGGGGCAATGGCCGTCTGGCCAGTGCTGGGGCGTCCGGTGCTTGGTGGCCAACACGAAGCGCGAGTAGTCCTCATTGGTCGTCGGGTAGACGTCGATGAGAAACGGTTCCAGCCACACCGAGCGGTTGTCAGGGCCGGAGAGATAAATGCCCTCCTCGACGAGGGCCATGACCTTCCCGTCGATCGGGTGCCGGCGAGTGCTTGGGTCCCGTCGCAGGAGTTCCTCGGCCCGCTCGTCGTGCTCAACGGCCGCACGTTCGGTCATGAGCGCGGCGAACCGTTGCTGGACGTCGGGCGTAGCCTGAGTCAGAATCGTATCGAGGGCCGTCTGGTTGTCGAGTTCGAGTTCGATGGTCTCGCCCCGGCGTTTCCACCGGGGGACCTGACGAGGGTTCACGCCTACCAGCTCGGCGAACTCCTTCTGCTTCTTCCGCATGGCCGTGCGCAGCAATTCGGCTTCACGGCCGGTCCACCTGGTAACCCGCGCCATAACGCTTGCTTCCCTACAGGGTCTCGCCGGCGATCGACAGGTACGCCTCCTGGAGCTGCCTCAAGACAGGGTGCTCCACGGAGAACTCGGTGTCGTCGATCGCGGCCAAAGGGCGCACGCCGATCGACGTGTTCGTGGCGAACGCCGCGGCCATGCCCTTGGCCTGGTCCAGGGTGACAGTGGAGATGCGGTGTTTCGCATGCTGCTGGAGCAGAGCCATGGTGACACCGGGCAGCACGGGGGCATCTGGCCACACGACAGTGCCCTCTTGGTCGACGAAGGCCACGTTCCAGGTGCCGCCCTCGGAGACGAACCCGTCCCAGCCGACGAATAGGGCATCGTCGAAGTTTGCTCGCTGAGCCGAGCCCCGGGCGTGCAAGGCGCCGAAGAGACCGATGTGCTTCACCTGGGGCAGGTCACGCTCGTACACCAGGCTCTGGGCGCGCAAGGGCGCCGGAGGAAGGGCGCCGGCACCGCGTACGGACACGAGAACGTGCGGCTCGTTGGCGTGGGCCGGGTGGCCCATCTCGACCTTCGGGTCATAGATCGTGACACGCACGACGCACGGGCGGGTCTGCCCCTCCAGAGCCTGACGGACGTACTCGCGCACGCGGTCGGTCTTCAGAGCCGCGTGCCACACGATCTCGCAGTCCCGCGCAAGGCGTTCCAGGTGCAACGTCAAGCCACGGACGCTGCCGTCGGAATCGACGCGCATGGACGTGAAGTGCCCGACGTTCGTGAGCGCCAGGGGAAGCAAGTCATCTACAGATACGGGCTTTCCATCGAGAGTCACCATGCAGCCAAGCATGTCAGGACCATGCCCTCAGGCGGCACCCAAATCTGGTTACTGACGGGTCAACGTCATCTGTAAGTCATTCCCAAGCCTTCACTGCGAGGTGTTCGCTGGTTACTGCGCGAATACGCCTCGCCATCGGCAGGGCGCCTCGTGCCGCGCGCTTGACGCCTCCGCCACACGTTCACCACGCCATTCATCCGGGAGGAGCCCGATGACGGTCGCAACAGCTCTCGCACCGGTTACGACGCGGTCGGTACCACGCCCCGGGTACGCCGCCTTCGAGTCATGCTTCGCCCCGGAACCGATCAACGTCGGCCGCGCGCGTCACACCAGCAGCGTCCTCCTGCGGCTATGGGAGGTCGCCGGCCCCTTGGCGGAGGACGTGGTGCTTTGTGTCTCCGAGCTGGTCACTAACGGTGTGACTCACGGCTCTGGAGACCTGTCACTGCGCGTCCGATGCCGCGAAACCGAGATCCTCGTCGAGGTCCAGGACGGCAGCTCAGTGTCGGCGACCATGCGTTCGGCCAGTGCTGATGCCACTTCGGGGCGGGGCTTGGCCCTCGTTAAGGCCCTCTCCGGGGATTGGGGAGCCAGCACGGACGGCCGGACGACGTGGTGCACGTTTCCTATCCTCGTGGGCAGGCCCTGATGACTGCCCCTGCGAGCACCACCATCGCGGCATTACAGGAAGTCGAGCTACGGACGTTCCGAGGCGTCAAGCCAGTACGTGGAGAGCATCTCGCCCGGCCAAGTCGGCTGACGGACTTCACTTCGCGGTCCCATCTCCTCGAAGTACGGCGCCAGGTCGATGATCGGTGTCCCGTCGACGGCGTCAAGATCCGTCACCAGGAGATCCCGGCCCTCCACTTTCAGCAACCGCGGGTAGCTGGTCGCCAGCTGGTTGGGCCTCCGATGGTTGCGGTGGACGAACGTACCCGTCGCCGGCCACCTCGGATTTCCCCGCGGGCTACGCGCGTGCAGCTGAACGTCTTCCGGCCGCGCCATGTGGAAGCGCCACGTCACCGTCAGGTGGGAGAACTCCTCGATGCCCCGCAATGTTTCGAGGGGGTACGCGTCGTTGAGCCTGATGACCGATTCGATCCCACCCTGGTAGTCATCCTGAACGCGGGTGTGGCCCCCGACCACCGTTGCGATCGACTCGACCTCGTACTTCGCCATCAGGGTCGTTCCTCTCACTCAGAACTTACGCATCCTGTAGCCGTCACGCGAAGCAACGGGCCTGATCCGCGGTCAGCCTATGACCCGCAGCATCTCCCGTGCCCGATGGTCCAATTCGGCAACGTGGCGACCTCCGCGTTGCCGAACGGGCGAGAGGTCGCTCTGCATCCGGACGATGACGTCGCGGACGCGGCCCGACAGGACGCCGGCCATGGCATCGAGGGCTTGCCCCCAGGTAGTGCATGCCTCGTCGAGGTGGCCCTGCTGAACCTGGACGGCGCCGAGGTAGCCGAGGGTCACGCTGTGGGTGCGGGCGTATTGCTGGCGGCGGCGAGTGGCAACGCTGCGCTGAAAGTGGATCTCCGCGTCGACTGGCTGACCCAGGTCGCGCAGGGCGCAAGCCGTCTCGTGGGCGAGGGAGGCTTCCTGGAAGAAGTCCACGCGGCCGGGCGCACCGTCGTTGTCCGCGCGGGCGAGGTCCCGCTCCGCGCGACTGATGGCCGCGATGGTGCCAGACCGGTTGCCGTCGGCCGCGAGCGCTCGTGCGTGAACGATCGCGAGCAGAGCTTTCTCCCGCTGGCTGGCCTGGCCGTAACGGTCGCGGGACATGGAGGCGTCGGCCAGGGCGAGCGCTTTGCGTGGGTGCCCGAGGTCCACTGCCTGATGGGCGAGGGCTCGCAGAATGTGACCGGCAAGTGGTCCGTCCCCGGCTTCTGCCGCAATGCGGGTGGCAAGGGTGAGGTAGCGCTGGGCTGTTCGGTGCTCGGAGGCGTCGAACGCCATCCAGCCGGCGAGGTAGGTCATCTCCGCGACAGCGGAGTACGTGTCCCGGCGGCTCTGTTCCGTGCGGAATCGGCTGCCAAGCAGGGGGACTGCTTCGTCGCGAAGGTGGCCGGCCAGCGCCGAGCGCCCGGAGGCGCCTCCGCGCTGCTGGTCTCGCGCGGAGTAGAAGTTCGTGAGGTCGCGGACGTCGTCGATGTCGGCCTGGGCCACCAGTCGGGGAGAGACTGCCGTGCGTCTGGCTGCTGCGGCAGGGGCGGCTGCCCACCACGAGGCGGTGGGCAGGGCCAGGCCGGCGGCGGAGTACGCGGAGGTCGCCAGCAGCTTGCGTCGGTGCATGTCCAGATCGTCGCTTCCCAGCTCAGCCAGCACAGTCAGAGGGTCGACGCTCCAGTCGGAGCCACTGTCGGCCGTGCCTGTTGGCACTTCCTCCAGCCCGAGGTCAGCCAAGGTGAGGCGGCGGCCGAGCCTGCGGGAAAGCGTCTCGCGCAGGATATGCCGCGCTATCCCGCTGGGCTTCGTACCCAGGACCCACATAGAGATATGCGAACGGGAGATGGCCTCCAGCTCCCGTACGCCACTCTCCGCAGCCACGCGGGCAACTGCAGCGGCCGCTTGAGGCTGGGACCAGCCCGCTTCGCGCAGAAGGGCGGAGAAGGCGAGGTTTCGCTCACGGGCCATGGACTGCCCCTCGGTCTCGAAATGATCTTTGGCGCCTTTGGCGGCCTTGGCAGCCGTGCAGGCATACCCCTCGGCGGTGATTCAGGGTTCGCTCAACGTAGCGGCCGGGTCACTCACTATGCACCTCAGCCGTCGGCACTCCAAGGCGAACCCCACTTAACTTGGCTTGATCCACACAGGAGTTGTGTCATGCGCCTCTCGCTGTTCCTGCATCAGACCCGTCACAGCGATGGTCGAGGCAAACTGGCCAACCTCACCCTGGGATCGGCCGATGTCCAGCGGGATCAAGCGGTGGCTGCAGCAGAGACGGTGGCGCTCGTGCTGGACGATGAGTCCCCGCTGCCGCAGAGCGCCGGCGACGTGGAGGAGCTTGCACGGCGCCTTCGCGGTCACATCGGACAGCTCGGGGCCGTCGTGCCGCCGGGAGCCGCAACACTGCGCGGCGCGCAGCAGCTCGCTTCGGCAGGCGTCCCCGACGAGTACATGCCGAGCAGGGTTCATCTGGTCAAGCTGGCCGAGGCCACTCAGGTACTCGTTGCGACCGTACAAGCTCACGGCGTGGTCCCCGCGAAGCCCATGCGGAGACGGCGTTGGTGGAGGCCGCAGCTCAATGTGCTGCGCGGCTCGGTCTTCGCTGTCGCCTTCGTCCTCTTGGCTCTGGCCGCGTCGGTGCCACGGGCATGACCGCCACCGGGGCAGTTCTGATCGCGGTGGTTCTCGGCTCGATGGCGTGGCTGATTCTTCGCGGTGGCCCAGCAACCGGCCGCGCCGCTCCCCAGAACGAGGACTCCGCACCGGGGCAGAACGGACCTCCCCCGCAGGTGCCCACCAAGTCCTTCCTCATCTACCGTTCCCGGCCGCTGCGGCGGCCCGATGCCATCCCCGGATCCGCGGGGTCTACGGAGATCCACACGATGACTCGCCTTCCGCGTATCGAGCAGTACGGCCTGATCGGCGACATGCAGACCAGCGCCCACGTCTGCGACGACGGCTCGATCGACTGGCTGTGCCTGCCCCGCTTCGATTCGCCGGCCGTCTTCGCCAGCCTCCTCGGAACCCACAAGCACGGTTCCTGGCAGATCGCCCCGGCCCCGTCTGCCGGCCGATCCGACGCCGGAGTGGTTTCCGAGCGCCGGTACCGCGGTGACTCGCTCGTCCTCGAATCGCTGTGGCGCACCTCGACCGGATCGGTTCGGGTACTCGACTTCATGCCGCCGCGCGACGGAGCACCCCAGGTGATCCGGATCGTCGAGGGCGTGGCCGGCGAGGTGCCGATGGTCTCGGCTCTGCGTCCGCGGCCGGGGTACGGCAGCGTCAGCCCGTGGATCCACGAGGTCGAGAGGCGCATGGTCGCGGAAGCCGGCGCGGACGCTCTGTGGCTCGACACGGGCGTCCAGCAAGTAGAAAAGGACGGTGTCATCGTCAGTGCCTTCGCCGTCGCCGCCGGGCAGAGCGTGGCGTTCGTTCTCAGCTGGTGCCCCTCCCACGCAGCCTCACCGGAGGTTCCCGACCCGGAGACCGCTCTCGCCGAGACGCTCGCCTTCTGGCAGGACTGGACGCAGGAATGCACCTACGACGGGCCCTACCGCGAGGCAGTGGTTGGTTCCTCGATCGCGCTGAAGGCTATGACGTATGCGCCGAGCGGCGGGATCGTCGCGGCCCCGACCACGTCGCTGCCCGAGGAGATCGGCGGCGGACGGAACTGGGACTACCGCTTCACCTGGCTGCGCGACGCCTCCACTACCTTGGCCGCGCTGCTGGGAACCGGCTACCGGCAGGAGGCCCATGCGTGGCGGCGTTGGCTGTTGCGTGCGGTGGCCGGCGATCCGGAGAACCTGCAGATCATGTACGGGATCACCGGCGAGCGGGATCTGCGCGAGCGGGAGCTGCCCTGGCTACCGGGGTACGAGGAATCAGCTCCGGTGCGGGTCGGGAACGGGGCGGCGGACCAGCTGCAACTCGACGTGTACGGCGAGTTGATCGAGACCCTCTACCTCGCCCACCAGAGCGGTGTCGCCCACTGCGCCGACACCGCGGCCCTGCACCAGCGGCTCATCGAGCACCTGACCCAGCGCTGGCAGGAGCCCGACGAGGGAATCTGGGAGATACGCGGGGCACGCCGGCATTTCGTGCACTCCAAGGTGATGGCTTGGGTGGCCATCGACCGCACCATCCGTCTGGCCGAGGCCGGCGCCCTCGCGCTGGATCCGGGCCCCCTGGTCGAGCTGCGCGAGACGATCCACCGCGAAGTCTGCACCCGGGGGTTCGACCCGGTGCGCAACACCTTCACCCAGTCTTACGGCTCGCAGGAACTGGACGCCGCCACACTGTTGATCCCCCGGGTCGGCTTCCTTCCGCCCGACGACCCCCGCGTCGTTGGCACCGTGGACGCCGTACGCCGGGAGCTGTCCACGCCGGTCGGGCTCGTGCGCCGGTACCCAACGGTCGGCAACCACCCCGGATTGGACGGCCTGGCGGGCGATGAGGGCACCTTCGTCCTCTGCTCTTTCTGGCTCGTGGATGCCCTGGCTTTGACCGGCCGCATGGAGGAGGCCCACGCCCTGTTCGAACGCCTTCTCACGCTGCGCAACGACCTCGGCCTCCTCGCCGAAGAGTACGACCCCGTCCAGCAGCGCCAACTCGGTAACTTCCCGCAGGCGTTCAGCCACATGGGCCTGATCCAGAGTGCCCTGCTCCTGCAGCAGCTGGCGACACAGTCCTCTCCTCACCGAGGCGCGGTGGCGGTTCCGGCGCGCCGTTCCCCCTCACTCGGGTCGCTACAGAACCGCAAAGCCCTGACGTCGCAGCACGCCTAGCCGCCTCTTTCCACTGACGAGGATTCTCATGTCTGACAGCGCGTTCCCGCCACGGCCGGCCGCGACCGGCCACCGCCGACGGCGGTCGCCACGGACCGATGCCTTCACGGTGCACCGCGTCCGTCGTGCCGTGGTGCTGCCCCTGCTGCTTCTTTCGGGCCTGCTGGGCATCGCCTTCGCCGCCTGGTCGACGGCCGCAGTGGCCCTCGGCTGGCTCCTGGTCGGCCTGGTCTGTGGACTGACCGGGGTCGCCCTGGTAGCGGCCCGCGGAGCGCGGACGGCCGCCGACGCCGTGCAGACAGCCGCAGAGGAACGACGCGCGGCGGTGCTGACCGCTGTCACGGGAGCGGCGGCGGCCGTCGAGAAGTCGGTGGCGTGGTCGGCGGACGAACTGTGCCGAGGAGCACGACCGCGGCTGCCGGACATGCAGATGCCGCAGCCGGCCAGTGCGGCAGCCGAGATCGACAAGGCGCTCAGTGCACTGCAGGTGCAGGCCATCGCCTCCCTGATACGCGTGCACGACGAGTCCCAGTACGTCGTCCTTCTGGAAGTACTGCGCCGCCTGGCCACTCGGGAGCACGCCCTGGTCGGGAAAGCGCTGGAAGCACTGACGCAGCTGGAGATGCTGACCGACGATCCGGAACTGCTCGCGAAGATCTTCGAGATCGACCACCTCGTGACGCGGATGCGACGTCAGGTGGAGAGCACCGCGGTGCTGGGCGGGCAGTCCCTGCGCAGCGTGCGCCAGCCGGTGCCCGTCACGACCACATTGCGCGGTGCGATTTCCGAGGTGGTGCAGTACCCGCGCGTGGTGGTCGCGGCCGGTTCCGTGGGGGGCGAGCTGGGGCTTCCCGGACACGTGGGTCCGGACCTGACGCACCTGCTGGCCGAGCTGATCGAGAACGCATGCGAGTGCTCCGACCCGGCGACGAAGGTGATGGTGCGGGCGCAACGGGTACCGAACGGGCTGGCGGTTGAGGTCGAGGACCGGGCCATCCCCATGCACCCGCAGGACCGCGCACGGATGAATCATCTGCTCAAGGCCCCCGATGAGGTCGATGTCAGCGGTCAGGTGCGTGATGGGCAGCTTGGCCTGCTGGTCGCCGCGAAGATCGCCCAGTCGCACGGCTTGTCCGTTCTCCTGCAGGAGAACGTGACGGGAGGAACCACCGCTCTGGTCGTCATTCCGGCCCGGCTCCTCGTAGCGATTTCTCCCGTGGGTGACGCGGGTGCTCGACGCCGGGAAGCACGCCCCTCCACGCTCCAGCCACGGCAGGCTGCCGCAGCGACGGCTGCTCCTGCAGGGCAGGTCCAGCACCCGCCCGCCGTAGGCCGGCCGGGAGGCGACTTGGAGGGGCAAGCTGCTCCAGTGCCCGACCTTCCCCGGCGTACGCGGCAGACCGGTTCCTTCCCTCCACCGCGTGAGCGGGAGCAAGCCCCCGCTACCGCGGCGTCGCCAGGGCTCGCAGCCGCCTTTCGCGCGGGCATCGAGGCCGGCGGGGCCGCCGGTTTTCCTCCCCCTCCGGCCGAGCAGCCCAGGCCCTGACCATCGCCCGGCCCCTCCCCGTTCCCGGTGGCCCGGACATGTCCGCCGGCCCTTCCCCCTTTCTGGAGCGATCCTCATGAGCACCCACCCTGAAATGAACCCGACGCCCGGTGTCGCGCCCGCATCCGAGGCGACGGCGAGCCATCAGCGGGATGACATGGCATGGCTGCTGCGGCAGTTCGCCGACGACGTTCCGGGCGTCCTGCACGCCGTTCTGCTGTCGCGGGACGGGCTGCGGCTCCTGGACAGCGAAGTCGACAAGGACTGGGCGGACGAACTGTCCGCAGCGCTCGCCGGTATGGCCTCCCTCGCGTCGAACGCCACCGGTCCCACCCACCGGAAGCGGCCGGCCAGGCAGATCATCATCGAGCGCGACGACTGCCTGTTCTTCGTCCAGAGCGCCGGCCGCAGCGCGGTCTTCGAAGACCACCCCGGCAACGAACGCGGGGAGGTGGACACGGTCCTCGCCGTCATCGCTGCCCCGGACGCCGACGCAGGCCCCGTCGGCTTCGAGATGGGGCGCCTGGTGAAGAGGTTCGCCCCCTACATGCAGATCCCCGTCCGCGTCGGAACAGGTGATGAGTCCCGGTGAGCACCCACGGCGATGCGGCCGAGGACTCGACGTTCGTGCGGACCTACACGCTGACGCGCGGGCGCACCAGGCCGCGGCACCTGCTGGGCTTGGACACCGTGCTGGACACCGGCCCTGGACGACCCGGCCTGGGCCAGGTCGAGGAATGCGAAGAGATCCTCGCCCTGTGCCGGGATCACCGACGGTCGGTAACCGAGCTGGCGGGACGGCTCGGCCGCCCCGTCACCGCCGTCAAGATCCTCGTCTCGGACCTCCTGGACTCCCAAGCCCTTGTCGTCTCCGTCACCGATGCCTACGGCTCCGACGCAGACGCGGATAGACGTCCCACCACCCACCTGTTGGCGGCCCTCTCAGTGGCCCTGAAAAGGAAGTTCCCCGATGCCATCGCCTACCGCCAGGCCGGATGACCCGCCTGTGGGCTTGCGGACTTCGCATGCCGGTGCACCGACCGTGCTGAAGATCGTGATCGCCGGGGGTTTCGGCGTCGGCAAGACCACCGCTGTGGGCGCGGTCAGCGAGATCACGCCGCTGAGTACTGAGGAGTACCTGACCGAGGCGAGCACGGACGTGGACAGCCTGGAAGGTGTTGAGGCAAAGCACACCACCACGGTCGCCTTCGACTTCGGGCGCCTCAGCCTGCCCGACGCGCCCGTACCTCTGGAGCTGTTCCTGTTCGGCACGCCTGGCCAGGACCGGTTCGTCGACCTCTGGTACGAACTCTCCCGCGGGGCCGTCGGTGCGGTTGTCCTGGTCGACACCCGGCGTCTGGAGAGCAGCTTCACGCCCGTCAGCTTCTTCGAGGACATCGGCCTGCCCTTCGTCGTCGCCGTGAACCACTTCGACGGAGCCCACCGCTACCACCCCGAACAGGTCCGCGCCGCCCTCGACCTGCCCGCCTCCGTACCGGTGGTCACCGACGTTTCGCCCCACTGGGCGGAGGGCGCGAGGGCGACCTCGTGGGACGCCCGCAATCCGAGCCACGTCGCCGGCGTCCTGCTAACCCTCGTCGGCCACGCAGTGCAGAACACACCGGCGCGCCCCGCTCACCCCACATCCGCCACCACCCTCCAGGACGCCTGATGTCGTATCAGCCCAACGATCCCCACCTCGGGCCCCAAGCCGCCCCGTCCGCGCTGTCTCTGCCGCAACGCGGCATGCGCGACGGCGCCCACGGGCTGTTCATCCCAGCCGGTGCTGCCATCACCGGCCCGCAGGTCCAGCAGGCGACCGAACTGGCGCAGCGGTACGAGCTGCTGGAGCGTCTGGGCGTGTCGACTGCTGCCAGCGCGGACTTTGACGAGCTGGCCCGCGACATGGCTGAGAAGACCGGGTTCCTGTACGGGTTCGTCAATCTGTTCCTGGAGGAGCAGACCTTCGTGGGACTGCACCAGCCGCCCGCGGACAGCGGGTACGTCATCGTGGGCCGCACCATGAGCCACGACCACGGCTGGTGCCCGGAGGTCGTGGCCCGCAAGAAGGCCCTCCCGCTGCACGACGTGCACGCCAGCCCCCGGTTCAGCGGTAACCACGTGGTCGACGCGGTCGGCATCCGCTCTTACTTCGGTGCCCCGCTCATCCATGAGAGTGGCACCGTGCTGGGCACGGTCTGCGTCATCGACCCCGAGAAGCGCCCCCTGAGCGAGGCGCGACGGCTCAGAGACATCGTCATCGACGCCGGCACGCAGGTGATGGACCGCATCGCCCCCGCGCCCTTCCGCTAGACCCGTTCCACCGCCCCCGCCCGGGAGCCGCTAGCGACACCCGGCCGCTCCACCGCGCGACTTCATCCAGGGAGAGGGAGACGACCATGCCCGCCACACCAGCCACACCGCCTCCGGCGCTGCGTCCTTATCTCACCGCCCGCCACGAACTGCTGTGGGACGAGGTGGACGCCTTCGCGGCCGAGCACGTCGCGCCGCGCGCGGAGCGGATGGAAGCCGCTCCGGGCAGGGTGGAGCGCAAGGTCGCCGATCTGATGGCCGCGCGGGGTTGGTTCGCCGTCACCGTCCCGGCTGCCTTCGGCGGTCTGGGCGCCGGCCATGTGGCCAAAACGGTCCTGATCCACCGCATCGCCTGCGTCTCGGCGGCTGCCGCAGCCATCCTGCAGGCCACCCTGATCCCCGTCGGCGCCCTGCTGCACTTCGCCACCTATGAGCAGAAAGGCCGCTGGCTTCCGGGGGTGGCGGACGGTTCGCTGCTCCTGTCGATCGCGGTGACCGAACCGATCGCCGGCGGACACATCGGTGGCATCGAGACGACCGCCGAGAAGGCCGGCAACCACTGGCTGATCACCGGCAGCAAGATCCATATCGGCAACAGCCATCTCGCGGGAGCCCACCTCGTGATCGCCCGGACCGCCGAGGCGGGCGTGCGCACCTCGCAGGCGCTGACCGCGTTCATGGTCGAATCCGACCGCCCCGGGCTCTTCATCCCTGCCCACCGCCCCGGCCTCGGACTGCACGGCTTCTCCGCCGGCCGCCTTGACCTCGACCACGTCCGCGTCCCCGTCGACAACGTGATCGGAGAGATCGGCCAGGGTCTGAGCGTCGCGCAGAGCAGCAGCATCCTGTATGGCCGTCCCAACCTGGCCGCCGTCAGCCTGGGCATTCACGAGGCGGTCGCGGCCACCACGACCTCCTACCTCAAAGCCCGGCCCCGCTACCGCGGCGCCCTGTCCGATCTGCCGGTCCTGCGGGACCGAGTCGGCGACATGGAGGCCCGCCTGCGCGCTGCACGCATCCTGGCCTACCAGGCCGTGCACCTCCTCGATCAGGGCCTGTCCTGCGACGCCGACCTGATCAACGCCAAGTACCTGGGCCACCAGTGGGCCATGACGTCTGCCCAGGACGCCATGGAACTGCACGGTGCCCACGCCCTCGACCGCGAGTACCTCCTCCAGCGCCTGTGGCGCGACATCCAGCACACCCACCCGCCGGCCGGAACGGGCGAGGTCCAGCGAATACGCCTTTCCGACGCTGCCTTCGACGAAGACCACATCCAGTGGTCCGAACGCCTCGCTGCCGAACCGGCCTGGGCACAACCCGACCCCACCGCCGCATGAACCCCCGCGCGCGGCACCCCGTGAATCCCGACCGCCGCGCGCGGGCCCGTGCCGCCGGCCCCCGTCCCCCCGCGGGGCCGGCGGCACCCCTTCCGGAAACCGTCCACCCCGCCGAGAAAGAGACACCCGTGACACCGTCCACGACGACCAGCGCACCGATCACACCGCTGAAGCCGACCCACCAGCGCGTCGCCCAGCACCTCGTGGACGGTCTCACCACCCAAGACATCACCACGAGGACGGGACTGTCGCCCCACACGGTCCGTCAGTACGTCCGCGACATCCGGGTGAGCGTCCACTGCCCGCCTCGCTGCAAGCCGCACGTGCTCGTGCATCGCCTGTTGGCGACCGAGCAGGTAGCCCAGCCCAAGACGGACCGGGCAACGCCGGAGCTCAACGCGGAGAAGCAGCTGCTGCTGAAGGCGGTGGCTGAACTCAGCTCCCCCCGCGACATCGCCCTCGCCGCCAAGATCGCCCCCGCCGATCTCCGGTCCGCACTCGACGAACTGCTCGACGAGACGGGCGCCGCCGACGTCACCCAGCTCGTCGTCCTGGCCCACGCCTGGCACCTACTGGGCACCAAGCCGACCGGCACGGTGGAGAGCGGAGCAGCGAAGTGAACACGTCTCCCTTCACACCGTCCACCGAGCCGTCTCCCGCATCACCGCACCAGCACGCATCAGAGTTATCAGCCGTGTACGAGATGCGAACTCTGTGCACGGACGCCGAGCGGGACGAGGCCGCCGCGCTCGTCCAGGACCGTCAGAGCTGGCTCACCATGCGCGGCCTGCCGGTACCCGCCCGAGCCGATGTCCCAGCCCTGTTCCGCGATCCTCAGTCGAAGCCGGCCGGACTGTTCGAGGACGGTGTGCTGCTGGCCTGCATGATCCCGCAGCGAGCGCCCGACCTCGCATGGGGTCAGGGCCTGTGTCTCTTCCTGAGCTGCATCCACACCCTGCCTGACAGCTCCGACGACACCACCCAGGTGATCACCCTGTGGGCCTCCGACTTCGCAGCACGACTCGACCTGCCCCTCGTGCGCGCCGAGGCCCTGGCCCGCCAGCCCCTCGACGTTGATCGGATCGCCCCCTTCCTTCGTCGGCTTACCGACATGGGCTGGGACGTGCGCGGGTCGGGGGCCGGCCAGCACGAGGAGCGGGTCGCTCGCCTTGAACTCATCGCCGAGCATCGTTCGGGACTGAGCGCGCTCATCGCCTGCCGGGTCCACGAACCGCAGTGCTCCGCAGACAGCCGGAACATCGCGTGACGGCCGCCGAACCCCTGCGACCGGACCTCGCACGCGAACTCATCGACCGAGCTGTGAAGGCGGCAGCGCGCAGAGCCAAGCGCCTGCGCAACCAGCTCGACGCCGTCCAACTCGGCCAAGACCGTCACGCCGACCACGCCGACGCCAAGGTGTTGCGCCGCGTTCTGGCCGAACACGACTGGCCCGGCCACCGCCTCGTCGGCCCCGACGCGGCACGTGCCGCCTGGAGCCTGGCTCTTCACGCCGACGACGACGCTGATTTCCAACGGGCGGCCACCATCCTGCTGGAGCGCGCGGTCCAGGACGGCGACGCGCGCGTCCAGCACTGGGCCCACCTCTACGACCGCACCCTGGTCAACAGCGGTCGCCCCCAGGAGTTCGGGACTCAACAGGTTGTCGCGGCGACAGGTGTTGAGCTGTGTCCGGTGCGCGCGCTCGATTCCTTGGACCAGCGAAGGGCCACCGTTGGACTGTCACCGATCGCCACGGCCCTGGAAACGGTGCGTCGCCGGTTCGCGCAGGATCACCAGGCCGGCGACTCCTCGACCGTCGTGCTTGCGGCGGTCGCATGACCCAGCGAGCTCCGCCCGCTCCGCCGATCCGACGCACCCACCGATCCCTCTTACCTGAAAGGACTGTTGAGGTATGAAGCTCTCCACCGCCGTCCTCGCCGCTGGCGCTGCCGTCTCCCTCACCACCGCCACGGTCGGAGCCGCCCGGCTCCGGCAGGACGCGCGGCACCAGACCGAGCGGAACGAAGCGGTCGTCGCCCGCAACCAGCTCGACTGGCTGGCACAGATGTCCACCAACCCCGACCTCGCCAAGCTCTGGGCCCCCGAGGGCATGGACGCCCAGGAGTACATGCACCTACTCAAGGCCAACCAGCTGATCTGCATCCTCAGCCTCCGCGACCGCCTCGGCTTTGTCCGCGACGGGCACCTACCGTTCTTCGCCTCGATGGTCATGAGCAGCGACGTCTGCAGGCGTTACTGGGCCCGTTTCGGAGACCTCCGCGCCCAGGAGGCTGACGGCGACGAGCGCGCCGAGCGGTTCACGGCCGCCCTGAACCGGGCCGCGCAAGCCCATACGCAGGAACACCCCGCAGCCGTCTCGTGAAGGGACTGCCTCATCCTGCCCGAGGCAGCCTCGCCCTCAATTCGCGAAGGAAACTAATGGACTTCAGTGCCGTCCCGCTCCCGTCCGGCGATTTCACCATTGGAAAGACATTCAGCTTCGAGGCTGGTCACCGGCTTCCCGGGCTGCCGGGCGAGCACAAGTGCTCGCGCCAGCACGGGCACAGCTACGAGGTCGAGGTCATCCTCACCGCGCCCTCGCTGGAGGAGCCCGGCTTCGTCACGGACTTCGGGGCGCTCGCCCCGTTCAAAGAGTTCCTGAACACCGAACTCGACCATCACAACCTGCACGAGATTCTTCCCTTCGAGCCGACCTCGGAGCGACTGGCCCAGTTCCTGGCCGGGTGGTTCGTCCAGAATCTTCAGCCCGCCATCCCCGGCCGCCTGGTCGCCGTTCTGGCCCGCGAGACCCAGAGCAGCTGGGCCCGCTTCGATGTGGAGCGGCAGTGACCGCATCCGAGACGATCACCGACGAACCGGCGGCTGAAGAAGGCGAACCCCGCCTGATCGTCGCGGAATGCTTCGGCGTCGAGGTGCCGACCTTCCAGGGCGAGGGGCCGAGCTGCGGACACCCGGCGCTGTTCATCCGCCTGTCCCGGTGCAACCTCACCTGCGCGAAATGCGACACGAAGTACACCTGGGACTGGTCTAGGTTCGATCCGCGCAAAGAGTCGACGAAGCGGTCCGTGGCGGACCTGGTGGCCTGGGCGGAGTCCTCGCCGGTCGAGCTGGTCGTGATCACCGGCGGCGAGCCGTTGATCCAACAGGCGCGGCTGGTGCCTCTCGTGCGGGGGCTGACAGCAGTCGGCAAGCGGGTCGAGTTCGAGACGAACGGCACCATCGCGCCCGCTCCCGAGCTGATGGCCGACGGGATCCGGTTCAACGTCTCGCCCAAGCTCGCCAGCTTCGGCGTGGAGGAGACCAAAAGCATCGTCCCCGCCGCGCTGGAGTCGTTCGTGGCCTCCGGGCGGTCGGCGTTCAAGTTCGTCGCTTCCACGGTGGCCGACCTCGACCGGATCGCTGAACTGGCCGACGCCCACCGGCTCGCACCGGTGTGGGTAATGCCGGAGGGCACCACCCCCGAGGCGATCACCGCGACCACCCGGGTCCTCGCGGACGCGGTCGCGGCCCGGCACTGGCACTTCACCACCCGGCTTCACGTGTTGGCCTTTGCGGACACCCGAGGCCGCTGACCGCACGCGCCACCATGCCCATCCGTTCCCCAGTCCCCGGAAACGAGAGACGCCCATGACGACCTCTATCGCCAGCCCGGCAGTGGCGCCGCCCGCCGCCGCCCCTGGGCCCACTGCGGCCATCGACACCGGCCGGGTCGCCGGCCTGATCCACCAGCTCTTGGTCGAGCTGGGCGAGGACCCCGCCCGCGAGGGGCTGACCGGCACTCCGGACCGCGTAGCGGCCTGGTGGAACGCCTTCCTGTCCCCGGACGGCGCAGCAACGGCCACTTGCTTCACCGAGTCCCAGTTGGGCGGTCAGCTGGTCATCGTGGGCGGCATGAGCGTGTGGTCGCTCTGCGAGCACCACATGCTGCCCATGAACTTGCAGGTCACGGCCGGATACGTGCCAGACGGCGAGGTGGTGGGCCTGTCGAAGTTCGGGCGGATCGCCCAGCACTTCGCCGGCCGACTGCAGGTCCAGGAACGCTTCACCCGCCAGGTCGCCGAATACCTGGGCGGCGTGATCGGACACGAGAACGTCGCCGTCACCGTGCGCGGCGTGCACCTGTGCATGAGCATGCGTGGCGTACGGATGGAGGAGGCCCGTACCACCACTGTGCACTCGGGCGGGCGCTTCGGTACCGACCTCGTCCTTTCCCAGCAGTTCCTCACCCTCACCACCGGCCTGTGGGGGGCGCGGTGACCGCCAACACCGGCATCGGCTTTTCCGTCATCGCTCCGCCTGCCTACCTGGAGCACTTCGTCGCCCAGGAGCCCGCCCGCGTCCACCACGTCGCCGCCCAGCGCGTGCTGTCCGACGAGATCTACCGGGGCTTCTTCGCTCGCGAGGCCGAGCGTGGAGCCGAGATCATCGTCGACAACGGGCTCTTCGACCTCGGCTACGCCCTGCAGGCGGAAAGCCTTGTCGAAGCCGCGCTGGCGGTGTCAGCGAGGGAAATCATCCTGCCGGACGTCATGCGGGACGGGGCCGCGACCTTTAAGGCGAGCGAGAAGGCCGCGCGCGAGATCCGGGAGCTGTCCGCCGATGCATTCCGGCTGTGCGCGGTACTGCACGCCGGGGACGATGACGAGTGGCTGCGCACCTACGACGCCTTCGTGACCAGCGACTGGGCCGGGGCCATCGCCCTACCGGCCTCGCGTCGACCGGACCCCGACGAGCAGCTGTGCCGCACCCGCTGGTTGGCGACCGCCTACCTGCAGGACCACGGCTTGGTCGACGATCTGCTCGTCTACCGGCTCCTCGGTCTGGGCCGGACCGGGCACCTGGAGCTGATCGAGCAGCGCGAGCACGAGTGGATCTCCTCCGTGGACGGCGCGGCCCCGGTCATCCTCGGCGCGATGGGCGTCGCCCTGCTGCCCGAAGGGCCGTACGAGAAGCCCTCCACGCCCCGCATCGAGAAGCTCGGCCCGATCCCCGAAGACCGGTTCGACCTCATCCGGAAGAACATCTCCGTCGTCCGCGCGGCGGCCGGCAGCACCGTGACGATCGCCGAGGAGCACCGATGACCCCCCTACTGGCCGACCCCGCCCCCGGGCTCCTGCGCGCCGCCCCGATCGAGCCAGCCGGGCACACCATGACCCACGCGAGGCTGCTGCGCTACCTGGAGATCAAGGTCCACCACCTCGTCCAGGACCAGAACTGGGACAGCATCCGCGTCATCGGCGGCTACGACCGCACAGCGGTGGTCTCCCGGTACGAGAAGACCGGGAAGCTGTTCAACATCGAGCGGCCCACCGCGGAGGTCCACGGTCGTGACCTCGTCGTCAAGGCGTTCCCTGGAGCCGACTACGTCCAGCACTACGCCCTGATCATCGCCACGTACCTGGCCATGACCGGCCGCCCGGCCAGCACCGTCACCTATCAGCCGCCCGATCAGGAGGAGTGCCGAACGGCGCTCAACGCGTTTGACCTGGAACTGGACGGCGACCTGGTGGTCGTCGGCTGGGGCCTTCAGTACCTCGCTCCCGAGAACGGAGTCTGGACTCGCGGGCCCGGCTACGCGTGGCAGCGCACCGAGGTCGCCGGCCGTCGTGTGGTCTACCTCGGGTTCCTCCACAGCATCTGGGGGGACGTGGCCGGACGGGTCGTCGCGCGCCTTGCCGAACTCGGCGCAGGCGATGTCGTCTACGTCGGCAAGGTCGGCTCGCTGACTCCGGGCGTCGAACCGAACGCCTGGCTGGCGACCGGCAACACCAGCCTGATACGCGGGGCGTTGGTGAGCTGGGACGACTTCTTCGGCGACTACGCCGCCGCCCACGACGGGGTGCGCAGCGGTCTGCACGTCTCCTCCCCGTCGATCTTGCTGGAGAACCGCGACTGGCTTCTCCAGCACACCGCCTCGTACGCCTTCGTCGACCCGGAGATCGGTCCCATGGGGGCGGCGGCGCGTCAGGCGGGGATCAGGTTCGGTTACCTCCACGTCATTTCCAACAACCTCGCCACCCACTTTCCCGCCGACCTGTCCAATGAGCGTCACAGCGACGTCCTGCGCCAGCGCGCCGTCCTGGTGGACCGCATCCGCACCATCATCACCGGTCGCCTGACCTCCAGCCCGACCCACAGCCTGGGAGAATCCCGATGACGGCGAACGCGCCGACCACCCCCGCAGCCGGGAAGTTGATCACCTTCGTCGGCGGTGACGGGGCCGGCAAGTCCACCCTCGCTGCCCGCCTACACCAGGCCATCAACGACGCCGGCCACACGGCAGTCCTCATCGGCAAGCACAGCACCGACGTCCCCCAGGACCCGGAACTGTCCGCCTACCTCGACCGTCTCAACGAGCTGGTCTACCGGCGCGACGCCCGCGTCGCCCAGGCATGCGGCGACCACTACTGGCTGCTGGCCCTCGCCTCCTGGTACACCCTGCAGGACCGGCTCGTCATCCAGCCGGCCCTCGCCGCGGGCACCCACGTGATCCTCGACAATGCGCACCACAAGATCCTCGCCCGGTACGCCGTCAACCCCAAGGTCTCCCCCGGCCTGTGCGAGCACGTCTTCGCGCATCTGACGCAGCCGGACCTGGTGTTCTTCCTGAACATCGGTGCCCGCGAGGCACTCGTCCGCAAGGGCTCGTTCACTTCCCTGGAGGCTGGCCACGCCGGCGGCGGTGACGAGGACTTCATCCGCTACCAGGACACCGTCTTGGACCAGATGCGCGAACAGGCGCAGCGAGGTACCTGGCTGACGCTGGACGTCGCCCAGTTGGACCGCGACCAGGTCTTCAAGGCCGCTGCCGCTGCCCTGGCCGACCGTCTGCATCTGACCGTCTGACCCGGCCCTCCCGCCCCGATCGACAAGGAACGCACCATGGACCAGGCCCTGCCCACCAGCGGGACAAACGTCTGCCACGGCATCATCTGGGCGAGCGGAGACCCCCGCCTTTTGCTCGCCCCCGTGACCGGCGGGCCACTTGTCTACGCCCCGGTCATGGGCAGGCGCCTGGGTTACCAAGTGAGCGGTAGCGGCCGGTGGTGCACCGGCCGGTACCGGTTCGCCGACCGCGTCCGCGTCGAGGCGGTCGCCTGCCCTGACCGGGCCCCGGCCGAGGCCGGCGGCCAGTGCGCGGCCTGCGCCGGGCGGGACGACTTCCGCTTCGCCCACCGGTTCCACTCCGGCGGGCACGTTCCCGACGCCCTGGCGGCGTACATGGCCCAGCCGCACTGGCTGTACCTGGCGACGTTCGCCGACGGCACCACCAAGATCGGCACCGCGGCCGAACCCCGTAAGCGCTCCCGCCTCGACGAACAGGGTGCCCTGATCGCTACCTACCTCGTCCGGAGTCCTGACGGCCGCGCCGTGCGGTTTCTGGAGGATGCCCTCACCCGCCGCCTCGGCCTGACGCAGACCGTGCGAGCCGCGGCCAAGCTGACGGCCCTGGCCGAGCTGCGCGACCTCGCCCCGGCCCGCGCCGCCCACCAGCAGCACCTCGACCGCGCCACCGAGGCCCTGAGCGGCCTGAACGTCCCGGCCACACCGGAGCCGTGGACGCCGCCCGGCGAAGGCGACCTGCTGCGGACGCCGGAGACCGGGCGCGCCTTGTACCCGCACGACCCACGCTCCGGTGAGCACGGGCTGACGGTGCTCTCCTGCCTCGGCTCCCAGGTCCTCGCCACCCTCGACGGCGACGGTCAACAACTGCCCTACCTGCTCGACCTCGGCACCCTCAAGGGCCGGCGCATCGTCCTCGGCGCACAGTTCTCCTCACCGCCCGCCGCCATACAGTCCGCGCTCTTTTGACCCTGTCCGAACGCACGGCCTGCACTGCCGGGCCGCCCCGAGAAGCGAGGCCACAGCAACATGGCACCCCAGGACGCCATCCTCGGCTGGGACAAGGACACCAACGCCGAGGCGTACAACACCTTCACCCGCGCCCACCCCATGTACGACGCGACCAGCCGCGACCTCGCACGCCGATGCCATCTGGCCAACGCCAGCCTGGTGGTCGACCTGTGCGGCGGCGCCGGCGCGACCGCCCGCGCGATCCTCGACCTGATTCCCGCCCGCGCCCGGGTCGTCTCCGTCGACAACGCCGCCGCGATGCAGCGTGCCGGCCGCCGCACCCTGACCGACGCCCGCCTGACCTGGATCACCTCCCCGGCCGAACGGCTCGCCGACCACCTCCACGCTGGCAGCGCCGATGCCGTGGTGTGCAACTCCGCGATCTGGAAGACCGATACCGCCGCAGTGTTCGCGGCCGTCGCGCACATCCTGCGCCCGGGCGGGCACTTCGTATTCAACATCGGCGGCGGCTTCGCCAGCGTCCGGCACCCCGACGAACTGTCCGCCCGCACCGGGCCTTCCCTCAACGCCCTCATCCGCCAAGTCGCCGCTGAGGCCCACGGATACACCCCACCGCCTCGCGACGCCGACAGGCCGCCGAAGCTGCCGCTGGAGACAGCCACCGAGCAGCTGACCGCGGCGGGACTGACGGTCGTCGAAACAGAGGTCACCGCCCAGCACAGCACCATGGCCGAGAAGAAGGCGTGGCTGTCCATCCCCGTCTTCGCGCGGCCCGAGGGCGACTTCACCCACGTCCAGCGGATGCAGATCCTCGACACCGCCTACGCCATGACCACCCCCGACGCCCCGGCCGTGACGAGCTGGCTCGTCGTCGTTGCCCAACGGCCGGAGGCCACCGCATGACCCCGGCCGCCCCGGCTCCCAGCGGCAGGATCCGCCTCTGTGACCACGCAAGCGTCGGGGTACTGATCTCCTCCCCGAGCGGCCTCCTGGTGTTCGAGCGGGCGACCCCTCCAGCCGGAATCGCCCCGGTCGCCGGCCACGTCGACCAGCATGGTGACCCCGAGCAGACAGCCCGCAACGAGGTCCTCGAAGAGGTCGGTCTCACCGTCACCCACCTGCACCTGCTCCTGGACCAGTGGCGGCCCAACCACTGCCGCCGCACGCCCAGCGGTCCGGTCGGCCACCACTGGTGGATCTTCCAGGCCGAGGTTTCCGGGTCGCTGCGCCCCTCGGCCCGGGAGGTCCGCGCCCCCCGGTGGATCCACCCCGACCAGCTGCAGCAGCACGCGCTGCGGACTGCCGCGTACGCCAATGGGTGCCTGGACCGTGAGGAGTTCGAGCGCGAACCCGGTCTGGAGCCGGTGTGGTGCCGTTTCTTGCACGGCCTTGAGCTTGTCACCCTGCCCGCGGCTGACCTCGATCGGATCGAGGCCGTCCTATGAACGGCGACCAAGGGCCTACCTCAGCGGGAGCCGACCGCCCGGCCTGCCGCAAGGCGGCGAGCGTGCGCACGGATCCGCTCACGGTCCGCGGGGAAGACGCTGTCCCAGTCGGCGTCCAGACGGAACCATGCCGCCGGCTGGTTCTGCTCCCCGGCGAGCGGTGCGTCGCGTTCGGCGACCGCGGCATAGGACAGGCCCAGCGTCGGAGACCAGTCGGCCCGGTAGGAACGCACCGCCACGGCTGCGGGCTCGGGCAGCAGCTCGCTGTGCAGGCCGGTCTCTTCCAGCAGCTCTCGTGCCGCCGCCGCACGCGGCGCCTCGCCCGGCTCCACCTTGCCGCCGGGCGGCACCCATCCGCGCACGCGGTGCTTGACCAGCAGGACGTGCTCGAAAGCAGGGTCGGTGACCCACACCTCGGCCGCCAGCGGCTCCATCGGGTGCCGGCGGGCTTCCTCCAGCCAGGCCCGTGCACCGTCGAACTCCGATGCGGCGAGGCGGGCATCCGCAACAGCCTCGTCCAAGATCATCTGACCGACTTCACCATGATTCACCCGCCCCACCCTAGGCCGACGAACCGGCCGAACGTCGCAGCGACGAGCAGGCAGCCATCCGGGGATGTCCGGCCGACCCGGCGGCCCCTTCGGGCTGCAGGGCGATCACCCGTGGCGCCCGCTTCACACGAAGGAGACCAGCGTGCACGATGAGCAACCCTCGGCCTGGGGAGCCTGGGTCGTCCTCGGCGGCGTCCACCTCCTCAACCGGAGCGCACCACGGCGCCCAGACGAGCCGATCGTGCTCGTACGGGTGCCACCGCAAGAGGTATGCCGACCAGCAACCACCGTGATCGTCCGCTGGAACGAGCTGGGGCTCTGCCCAGCCGAAGCGCTGCACCCCGGCGGCACCCGGCTAGGGGCGGCCAGGATCGACGGCGGCAAACTGTTCCCCGACGCCATCGCCGGCAATGCCCTGCGCGGCCTGGTCGGCACCGAGGCCGCCCCCGGCCTGGTGCCGCTGTGCTACCTGGCCGAACACCCCGGCGGCGGCTACCACGCGTACGCGCAAATCCGCTTCCACCCCGAGGACGCCTGCTTCGTCCGCACCACCCGAGAACCAGTCGGCCACGGCCCGGTCGAGGAACTGCGCTGGCTTGAGCCCATGCTGACGGCACACGCCGAGTCGGGCACGGCGCTTAACAACCACCTGCGTTACTTCCGCAAGCACTTCTCCGGCACCGAGCTGGAGTTCAAGTACACCCTCGACCCGGCACCGGACATCTGGGCCGCGTCCATGGAACTACTCAAGGCACTGCGCGACGGCAAGCTGGAGGGCTGCCGTCCGGAGTACCGGGAAGAGTTCCAGATCCACCACACCGAGAACCATCTATTCGACGTCACCGGCCCCGAGCCCGAGATCGGCTACGCCTCCTTCATCCCCACCGTCACCGCCGGGCACGTGCTCAAGCGGAAGTGGTTCGCCGAGGACGCCTTCGCCCGCCGCGAGGAACTCACCCCCGGCCTCGGCATCACCTCCGACCGCTTCGAGGCGTTCCTGCGCGAAGACCTGGGCCTCCAGGTCCGGGCCATGCCGCCCTTCCAGCGCGTCCGCTACGACATCCAGTGCGAGTCGCTGCGCACCGGACACGTCTACGGCATCTTCCTCGACCGCTGCGCCCTCCTGGCGGCCCCCGAGGTGGTGCTCTCCCAGTGCGAGCTGGAGTATCTCCGCTCGCGCAGCATCCTCGACCACGACCAAGACGAGGTCCTCATCGAGATGAAGCGGATCGACATCTGGCTCTGCGAGTACCTCGCCAGCCACGGCTGGGCAGCCGAGCACACCTTCTACTCGAAACGCAGCTTCCTTCGCGACGCCATCGCCCTCCGCCCGGATCTCGCCACACCATGACCGACCAGGCGGCCCCCGGCAATCCCCCGCAGGAGGTACCGCAACCCACACGAGTGATCGAACACAGCATCACAAACCGCCCCACCCGACCACAGAAGGAGAGGGCTCGCTATTCGAAAATGCGTTCCAGATTTCGCCCGCGTCCACCCGTTACGGCGACAGCAGACCCGCCGTTACCCGATCACCTGTCCGCATCCACCCCGAGGAGCCCACATGCATCCCGTACGCCGCCCTGCGCTCGTTCATCCTGAGTTCGAAAACACCGCTGCCTCCTCGGGCGTCGGCCTTCACCTTGACTCCGACCGCGCCGTCGGCGAACCGCACAACCACGCCGCGCGGCGCGAGGCGGAGAAAGAGACGGGGGTCTGCATCAGCGTCGGGCAACAGGAGTTCTACGGCCTCATTCACCACCATGATTCCGCGGACGGCCTGGACCGGATCGCCGTCGTCTTCGCCGCCCAGTCGCGGGCGGGCGAGCCACACAACGCCGAGCCGGACAAGCACGAGGGCTTGTTCTGGGGGGCAATGGAGAAGCCTCCGCCGGACTGCCACCCGTACACCACCTCCATCTTCCACATGACCACTCACGGCCCGTCCTGCCGGGCTCTGAACTGGCCGACGCAGGGAGGCAGCGAGTGAAGCGATTCTTCGGCAAGGTCCGCATGGCGGAGCCCCAGGTATCCGAGGCAGAACGCGAACTCTTCGGCGGGCCGTTGCGCTACGACATGGGCTGGTCCCAACATGAGCACGCGGGCCTGGACTTGACCATGCGCTCCGCGCTGCGCCAGATGCCCAGACTCGTCGGCGCCGCCCTGCGGATGGCCTGGAGCGCGGATCGCCGCGCGCTCGTGGCAGTGGCAATCAGCGAACTCGGCCAGGGCATCGCCGCCGCGATCGGCCTGCTTGCCATCAACGCGGTCATGCACGCGCTGTTAGGGGGCGGAGACGCTGTCGAGCGGCTGCACGCCTTGCTGCCGGGACTGGTCGCAGCCGCAGGCGTCGCCGTCGTGAACTCCGCCCTGGCCGGCTGGTCGACCTCTCGGGCCGGCCGCCTGGAGCCAAAGGTCGAGCGAATCGCCACCACCCAGTACCTGGCCGCGGCCACCGCCGTCGAACTCGAAGCCATCGACGACCCGGACTTCCGTCGTCTGATCGACATCGCCCAGTACGGGCCCGCCTCCGCGCGCCGCATGATCGGCGCCTGTGTCTCCGCGCTGAACAGCAGTATCTCGCTGATCGCCACGGCCGGTGTGCTCACCATCCTGCATCCGGCACTGCTGCCCATGCTGCTGGTCATCGCCGCACCCCGCGGGTGGGGCGCCATGCGGGTGGCACAGGAACGCTACGTGTCGATGATGAGCTGGATCGAACACCTGCGGGCCAGCCGCCTCATCGGCAACCTCCTCACCGAACGCACCGCCGCACAAGAAGTGCGCATCCACGCCGTCGGTCCCTTCCTCCTCGACCGGTACCGGCGCATGGCCGACAGCGCAGAGGCGGAGCAGGAACGTCTGGCCTCCAGCAAGGCCGTCACCGAATGGGTCGCCTCCGCACTGTCCGGGCTTGCGATGGCCGCCACCTACGGAACGATGATCTGGCTGATCATGGCCGGGCACATGAGCCTCGCCGTCGCCGGCACTGCCGTGATCGCGGTACGGACCGGGTCAGCGAGCCTGGGTGCCCTGGTGATGAACATCAACCAGCTGCACGAAGAGTCCCTCTACGTCCGGGACCACGGACAGTTCCTGGTCGAAGCTACCCAACGCGCCATCCCCCAGACCGGCAGTCCCGTCCCCTCCCAGGTCAAACAGGTCTCCCTTGAACACGTCACCTACCGGTACCCCGACCGCGACGCACCGGCCCTGGACGACGTGACGCTCACCTTCCCCATGGGGTCGGTCGTCGCCGTGGTAGGCGAGAACGGCTCCGGCAAAAGCACCTTGATGAAGATCCTGTCCGGTCTGCTTCTCCCTCACGCCGGGTCGGTGAGGTGGGGCGAGTCCGACGTCTCCGGGCTGAAGCGCTCCCAGGTCTTCGACCGCGTCTCGCTTCTCACACAGGACTTCCAGCGCTGGCCCGTAACCGCCGCGATGAACATCCGCATCGGCCGCCCCGACCACGACGCCTCGAAGCATGACCTGCAGACGTCCGTCGACTACGCCGGCGCCGGATCCATCACCGCCAAACTCCCCAACGGCCTGGAAAGCATGCTCGGCCGCATGTTCCGCGGAGCCATCGAACTCTCCGGCGGCGAATGGCAGAAGGTGGGCCTAGCCCGCACCCACTGGCGCAGCTCAACATCGCAGGAGGACAGCGTCCTCATCGTCGACGAGCCGACCTCCGCCCTCGACCCCGAAGCCGAGATCGCTGCCTTCGACCGCATCCGGCGCCTCGCCGCCCCGCACCGGGCCGTCGTCCTGGTCACCCACCGCATGTCCGGCGTCCGCCACGCCGACCACATCTACGTCCTCAACCAAGGGCGCCTCGCCGAACACGGCACGCACGACGACCTCATCGCCGCACGTGGCCGGTATGCCGCCATGTTCGACACCCAGGCCGCCCAGTACGCCCCGACCCCGAACGTCCCGAAGCCTGCTTCGCCCCGCGTCGTAGACAAGGCATGACCCGCCCCACCGAAAGGCAGAGCCATGCCCTCCTCTCTCCCTTCGTCAGCACGAGTTGCCTCGCAGTCCGTCCTGTCAGCAGCGCAGTACGCCGCAACCCGTCACGCTGTGTGGCTCGGCGCCGCCGCGATCATCACCGACCAGGTCGGCCGCGTTCTGTTGGTCCACCCCACCTACCTCGAGGACGACAGGTGGCTGCTGCCCGGAGGCGTCGTCGAACCCGGCGAGCATCCCTTGGACACCTGCAGGCGCGAGATCACCGAGGAACTGGGCCTGTCGAGCCTGCCCCTGACGGGCGTGCTCGCCGTCCACTCCCTCTCGTCACACCACGCCGACCTCCGGCCCGGCATGCCCTGCCCCGGAGAGATCCGGTACGTCTTCGACGGGGGAACCCTCACGGCCGACCAGGTCGAGGCGATCTGCCTGCCGCGCGAGGAACTGTCTGAGTTCGCCTTCTTCGAGACCCGAGACGCGGTACAGCGGCTGCGCTCCGTCGACGGGCAGATCATGCTCGCCGCCTACCGTGCCCGGCTGGGGAACACCGCCACCGCGCACCTCGCCGACGGCCAGCACATTCTCGACGTCCCGGCGCTGGACCACCATGACGTCCACGTCCGCTACCGCCCCCTGTGGGACAGCCCCCTCAACCGCGGTCCCGTGCCCGAGCGGCTACCCGTGCAGCAAGCCTGGGCTTGGTGCTTCGTTCCCGACGGCAGGGTCGTACTTGTGGCCGACCCCGGCCCGCGGGGCGCGCTGCCGATGCTGCCCGGCGGCACCGTGGAGAGCACCGACGCGACGCCCGAGGACACCCTGCACCGCGAAGCCGCCGAGGAAGCCCAGCTCACCCTGACCGACCCGGTCCGACTGGGCTGGGTGCTGGATGAGACCGGCGAGATCTACGGCGGAGTGGGGCCTAACGCCCGGCTCCGCCTAGCCGCCCGGGTCACCGCCATCGGGCCGGCGGCCGTCGACCCCGCCACCGGCCACCCCTTCGCCCGCCTGCTCGCCACCCCCGCCCAGGCAGCCGCCCTGCTGGGCTGGGGCCCGCCCGGAGCACGGCAAGCCCAACTCGCCGTTGACACGGCACGAGAGCGGTGGGGCCTATCCGCCGCAGCCCTCGCCCCTATCGAGGAGATCCCTGCGGAGGGGATGCGACTGAGCTGACCCGAACCCAACCCCGTCTCACCTCCTCCCGCTCCACGCCCCTCTGAGGTAGCCCCCATGCCGTTGTCGCACCACCACATCCGCACCACCGTCGATGCCTACCTCGTACGCCACCCCCACGAGCGCGAGCAGCTCGGCGTCCTCCTGGACGCCCTCGACCGGACCGGCGAGGACATCGCCAGCCGCTCGACCTTCACCGGACACGTCACCTGCAGCGCGATCGTCGTCGATCAGCTCGGCCGCGTCCTGCACGTGCTGCACCTGGCCAGCGGGAAGGTACTAGCACCCGGCGGACACACCGAGCCGACCGACGATTCCCTGGCAGCGGTGGCACTGCGGGAGCTGCACGAGGAGACCGGGATCCCGCCCCGAGCCGTCACCGCGTGGCCCGGCTACGAGACCGTGCCGCTGGACATCGACATCCACGACATCGACGCCCACCCGGGCAAGGGCGAACCCGGCCACCAGCACTTCGACCTCCGCCTCCTCTTCCGGCTGCACACCTCGACCGAGGTGCCGGTCGTGCTTCAGGAGGACGAAGTCGGCGGCATCGAGTGGCGCCCCATGGACCGGGTGACCTCACCGACCCTGCGCGAGAAGCTGCTCAAGCTCCCGCTCCAGGTCGAACCGGAGACGGCCAACGCCTCGGCCCTGATCCACAACGACCGCGGCGAGTACCTGCTCCACTTGCGCGACTACTTCCCCGGCCAGATCTGGGAGCCGGGCATGTGGTCCCTTCTGGGCGGCGGCCGAGAGCCCCAGGACGCCACCCTGGAACACACCGTCCGGCGCGAACTTGCCGAGGAAGCCGGCCTCGACCTCACCGACCTGACCCCGTTCGGCACCGAGTACGCCGCCGACGACGCCGGCGCGACCGTGCCCATCGCCATCTACGCGGGCCGCTGGAACGGTGATCCGCGCGAACTCCATCTGACCGAAGGGGTAATGCTCGCCTGGTTCGCCCCCTCGGACCTCCACCGCCTGCGCATCGCGGACACCACCAGCGACCTCGTTCGGCGCCACGCCGCCCGCAATCCAGCGACGCAGAGCGGGCCCGAACCCGAGGAGGAGGAGGAGCGTCTGGCTTCGCCACACGGCACGGTCCCCAACATCATCGGTGTCCACCTCTATCTGGAGCGGCCCAACGGGACGGTGCTGCTCGGACTGCGCCACCCCAACTCCGCGTTCGCGCCGTCCACCTGGCACGTCTTGGCCGGCCACTGCGAGCAGGAGAACGCTATCGCCTGCCTGATCAGGGAGGCCCAGGAGGAGGCCGGCCTGCAGATCGAGCGCCAGGATGTCGAACTCGTCCACGTCGTCCATCACATCGGCAAGCCCAGGAACCCACCCCGCATGGGCCTGTTCTTCCGCGCCCGTACCTGGCGCGGGGAACCGAAGCTGCGCGAGCCGGACAAGTGCCTGCAGTGGAGATTCTGGGACCCGACTGCCCTTCCCGATGACCTCGTCCCCTATACCCGACTGGCTATCGCGAAGATCCAGAGCGGTGAGCTTTACAGCGAGACGGGCTGGCCCGCATGACTGGCACCCCGACCAGCGCACCCAGTCGCATGCCCGCTGCTACAGCGGCCGGGCGCCCGGACACCCGACTCGTGGTGCTTCGCGGGAACTCGGCGTCGGGCAAGTCGAGCGTGGCCCAGGGGCTGCGAGATCACTACGGCCGCGGTGTCGCGATCGTGGGCCAGGACGTGATCCGCCGGAACGTGCTGCGCGAGCACGACACCACGGGCGGCGCCAACATTGCCCTGCTCGGCAGGATCGCCCGCCAGGCCCTGGACGCCGGTTTCCACGTCGCGCTCGAAGGGATCCTGTACGCCGACCGCTACGGCCACATGATCACGTCGCTGGTACGGGACCACCGCGGCGTCTCAGCCTGCTACTACCTGGACGTGCCGCTGGAGTCGACGTTGGTACGGCATGCGTCGAAGGCGGACGCCGCGTACCTGGAGCAAGTCACCGACAGCCACCTCACCTCGTGGTACCGGGAGCTGGATCTGCTGCCCGGCGGGCTGGAAGCCGTGATCCCGGTCGACAGCACGCTGCAGGAAACCGTCGCCCGGATCGTGCGCGACACCGATCTGATCCCTGCCGCCGCCCCGCCACCGCAGTGCAAGCCTTCACAGGGAGACTCTATGAACCCTCTGGTGCTGATGTCCGATCCGCAGGTCGCGGCGATCCCGGTGCGCGAGTGCGGAGAGCCGCTCGTCGACGTGCGCGACCACGACTTCCGCGTCGACCCTCGCAAGCAAGACCCGCTGGGCGCATTCGCCCACGTCCGTGAAGGCGTCCTCGCCCGGCTGAAGCATGCCCGTTCGCTCCTGCCCGCCGGCACCGACCTGCTGTTCATCGAGGGCTACCGGCCACTGGCGCTCCAACAGCGCTACTTCACCGAGTACCGCGACGAGCTGGCCGCCGCCCATCCCGACTGGGCACCTGAGCAGCTGCACCAGGCCGCCAGCCGGTACGTGTCTCCGCCGGAGATCGCGCCGCACTCCGCAGGCGCGGCCGTGGACGTGACCCTCGTCGACCAGGACGGCCACGAACTCGACCTCGGCACCCGCGTCAACGCCTCCCCCGAGGAGAGCAGCGGAGCCTGCTTCACGCACGCCTTGAACCTCAGCGACCAGGCGCGCCACCACCGCACCCTGCTGCTCAACGCCATGGAGAGCGCGGGCTTTACGAACTATGGAACCGAGTTCTGGCACTTCTCGGCAGCGGACCGGTACGACGCGCTGATGCGCCAGGAGCCGCACGCGCGCTACGGACCGATCGAACTGCCCTAGCACCCCGGCGGACTCGTCCACTTCCCCGCCACCCACTCCGATCCGCAGACACAGGAGTGCGCGGCCACCGTTCCACGACCGGTCCGCACGACCGCGACGGACGGACAGCACCGAACGGAGGTACGTATGTCCGACGACACCCAGCAGACGATCCGGGCCGTCCCGAGCCCGTCGGCCGGCGACGTACCGCCCGAGCACCACATGCACCTGCTCGGGCGGTACTACCGCCACGTGGAAGCCGGTCGTAAGACGACCGAAGTGAGAGTGGCCGCTCCGAACAAGCGCGACATCGGGGTCGGCGACACGGTCGTCTTCCACGACCGGGACACCGGGCGGGAACTCGACGTCATCGTGCAGCGGATCACCCCGTACTCCTCCTTCGAGGACCTGCTCCGCTCGGAGGACACCGCGCGCATCGACCCGGACGGGCCGCCCGGAGAGCTGCTCGCCAACCTCCGCGGCATCTACCCACCGGACGAGGAAGCCCTCGGCGTGCTCGCCCTTGCCTTCGACCACCGCCCCGCCCGGCCCGGCCGCCCCATGCCGATGACAGCCGAGCAGTACGCGCAGACCGTCCCCCACCACACGGTGTACGGCTGCCTGTACATCCGCGACGCGCACGACCGGCCCATCCAGCTCCGCTCGGTCTACGGCTCGAGACTCTGGCAGTTCCCCGGCGGCAACTTGGACGCCCCGGACGAGGACCCGCTGCAGACCGCTCAGCGCGAGGCGGTCGAGGAGACGGGCCTTGAACTCGGTCTGGACGCGCCGAAGCTGCTTCTCACGCACTTCATGCACGCCGGTTCACGCCTGCCGTTGAACAAGATCGGGCTCATCTTCGACGGAGGTCGGCTGACCGCCGAGCAGCTCGGCCGGATCAGCCTCGACCCCGCCGAGCACGACATGTGGGCCGTCCACGACCTCGCGACCTGGCAGGAGCTGATGGCACCGCTCGCTTTCGCCCGTCTCGACGCCATCGAGCGAGCAAGGCGCGGTTACGGCCCCACCTTCCTGATCACGCACACCTGAACCTTCACCATCCCTATCAGGAGGCAACCGTGCCCGCCGAGGACACCAACACCCGGGCCTGGCAGATCTACGGCCAGCGCCAAATGGCCCGCGCCTACACACCGCCCATCCCCGACCGGCTCGGCTGGACGCCCTGGGAAGGGATCGGACCGGGAGCGGAGGTCCTCGGCGATGTCGCTGGCCGCCGTGTCCTGGACATCGGCTCCGGGGCTGGACACCACGCCGTCCATCTCGCCCAGGCTCACGGAGCCCGCGTCACCGGCATCGAGCTGTCCCCGACCCAGCACGAACGCGCAGTCTCCGCCCACGCGGACGTAGGGGGCGTGGAGTTCGTCCAGGCGGACGTGACCGAGTACCTGGCCGGAGTCGAGCCGTTCGATGCCGCGTACGCGATCGGGACGCTCTCCTTCATTGATCCGCACAGCTCGCTGCCGGCACTGCGCGACGGCCTGCACCCCGGCGCACCTCTGATCCTCTCGCTCCTCCACACCGACCTGCACGGCCGCGGTCCGTCCACGGAAGTGGCACCGCGCGAGCAGATGATCCTGCTGCGCGACGACCCGCCCCTGCCGACGCAGATGTGGGTCCTGGCACCGCAGCTGTGGGAGGACCTGCTCACCGAATACGGCTTCCGAGTCGAGGCCATCGAGCTGTTCCCGCACCCCGACGAGAGCGCCTCGGTCATCCAGCAGCTCATCCGCGCCCGGCGCCTTCCCAACCGGCCCGCGCGAGTCTCCAGCCGACCCCGCAGCACCCGAGCGCCGGCCGCCCACGCGGCCGTCGGCGTCGGCGCGATCCTGCTCAGCGCACGGGGCATCCTGCTGGGCCGGCACAACCGCGGAACACTCGAACTGCCCGGCGGCAGCGTAGAGGCCGGGGAAACCTTCGAAGACGCGGTCATCCGCGAGCTCGCCGAGGAATCCGGTCTGGTCGCTCGGCGCGGCGACGTGAGACTCCTGGGCACGCTTGTCGACCACGTCGAAGGTGTCCTGCGGATCACCGTCGGCGCGCTCGTCCACGCCTGGCAAGGACAACCGGCCACGCAGCCGGAGGAGAGCGTCGGCGACTGGGCGTGGTATCCGCTCGACCAGCTCCCCGACGGCCTGTTCGTCTGCAGCGCCCAGATCCTCACCTCCTGGCGGCCCAGCCTGCCCATCGACCACCCGCCGGCGCACTTCACCACCTTCGCCCCAGCCGAGTAGTCGGTGCACTAGCACAACGGCCGACACCGATGATCTGCCGCGACACGAGGTAGGTGCCGCGCTCCTGTAGCAACACACACCACTCAAGATCAAGTTGGAGTCCTCCATGCCACATCTCTCCATGCGCCGGCCCATATCCCCGGACGGCGCCGTCGGCACCGGCCGATTGCATGATCTGGAGCAGACCGCCCTGCGCCACAAAGTCCCCGTCGAGGACGTGCTGCTGATCGCCGTCAACCTGTACGGGATCACTTCGGCCCAGGACCGTCACCGGGCCAGGGTCAACCTCCGCCTCGTGCGCCGCCCCGACGTTGCCTGGCAGATCATCGTTCCGCTGAACCAGCCGGCCAGCCCGTTCCGGCTCCGGGGTGACGAGCTGTCGCTGAACGGCGAGGTGGTCGCACACGTCGAGCGCATCGATGCCGACGAGGCGGTCGGAGGATACTTCCGAAACGAGGGGCGTGCCGCGACCCTCAATCCCAACGCCCGCAGCCGGTGCGTCGGGTGCGGCTGGTGCCCGAACACCCTGGAGGCCGCCGCCGACCCGAGGATGCAGGAGGACCAGGGGCTCGACGCTCTGCTGCGGGCCCTCGGCGAGCAGCACCCCCGCCGCAACCTGGCCGAGTTGGAGGAGGTCACCGTCTCCACCGGTTGCTTCGAGCGCGAGGGGGCCGCCGTCGCGCACTTGACCGCCTTACGCCCCGCTCTGCAGCGGGCCGGTGTCACGGCTCGGATCGGCTTCCTCACCTCCGTGCTGCGCACCGACGAGGCGTTCGAGACCATCGCATCGCAGGTCTCGCCGTTCGTGCTCAGGCTGACGACCGAGCACTTCACCCGGCGCATCGCCCTGATGAAAGCGACTAAAGCCGACCTTGGCCCCGAGCAGATGCCGCGCCTGCTGACGCGGGCGCGGAAGGCAGGGCTGGACACCTCGTACACATACATCGTCGGCCTGGACCCGATGGAGGACCTCACGCGAGGGGTGAACGAGCTGGCGGGCGAGGTCACGGCGTTCCCGAACGTCCAGGTCTTCCAGGCACACACAGTGATCATGCAGGGGATGCGGACGCCGGGCGCGGAGAGCCTGGAGTACTACCTGCAGGCACGTACGGTGATCGAGCGGGCCATGGCGAAGACTGGGCTGCAGCCGGTGGGCTGGGAGTGCTACCGACCGCTGTGGTACTTCACCTACGCGGGAGAGGACCTCGTCGATGGGCCTCGCTGACCCGGCCATCGACCGGGTGAGGGTCGAGCGCCTCGACGAGAACGTGGCGGGCCCGTGGGAGGCCGGCGACAGCCAGTTCGCGGTGGTGGTCGAGTCCGGCGGGGTGGCCGGAGTGTTCGCTCCGGTCGACGAGCTGCCCGCCGCCTTGGTAGCCACCCGGCTCGGGCAGAGCGCTCTGCACCACCCGGTGGTCGACCACGACGGTCTGCTGCGCAGACTCCTGGCCGAACTCGGTCCGCACGCGGCGGGGCTCGGACGCTGGGCGGTCGGGGCGCTGGATTGCGCGGTATGGGACCTGCACGGGCACCTCGCCGGCCTCCCGGTCGCGGCCCTGCTCAGCGACCGTCCCGCACGGCAGGTGCCGGTGTACGCCTCCTGGCTCTCCCTGGACCTGAACGCGGCTTCAGCCGTCGAGTCGGTCAGGGCCACCGCTGGCCAGGGGTTCGCCTTCACCAAATGGGCGCTGCGCGAGGCCGAAGCCGACGAACTGGCGCTGCTGGCCGAACGGGCCGCGGAGTGGGCGGGGCAGAGCGTGGCGGTGGACGCCCTGGGCACGTGGGGCCACACACGGTCCAGGGAAGTTGCACGGCGGCTCACACTGGAGGCCGTGCGCTGGGTAGAGGACCCGCTCCCGCGGACCGATCTGGCCGCCTACACACTTCTGCGCAGCCAGACGAAAGGTCTACCGGTCGCGGTGGGCGAGCGGCTGTCCTGCCTGGAGGAGGTCGCAGTCCTGCTGAGGCGATGCCGACCGGAGGCGCTCACGTTCGACGCGGTGTGGTGCGGCGGCATCACCGAAGCGCGGGACTGGCTGGGTGTCGCTCACGATGCCGGGGTGCCGGTCCATCTACACGGGCGGGCGTTCCTTCCCGCCGTGCACCTGGCCGCAGCCTTCCCTCACGCGGCGGGCGCGGTGGAGTACCAGGTGGTGTGGGAGCCGCGCCGGCAGCGGACGCTGCGCGGCACGCTCCGGCCGGAGGGCGGGCATGTGGCCCTTCCCGACCGGCCCGGTCTCGGGGTGGAGGTGCGCTGGTAATGCCTCGACACACAGGTGAGTTAGTGGTCCGCGGACGACTGGAGCGGCGCGAAGGAGCCGTCCTGCTCGTCGTGGACGAGCGGCTGAGCGGACACGACACTTTCCTGTCGACAACTCTCCGCCTCGACCAGCCGGTGCGCCTGCCCGACCTCCCTGTCCGGATCCTCACGTTCGACGACGTCACCGTTCTGGCACCCCTCGTCTCCGTCCTGCCCCAGTCGCAGGACGGGGAGGAGTGGGGAGGTACCTTGCTGATTCCGCACGGCGCCCGCCCGCCGACGATCCCCGACGACCTCGCCCAGGCTGCTGCCGAGGCCGGTGTCGACACCAGCAGCTGGTCGCCGGCCGAAGCCCGGCACTTGCTGACCTTCCTTAGCGAAGCTGGTTCCGGGCCAGTGCGCACCGAGCGGATCGGCCTGATCATCGCGGCTCTGGCGGGTCTGTCGTGAACGCGGGTGGGGTGCGGCTGGTGAGCCTCGATGTCGGGTACACCCTGGGCGAGCCGTCAGGGACAACGCTGACGCAGCGCCTGGTGGAGCTGTCCCCGCTCCCGACCCGTGAGGCGAAGCGGGTCGCCCAGCGGATCCTGCACGCCCTGGACCCGCGCCGTGATGCGGCGGGGCCGCAGACGGTGTGCGCCGCTCTGGGTCTCGCGCCGTCTGCCTTCCCCCACGACCACCGCCCGCCTCACTTCGCTCTGTGGCCTGGCGCGGTGGTGGCGGTGGCACGGATCGCCCGAGTCGTGCCGGTGGTCACCCTGTCGAACGTGAGCCACTGGGACGAGCGGGAGACCGACGTCGCCGCCCTTCTCGCCCCCTATCTCCGGGCCCACCACCCCTCGTGGCAGCTCGGGTTCGCCAAGCCGGACCCACGCGCTGTGCAGACTGTTGCCTCGCTGCACGACCGTGATCCCGCAGAGGTGCTGCACGTCGGCGACAGCCTCGACTACGACGTGCGCGGCGCTCTCGCCGCCGGAGCCCAAGCTCTGTGGATCATCCCGCGCCCGGCGTCGGCCGAAGCCCTCCGGCTGCTGGCCGAGCACCCCGGGCGGGTCACGGTCGTACCGGACCTCGCCCGCGCGGTCGGGCACATCGAGCAAACCGTCCTTCCGTCACCCCACACGATCAGGAGCACCACCCCGTGAGCCAGTTCGACACCACCGCCCCGTTCTACGCCGCTTACCGGCCTGGCATCCCGAAGGAGGCCGTCGAGCTGCTCGCGCGGCGGGTGGCCGGCAAGGAGCACCGGGTCCTGCTCGACCTCGGGTCCGGCACCGGACAGGTCCCCCTCGCCCTGGCCGGGACGGTGACGGAGATCGACGTCGTCGAGCAGGACGCGGGCATGCTCGCAGAGGCAGACAAGGCGCTCGCCGGGCTGCCGGTCACCGTCCGCCTGCACAACGCCTCGGCCGAGCAGTTCACTCCGCGCTCCTCCACCCGGGCCGATCTCGTCACGGTCTGTCGCGCGTTCCATTGGATGGACCAGGAGGTGGTGCTGTCGCGTCTGGAGGGCATGACCGCGCCGGACGCGACCGTCGCGGTCATGGGCGACGGCAGCCTGTGGACCGCACGCACCGAGTGGACCGACGCCCTGCGGGCCCTGATCCAGGAGTACCTGGGCGAGAAGCGGCGAGCCGGAGTGGGCAAGAAGTACGAGGCGCACGACCGGCCATACAGCGAGATCCTCGCCGAGTCCGCCTTCGGCCAGGTCGAGGAACACACCATCGCGGTCGAGCGAGAGTGGACCACCGACAGCGTGATCGGCTACCTGTACTCGACTTCCTTCGCCGCCCGGCCGCTGTTCGGCGAGCGAGTCGAGGACTTCGAGCGCCGTGCCCGAGCTCTGCTCGACGAACACACCGCCGCAGGCCGACTGATCGAACACGCCTCCTTCCAGGTCGTCCTCGGTCGGCGCGGCTAACCCGCTCCTCCCTCTTCGCCAGGGTGGCCCCCTCCCCGCCCCGGCTCCCTGTCCCGTCCCTCCGGAAGGAGATCCACCATGCCCCAACCTCTGACGTGGAGCGACGACGAGCGGCGCCGGTTCCTCGACGACGGCGTCCTCATACGCCGTGGCTTGGTCCACGGCGAAGTCCTGTCCCGGGCCCGAGACCTAGTCAGCGACTGGTTAGCCGAGGCGTACGACCCCGCGCGGCTCACCGCCTACACCGAACGCAGCTTCGCCCCCGAGCTGGAGGAGCACCCCGACCTCCTCACCGTCTACCAACACAGCGGCCTGGCGGAGCTGGCCGGAGACCTCCTGCGGCCTGCGAGGACCGCCCCGGTCACCCGGGCGCAGATACAGATCCGGCTGCCCCACGGCGCGCAGCAGCCCGTGAAGCGGATGCACGTCGACGGCGTCTCCTGCCCCCACCTGGAACCCCGCGACCTGCGCACGTTCACCTTTATCGTCGGCGTCGTCCTGGACGGCAGCGCCACTGCAGACGCCGGCGCTCTGCACTACGTGCCCGGCGGGCACCACCAGATGGCCCGGTTTTTCGCCACGGACTGGGCCCTGGGGCAGCCGGCACAGACCCCCGACGACATCGACGCCCAGAACGGCACCGCCTTCACCGCCGAACCAGGCGACGTGGTCGTGATGCACCACCTCGTCCCGCACCAGGTCGGTATCAACACCAGCAGCACCCCGAGGGTGATGGCGTACTTCCGCGTCCACCACGCCCAACACACCGACCTCGCCCTACGTGCCCTGTCGGACCCGTGGCTGGAGTACCCGGCGCTCGCCGCCCTCACCCGCCCCGGCACCGCGTGAAAGGGCCGAGCACCGTGGACGTCCTCACGCCCGACCAGCTCCCCGACGCCGCCCGGCTCCTGACCGCCGGGCAGATGGTCGCCGTGCCCACCCCCCGCTGGTACATGCTGTGTGCCCGCGCCGCCGACCCGACCGCCACGAACGCGGTCTTCCGCGCCAAGCAACGCCCGAGCACCAAGCCGCTGCTGCTCCTGCTCGACTCCCCGGTCACGGCCGAGGCCCTGTTCGACCTGAGCGACGACGCCCGTCTGCTGGCTTGCGGCCTGTGGCCGGGGGACCTCGCGCTGCGTCTTCCGTGGAAGCCGGGAGTGGAGCCCATCGCGGCGGTGGGCTCCCCGGCGCTCGTCGGATGCCCCGACGGGGCCCTGGGCTGGCTCGTAGCTCTGGCCGGCGAACCGCTCGCCGCCGCCGTGTGCAGCATCTCCACCCCCGCCGCCCGCGAGGAGGACCACCCGGCGCTCACCGCCGCCCAGGTCGGCGCCTTCGAGCGGACCACGGGGGCCGGGATCGCCGCGGTCGTCGACGGCGGGATCTGCCCGCACGGCCGGCACATGACCATCGTCGACTGCCCCGCAGGCACCCCGGCCCGCCTGGAGCGGGAGGGCACCGTCCACGCCCGCGCCGTCGAAGCCGCCCTCATCCCGCCGGGAGGACCGCATGTGGGCTGACCTCGCCCGCCGCACGAACCGCCTGGTGCCCGACGCTTCGGTGGCCGCCGTCACCGACGCGCTCGACTACCTCTGCCTCGCCCAGCTCTACCTGCGCGACAACCCGCTCCTGGCCCGGCCCCTGATTCCGGGCGACGTCAAGGCGCGACCGGCTGGCCACTGGGGAGTGTGCCCGCCCGTCAACCGGATGCTCGCCGCCCTGGGCCCGCTCCAGGCGGCCGTCCCCGACGGCTACGATTTGCACGTCCTGCACGGTGCCGGGCACGCCGGGCCCTCCGCCCTCGCCCACGCCTACCTCACTGGCCGACTCGGCCATGCTTACCCTCACCTGCGCCAGGGCGCGGCCGGGCTGCGCGAACTCGTCACGGGTTTCCCCCTGCCCGGCATCGGCGGGGAGATCACCCCGATGATCCCCGACCACCTGCACACCGGAGGCCAGCTGGGGCCTGCGCTTGCGATCGGACAAGGCACCGCCCTCGACGCACCCCACCGGCTGTCGTTGGTCCTGATCGGCGACGGAGAGTGCGAGACCGGGACGACCGCCGCCTCGTGGCTCGCCACCCGCGCTCTGCACGGTACGGGCGACCACGGCACCGTCCTTCCCGTCGTCCTGCTCAACGGGATGCGCATGGGCGGACCGAGCATGCTGGCCACCCTGGACCGCGCCGAACTCACCGCCTATTTCACCGGCCTTGGCCACCGGCCCGTCTACAGCGACGGGCTCGACATCGGCCAGCTCCGCCGGGCGGTAGCCGAAGCACTCGGCGCCGCCCAGCCCCTGGGCATTCCGGGGCCTTCCAGTGTCCTGGTGCTCACCCTGGACAAGGGTCACGGCGCCCCGGCCCGCCTCGCCGGCACCTCGGCGGTCCACAAGACGCCGCTGCGTAACCCAGCAGGTGTGCCCGCCGAGTTCGACGCGCTCGCCGACTGGCTGGCCTCCTACCAGCCCGCCCAGCTCCTCACCTCCAGCGGCCGGCCCCGGCCGCATCTGCTGCCCGCGCTCCCGCCGCCCCGTCCCAAACCCGACTGCCTCCCGGCGCCGCGCGGCTGCGTCGCTGCCTCCGCCAAGGTCGCCGCCCACGCCGTCGGGCGCCCGTTCGCGCAGGTGGTCCCCGAGGTCCTGCGGGCCCGCGCCGAGCAGGGACCGTTCCGCGTGTTCAGTCCCGACGAGCTGGCCTCCAACCGCCTCGACCTCACCGACGATCACGGATACCCGGTGCCGTGGGCGGTGGAAGTTCTGAGCGAGGAGCTGTGCCACGCCTGGGCCCAGGGCTACACGGAGACCGGCCGGCACGCACTCGTCGCCACCTACGAGGCGTTCGCGCCGATCTCCCTCAGCCTCATCCAGCAGCAGCTCAAGCACCGGTCCATGCGCCGGCACGCCGGGCTCGCCCCGCTGCCCAGCCTGGTCTACCTGCTGACCAGTCTGGGCTGGCACAACACGTTCACCCACCAAAACCCCAGCCTGACTACGGCACTTCTGGCCGGCGGCGACCCCACGCTTCACGTCCTCACCCCCGCCGACCCCGGGCGCGCCGCCGCCGCCCTCACCTTCGCCCTGCGCAAGCTCGGCCGGTGCACAATCGTCGTCGCCGGCAAGCACACGATCGTCCACCACCCGCTGGAGACCCTCGACGAGGAACTGCGGCACGGCATCGCGACCTGGCCCCACCTGACCCACCCCGGCCCCGGAGAGCCCGACCTGATCCTCGCCTCCGCCGGCGACCTGCCCGCCGAGGCCCTGACCACCCTCGCCCAGCGGCTGCGCGCCGAACGCCCCGGCCTGCGCCTGCGGTACGTCCACGTCCACGACCTCACGGTCCTCGCCGAGGACGGCGCCCGCCCTCTCGCCCTCGCCCCGGAGGCGTTCGCCCGCCACTTCGGCACCCGGGCACCGATCGTCCTGGCCACCAGCGGGCACCCAGCCGACATCCACGCCCTCCTCGGACGCCGCCACCCTGGGCCCCGGCTTACCGTCCTCGGCTACCGCGACCCCGGCCGCCCCGTCTCCCAGGAACACCTCCGACAGTTCTGCGGCCTCGACGACACCGGCCTGTGGCAGCTCGCTGCAACCCTCACCGACCTCCCGAAGGAGATACCGGCATGAGCACCCTGCTCCCGCCCGTGGCCCCCGACTTCGGCACCCTCGACGCCTTCGAACGCGATGGGTACGCGATCGTCCGCAACGCGATCACCCCGGAACTGCGCGACCGGCTCCTGACCGCCGCCGAGCGGCTACTGGCCAGCGACATCACCAAAGGCCGCGACCGAGGTGGCGATGGCAAGGACGGATTCCGCGGATGCCTCAACCTCGACCGTGCCTTCCTCCCCCTCCTCGCCAACGCGGCCGTCCTGCCCACCGTCGTCCAGCTCCTCAGCCCGAACATCCACCTGTTGTCGGCCCACCTCATCGCACTGCCCAGCGGTCCGCCGCGCACCATCCGCATCCCCGAGCGCCACGGATGGCACCGCGACATGTACGGCGTCACCGCCGACCTCGGCTTTCCCCATACCCCCCGCATGGCGATCAAGGCCGCTCACTACCTCACCCCCGTCACCCCCGACTGCGGGCTGACCATGTTCCTCCCCGGCAGCCACCGCCTCACCGAAGAACCTGTCGTCCCCGTCGGCACCATCGACCCGCCCGGCGCCGTCACCCCCGACATCACCGGCACCGACGCAGTCCTCTTCGAGAACCGAACCTGGCACACCGGAGGCATCAACCTCTCCGGCCATCCACGCATCGCCCTCATGCTCCAGTACGGATACCGCTGGCTCCACCCCGTCGACGACCCTGCCACCGCACTCCGGAAAGACCCCGTGCTCACCCCGATCGAACAGCAGCTCCTCGGCCTGCCAGACCGCGACCCGGACGGATCCCTCGCCAAGGGCAGCGGAGCTGCCCCCATCCGCTCGTGGTGGTCGACCGGCCCGCGGACTTCCTCCGACGTGCCCGTTCGGCTGCGATGAAACGACCAGCGCAACCGCGCGGATCGGGCGTCGTTGCCGAGGCCATCGCTGCCAGCTCTTAAGCTCGCCCCCTTCGTTGCGTCCGGCAGCCGGCGTGCAGTCGGTGGACGAAATGCACCACTAGTCCGTTTCACCGCTGCCATGAGGGGTGCCTCCGTTTCCCAGAAGATCACCAAGGCCAAGGTCCTGTGCTACGTCGTGCGCGACGGGTGCCTGCTCGTTCACCGCCACACCGACTTTCCGTGGGAGGAGGTCGGTGTGCAGGTCCCGGCCGGCACTATCCGCGAGGGCGAGCAACCTGAGGCGGCGGCGCTGCGCGAGGCCCGCGAGGAGACCGGCCTGCATAACTTCAAGATCATGCGGAAGGTCGGGGTGACCACATATGACATGACGCCGTACCGACCCGAGGTCCAGGAGCGACACGTCTTCCTCTTGGAGCTCACCGAGCCGACGCCGGATCGGTGGGCCAGCCAGGAGGACCACGACGGCGAGCAGGAGCCCACCCAGTTTGAGTGCTTCTGGATCCCGTTGAAGACCGCGCACGTGCTCCAGTCCGGACAAGGCGCCCTGCTCGGCCACCTGTACGATTGACCGCCCCCTTTCAATCGCTGCCGCTGCGGAGGTAGCCAATGATTGGCATCACCGGCGGCCCGTCCGGGCGACGAGCTATTCCGCAGCCTGGAGACCGAGGTGGTCTCAGCGGCCCCCGCCAACAATCCCAGATTTGGCCAATGAAAGCGTCCACCGGGAAGCCCTCTCCTGCCGCCTCAGCTCATTGGCGCCGCCGGTTCTATTAGCCCCACCGAGATAGTGGGACGTCACGGGTTGCGGCACACCGAGGAATCAGGTCGAGACGATCACTCCCATGCGAGTAGGAGTGACACGGAATGCTCCGACCATCGGGCGAAACGCCACGGTAGGAAGGCGTGACGCGATCATCCAGTACATTGTATGAACATGGAGAGAGCGCAACGAACCCACGTAGGGGAAATAGCTGAGAGGCTGTGCCAGCAGGCGACGGCGGCTGACTACGAGGCGGCCCCGACTCCGCTGGAAGAACTGTGCAGAATATCACTGCCCGCCGAGGACCCTGTAATCCACGTCCAGGCCGCGCTGCAGGCTATTGAGGAACGACTGGGTCCTCCTGCCCAATACGGCGGAAGCGGCATCGGTCCCAGCATCCGCTGGCAGTCGGCGACAAACACTCTCCTTTTGGATCAAGGATCAGGCGGATTGCAACTCTCCATCCACAGGAGCAATGAGCTTGCCGACCGAGAGGCCGCCGCCTTCCACCACGGGGTGGGAAGCGGCATCCACCAGGTGGCGACGTACAGGGAGCTGCCTTACCTCTGGCAGCTAAATCGCCACGACGCGGGCACGCCCACCACCGCCGCGCCTCTACCCCCTCCAGCCTCCGACTGGCTGCAACTGGAGCAGTCGGTGAGAACCCTGCTAATCGCCTTGTCGGACCAGCTGCCGGCACAGCTCGGAAAGGCCGGAGCGGGCTTCAATCTCCTCAATCACGCCGACGGAGACCGGGTCCTTGCCGTCCTGTGCAATCCAGACGACGAGCTGATGGCACTCATCGACACAACCGACTCGCCTGACCAGTGGAGCCCGGGTCACGCCGAGTACGAAAACGGCATGACCAGCCGCGGCTGGCACTCCAAGATCCCACTGGCCAGGTGGTGGGAGGCGAGCTTCCCGCGCAGCATCAAGGGCGCCACGGCACTGGCTACGCTCATCGTCCGCGAGCTGCGAAGCCGCGGCGCTCGGCGCCCCGCCGACCTCGGCCTCTCGAATCTCAGCATCGAGGAGACCCTGGACACGGGCGGCCTAGGTCGGGATCTTGGCCAGCTATTCCTTCCGGGTCTGGGTGTCAGCCACTAAGCGCCGACAGGGCCCCAACGCGCCTCCGTACCCATAGAGAAACAAGCCCCCGTTGATGCAACAATCGAGCGAGCGGCACCAATTGACGGCACGTCATTAACGGTCGCGCAGCTGCTTAATTGAGCGCGCCCCGCAACGTCCATCGACGACGATTGCGTCAATCGTGGCAGCCCTCACCAGAGTGACGCCCTCTCATGTCGCTTTCAGGTACAGGGATTTCCGTGGCTAGCGATTCAAGGCGCCACACAACCCCCACCTTACGACTTACAGCACCGGACAGACCTGCCAATGGAAGACGAATGGGGCCTCGGACTCCCCGACCCGAGCGACTCAGTAGCAAAACGAATCAACTGGACTTTTCCGTCATCTGCGGTCGAAATTTAAGGTTCTGTGATTCGGGACACATAAAAGCGGAGAGATGTCGACGCCACTGCCACTCAGGCAGCATTTTCCGCACAGCGCTCGGCACTCCAAATACGCCACTCTCCGCCAGCGTTGACCACTCGCGACAACCTGTATCCACTTGTAGCCGAATCCGCTGCAGGGCATGTACGCCACAATCACCCCCGAGCGACAGGCATAAGGTCATTACACGGGACGGCTGGCCTTCCCGTGATTCACCTGTCGCTCGCAGCAAGGTGCCCCTCGCACCGGACTAACATGCGTGGCAAAAATGACACCTAGGAAGGGGCGGCAATGAGTTCGTCGCGCGCATTGTTCTCGGGCAGCGAGATGCGCAAGCTGCGGCGGCAGTGCGAAGCTAAGCTAAGCAACTTGCCACTCCCGAGTGACGCCTTCAGTGTGCGGGCCCTGGTGGCGAACATGGAGGCTGCCAGTGGCCGCACGATCCACCTCATAGAGGTAGACGACGCGAGATCTGATCGCCGCACCGCGTGCGGGCTGCGCATCCGAGGGCGTCACACGACCTACATACTCTTCCGGCGACGCCCCACCCCGCACCAGACAGAGCACACGATCTTGCACGAGCTCGCGCACGAGTGGCTTGACCACCGTTCCACCCTCTCGCCCCGAGAGGCGCTGCTTAGCATTCCTACTTCCGTCTGGGAGCGCATCACTGCGGATCTGGGGCCCGGTGTGGTGGTCCAGGCCCGGTCGCGTTACGGCACGGTCGAGGAGAGGGAGGCCGAGCTTTCCGCCACTCTTATCAAGATCAAGCTTCAGCGGCGGGCAGGGGCCGGCAAGGATCCGATGAGCCTCCTGGAGTCGAGCCTCTCCCATCCTGTGGCACCGCCTCCTGCTGGGAAGTTCCGAGGGCGCACCGATGCTTAACGTCTGCACCTACATCGGGGCGGTGGCCATGACGTTGATGGCCTTGTGGCGGTTGCCGGCGCTTCGCTACGACGAGCCAGAAAGACGGGCTCTCTGGGCCTGCAGTGCTGGGTTCGCCGCCGCACTGTGGTGCCGTGTTCCTGCTGTAAAACGCGCCTTGGACGCACCGATCACCGACCTGTACGTGCTGGTGAAGTACCTGACCTCGATCGTCGCCATCCTCGCCGTGCTGCGCTACATCACAGCGATCTACGGCAAGCCAGCAACTGGGGCAGCCACACCGCGCTACGTGAGAACATCCCGACGCATCAGCCGCATCGCGCATGCCTGTGCGCTCAGCGCTGTCGGCGCGATGGTCACACTCTTCTTCACGGCGGTGGACCGGAGTCGGCCCAGCGTGGAGTTCGCCACTGACCACGCAGGTCAATGGGGCGCGGCCACCTTCATCAGCATCCTGTACGTGTACCTGGCGTCTGCATCGGCAACCTGTGCCTTCCAATGGGGCCGCGCCGCTCGCCGTGCGGAAACAAGACTTCTGCGCTCAGGTCTCGCGCTTATGGCCCTCGCAACGACGCTCTATACGACGTACTCGCTTTTCCGGATCGTCACAGTCTGGAACCCGACGAGTGCCAGCCCTCCCACCATGCGAGTCGTCGCAGATACCAGCAATCTCACAGTCGCCCTCCTGTGGGCCGCGGGAGCAAGCATCCCTTCCGCGAAAGCTCTTTCAGCGCGCTGGACGACCTGGCGAGCGCTGCACAAGCTGTACCCGTTGCGGCGCGACTTGATGGAGGTCTTCCCTGACGTCCCCTTCCAGCCGTCAGCGTCCCGTCTGCGGGAGTGGACGCGCGCTTCGCCATCGCTGGATGTCAGGCTCGATCGGTGGACGCAGGAAATAGCGGACGCAGTGGAGCAGCTTCGGCACCACGCCACTCCCACCCTGCTGCATACAGCAGAAGACGTAACTTCCGAGCATCCGGACCCTGAGCCGGCGGCGGAGGCATACTGGATCAAGGCAGCCTTGCACAACGCCCGTTCCGGCGGTCGCTCCCGGCTGCCGGTGAGAGGTCTTCGAGACAAACCTCTCTCCGACAGCCACGCTGAGGCGCACTGGCTCGCTCGCGTGCAGGCCGTCTACGCGACCATCTCGAACGAACAGGTCGACTCTCTACTCTTCCAGGCCGGAGAATCTAGAGGCCACTACTTCAGCAGACAAACTGCGGGGCAACCGTAGGAAGCCGAGGAGGAGGCCAACTGATCAGCGCGGTTCGTCTTCGCCGCCGGCAAGTAGCTCGTTGAGAACGGCCAGGAACGCTGGAGAGACGCCGCCCTCGCCGCCTCGTGCAGCGAGGGCGACGTCGTGCTGAGCCGCCAGGAAGCGGATGTCTTCCAGTACGCGCCGTTGCGCCGACTGTCCGTCATGAAAGACCATGGGCGACACATCGAAGTACAGGCCGAGCGCCTCGTAAACGACCGTCCGAGCACCGTCATCGAAGATCTCTTCTGCGGAGACGCCGGCGAGAAGTGCATCCACCTGCTCAGCCTTAAGTACTTCGGCACCAATCCTTCTATTGACTGCGGCGGCCAGCTCTCCAGCCGTGGGAGGACTGCCAGGGAACGCCTCTCCCATGAGCTCGGAAAGCTTCTCGGCCAGCTGCTTGCCAGCAGTGCTGGCCGTCTCTCGCGTAGGGACGTCCTCGCCGAACGATCTACGTTGGGCCGCCTGCAACTCCTCGACCGTGACTCCGTAGAGCCTGGCCGGCTCGAGCAGGGACTCCTCGTCGAGCTTGCGCACGCCTCGCTCTGCCGCCCCCAGACGGAATCGGCTGACAGTTTCGAGCAGGTCAGCCGCATGGCTTTGGGAGTACCCCGCGTCGCATCGGAGGTCGACCAGATCGGGGGCGCCGTCTCGCGGGAACAGAGTGTCGATATCCGTGTCTAGCGCCCGCGCGATCGCCGGTAGCTTCTCGGCAGGCGGAACTGACTTCCCGCTTTCCCAGCGAGCTACGGGCTCGTGTGACCCCACGCCCACTTCACGCCCCAGGACGCGTTGATGCATGTCAGCTTCGCGGCGCCTCGCTCTCAGGCGTCGCCCATCGAATCGGCGCGGCGGCATCGATTGCTCCAAAGCTGCAGGTAGACGATGTAGAGGGTCGGGTTCACGAGCTCTTGCAACAACAATCTACATGACGTAGATTCTCGACGCAGGGGCTCCCGCGCCGCAAAACCGGAATCCAATCATCCGATTGGGTTCCTCCTGCGCCCATACGCGTGCCCCATGCCGCGACTCCCGACTCCAAAGGGCCCTTCATGATCCATTAACCCACGCCCGCAACCGCGCGACTTCTACAGGGCCTGAATCCAACTCTGGCCCCTCACACAGAGCCGTGCGCATGTTCGCCAGGCAAGCCGCCCTTACGGACACCTACAAGGAGCAGGAACGACACAAACTCCGGGCCCCGCAAGCCCTTAAATCAGCGAGGGCGCCCGAGAGCGGCAACTCACGGACGCCGACGCAACAACCGGGGTTGCATGAGACACGAGAGGTCGCCGTGAAGATCACGTCCAAGTTCATCGGGGCGATCACGGCGCTGCCCGTGTCCCGGCCCGCCGCCTCCACTCGTAGGCGCAGGTGCCGACACCCGCTTGCACGACTTGTAGAGAGTCCTTTAGCAAGGTCTGGATCTTGCGCCACGGCCTGCATATGTTCGTCGTCCCCCGCCGGGCTCCCCGCCCAGCGGCAGACGGCATAGGAGCCATATGCGGAACGCGCGATCCAGTAGGGCTGTATAGCCCCGAACACAGCGACGGCGCCCATGGAGCCACTAACTCCCGGACGCCGACCGCCTGACGGCACTCCCGCCCCGGCAAGGGCGGAGATTACCCACCTTTACCGCACCGGACCTTTCCTACGGGCACCCCGGCGCGGCTTGCACTACGGAGGAGAGTCTTACATGCCGCCTGCCCTGCGCAAAAGGCCGGTGTTCCTGGCCTGCGCGGCAGCCGCCCCCGCTCACCTGTCTCCCGCGTCGTCGACACGCATGCTCACGCGTCCCGTGATGGCGGTGTCCCGATGAGCGGGCAGGCACGTAAGTGGGCCTGGGAGACCAGTGCCAGCCGTGGCACGGCCCGCTTGGTGCTCCTGTCGATCGCCGACCGGATCCCCGACGAGCAGTGCGTCGCCTATTCGGGCCTCACCGAGCTGATGGAGCGGACGCACGCCAGCCGTAATGCCGTGCGCGGCGCCCTGACCTCACTGGTCGCGAGCGGCGACCTGGAGATATGCGCCGACTTCGAGGGCCCCCAGCACAGCACGGTGTACCGCATGCCGCGCCCCGCTGCCTGGCTGGCGAAGGTCGCGGCTGCCCAGAAGACCGACCCCAAGTTGCGCGTCGAGGACATCGAACCGCTGGCGGACACCGACCCCGCTCCCTCCCTGGAAGACCTCGACGAGGAGCGGCTGCGCAAGCACCGCATCTGCCGCAAGGCAGGGTCTAAATCGGACCCCCTTCGTCAGGACCTGACCGGGTCGAAATCTGCACCCCCTCGTCAGAATCTGACCCCTCCCCGGGTCAAAAACCGACCCCCTTCCGGGTCAGAAACTGACCCCCAGAACTGTAGTGAACCGAAGGTGAACCGTAAGTACAGCAGCAGTAGTGCTGCCGGTCTCACCTCCGCCGCAGACTGGCAGGTCGACGACGCGAGCCTGTCCTGGGCCCAGCAACAGGGACACCTCGACCGCCTCGGCGAACACGGCGTGCAGACAGCCGACGCGAAGTGGCGCCACCACCGAGCCGCTTGGGGCCCCCGCTCCGTCGCCGCCTGGGCTGCCGACTGGCGGTGCTGGATCGCCCGCGAGCACAGCCCCACACCGCAGCGCCCGAACCTCTACGCCCTGCCCGGCGGCACTTCCGCCCCGCAGGCCAGCATGACCCGCGCCGACGCGCACATGGCCGCCCTGCTCGCCGCCGTCGACGAACCGACTGGAACGGAGTAACTACCTTGAACCGCCGCGAAGTTGCTGCCGTACTCACCTACGTCGGCCGCATCGACCCCCGCCTCATCCGCACGGACGAGGGCGAGGCCCGATCCCAGCTCGACACCTGGTACGAGCTGCTCGGCAACGTGCCCATGACCACCGGCCAAGGGTGGGATGTGCGCGACATCGTCCGCAAGCGCGTCATCGTCTCCCCATACCCAATCCTCCCCGCCGACGTGGCCCGGGAATGGAACGCGCACTACCGCGATCGGCTGGGCCGCCATACCGATCCGACCCCGATGGCCGACCCGGATAATCCGGAAGCCTGGAGGGCGGAGCTTGTCGCGACCCGCGAGGCCGTCGTGACCGGCCGGATAGCGCCGGCGCCTCACCGCGGGGTCACCTCAGGGGAAGCCAGTCCCCGTCTGCAGGACATGCTCGACGCCGTCGGCTCCTACGTCCCGCCCACCGTAAGAGCCGAGCTGGCACCCTTCCGTCCGGCCCGCGCTGCCCGCGAAGCCGCCATCGCCGCAGGGGGCCCCGACCTCTTCAGCGTCCTGTGCGAGAGATGCCGAGCCGCGGTAGGCGAGCCCTGCCGCGAACGGAGCGGTGGCGGTGTCCGGAACCGGAACACCAAACCGCGCGTCGAGCCGCATCCGGGCCGCGTTGAGAGCGCCTTGGCCGCTCAGGCGCAGGCAGTACCCGCCTAACCCAGCCCTCGCCTCTCCATAAAAACGCTCCCCCCTCGCGTACTGCCCCCTGCCGTACCCCGAGCCCGCCTCGCCTCGCTCGCCCTCGGCGACCCCGCCACCACCGGTGCCGAGCGACCTGCGCCGGCCGAGGCAACTTCCGGAGACTGCCTTGCGCCACATCACCACCAACCACTCCCCGGCCCCGACCATCCGTGGCATCGCCGACCACAGCTGGCAGGCCCGGGGCCTGTGCCACAACATGCCGCCCAAGGTCATCGACGCGCTGTTCTTCCACACAGCCCGCGACCGCGCGGCCATTGCCGAGGCCAAGTCGATCTGCGGCCAGTGCCCGGTGAAGAAGGCGTGCTTCGACTACGCCCTCGGCAACGAGATCAGGCACGGCATGTGGGGCGGCCTCACCGAGGACGAGCGCCGCCCCTGGCACGCCAAGGTCAACAAGCGCCTGGACTACAGCCGGGTGAGGGCGGCCTTCGAAGGGCGCGACATCCACCTCAGCGACGCCGAACGCGAGGCCGTCACCCGCCACGCGTACGTCCGCGGCTGGAGCCCCGAGCGCCTCGCCTTCACGCTGCGGCTCGACCTGGACTGGGCGCGTGACCTGATGCGCAACGCCGCGCATGCTGTCGCCGACCGCGACCGCTACTGGGACCAGGACGACGAGACCGAGCCGACCGACGACGAAACGGCCGAGGACGAGGACGTAGCCGCGCCCGTGCAGGTGCCCCGCCAGGTTCAGACCCACTCCTTGATCGCCGCTCTCCGAAAGGCCGCATGACTCACCCCATCGCCATGTCTCTGCCCCTCGGTATTGATCCCGTTTATGCGGTCGCAGCTGTCGGGGTGCTCGCCTTGGTGCTGGCCGGATGGTCGATCCGACGCAACCGGACAAAGGCGGGCGCCCCGCGCGCCGGCACCCCCACGGTCTGGGTCGCCGCCCTCGCGGCGCTGGGCTGCACGGCATACAGCGCGGAGACCAGCTGGTTCTTCGCCGCTGACTACCTCGGCATGACCGACACGGTGCAACGGGCTGCCTTCTTCTCCACGGCCGAGCTGGCGCTGTTCGCGAACGCTCTGCTGGCCCGCCAGAACCTGCGCAATCAAGGCGCGCCCGGCGTTCCGGGCACCCTGGTCTGGGTGCTCACCGGGGTGCAGATCATCCCGGCGTACGCCGAATCAGGGCCGGTCGGCGGCACCGTGCGAGCGATCGTCGGTCCGGTCATGGCGGCCATGCTCTGGCATCTGGCCATGGGTATCGAGCTGCGGCTGCACAAGCCGGACGCCTCCTCGCAGGGGCTGCTGGCGACGCTCGGGCGCGAAGTGCGGGAACGTCTCCTCTCCCGCCTGGGTGTCGCCACGCGGAACCGCGATGCCGCCCAGATCACCAGGGAGCGCGCCACTGAGCGGGCAGGGGCCCTCGCGTCCCGGCTGTCCAAGATGCCGGAGAAGGATCGCACGAATCGTCACGGGCGCCGGATCGAACGGCGGCTCGAGACGGCCCTTTCACGATCCGGGGTCGGCACCGATCCTGACCAGCGTCGTGCGCTTCTGGAGCAGCTGGCCGCCCGCCGGCATGCCGCGGCCCTCGCCTCTGTCGCCCTGCCGTCCCCTTGGACTCAGCCATCGTGGGAGCAGGGCGACCACCGTGGGGACCGGTCCCCTCGCGCTGCGGCCCCGGAGACTCGGATGCCCCCCGAGGAACACGTGAGCCCGACGGGGACGGTCCCCGAGGCCGGTCCCCGAATCACGGCCTCGATCGGGGACCGCACTGTCGGGGACACGGCCGAGACGGGGACGGCGGCCGAGCCCGTGGGGGACGGTCCCCACGCCGTCCCCAACGGCAACGGGGACCGGGGGCACCTCGACGCCGAAGCGGGGACCGAGCCCGACAGGGACCGTCCCCAGACCGTCCCCAACGACAACGGGGACCGCATCGGTGAGCGCGACTCGCGTCTGCCCGGCCAGGGTGAAGAGGCGAAGGCGGAGGACCACGTCGTGGTCCCGGGGACCGGTGAGAGTGACGATGGCGCGGGCGGCAACGTCCACGAAGTCGCAGCGCAGAGGGGCGGTGGCCCGTCCCCGGCGGCCGTCCCCAATGACGACGAGGGCCGGGAGCACCCCGACGCCGAAACGGGGACCGAGCCCGACGGGGACCGTCCCCACACCGTCCCCAACGACAACGGGGACCGGGAACACCCCGACACCGAAACGGGGACCGAGCCCGACGGGGACCGTCCCCACACCGTCCCCCTGCGGCGCAAGCAGCCGCAGAAGGGCTCCCGAACCCATCCGGGAGTTGGGAAGGCCAAGCGTCCGCGGAACGGCCCCCGGCTGACCGTCGAGCAGATGGTCGAGCGGGTTCGTCCGCACGTGCCCGCGCTGCTGGAGCGGGACGGCAACGCGTCGGTCACCCGTCCCCAGCTGCGGGAGATCCTCCGCGCCCAGAACATCCAGGGCGGCCGGAACGACCGCCTGACGCCAGTCCTGCAGCGGCTGCGGGACGAGGCGGCCACCACCACGACAAGGAGCACGACCCGGTGAAGACCTGCCATCGGTTCGCCACCATCAAGTCCGGCTTTGAGCAGGACATCCAGTTCCTGCGCGGTCACTCCGAGCGTCACCAGGGATCGACGTCGGCGAAGACGAGCGCGAAGAACGCCTTCTCGGTGAAGCGGAACATGGCGCGGGCCTTGAACCGGCACCTCGACCGCTGTCCCGAGTGCGGCTGACACCTGCAAAGGAGCAGGTCACGCGCCTGCCTCCGTATTCCGCCGGGTGGCCCGGCCTCGGTCGGGCCACCCGCCCCCTGTGATGGAGGGATCGCCATTCCTGCCCGCAATCCGCGTACGCACACCCCGTCGACCGCCGAGGCCGGCGCCTGGGCGGAAGTGCTCGTACGGCACCAGCTCCTGCACACAGCCGTGCTGGCCCCCAACGGCCAGTGGCTCACCCAGGAACGCCCCGAGTCCCCAATCCGCGTCCTCGACGGCCCGGCCGCCATGGTCGAACTCGCCGCCGAGATCCAGCACCGCATCCGCACCACGAGGAACCGCACCCGATGACGAACCCGACGACACCCCCCACTCACGCGCACGGTGAGCCGGAAAGCAACTCGACCTCACCGCGAGCAAGTTGGTGCGAGAGTAGTACTCCCGTTGGGAGTACTACTCTCGCGTCCTCCGCCCCAGGGGCGGCGGAGGCGGTCCAGCGCCGGGGGGCGCCGGACCGAGGGGATGCGACCGAGGGCGGCCGACGTCCCCAGGAGGAGCAGACAGCCGCCCACCCGTGCCACAACCCGCACTGCACCTACCACGCGAGCGCGCCATCGAGCCAGCCGCCCGCGCGCAACCGCACGCCGAAGTCCAAGTCGAGCAAGCGCAAGCACCTGATCACCAGCCGCTTCAACGACGACGAGAAGCAGTCCGTCCTCGACGCCGCAGCCGCGTGCGCCATGACTCCGTCCGGCTTCCTCGCCCACGCAGCCCTCAGCGCCGCGCGCGACCTGACGCGCACGGCAGCCGAGATAGCCGGCGAACGCGAAATGATCGCCGAGCTGTTCAGCCTGCGGCGCCACCTCGGACAGATCGGCAACAACGTCAACCAGGTTGCCAAGACGTTCAATTCAGGCGGTGACGCCCCGCACGCCGAGGCGGTCCTCTCCGCCGTGCACCGTGCCGCTCGACGCGTGGACGCCTTCACCCAGCACTACCTGGACAGAGAGCGCCCGGCTGCATGATCCCCAAAGTCCACGACATGGGCACGGATACCCGCGGTCTGGTGGCCTACCTGTACGGTCCCGGCAGGGCCGAGGAGCACATCGATCCGCACCTCGTCGCCGCCTGGGACAGCCAGGCCCCCGACCCCGGCCGCGATCCGGAGGCAACGTACGGCGACCTGCAGCGCCTGCTCGACCAGCCCGTCATGGCGCTACCCGAGAGCGCCAGGCCCGCCGAGCACGTATGGCACTTGTCCGTACGCGCCGCGCCGGAGGATCCGATCCTCACCGACGAGCAGTGGGCGGATATCGCCCGCCGCATGGTTGCCGCCACCGGCATCGCCCCCGAAGGCGACGACGCCGCCTGCCGCTGGGCGGCCGTCCGCCACGCCGGCGATCACATCCACATCGTCGCCACCGTCGTACGCGAGGACGGCCGCCAGGCCCGCATCCGCCAGGACGGCGCCCGCTCCCAGACCGAAGCCCGAAAGGTCGAAATCGACTACGGTCTACGCCGGTTGAACGTCGGCGACGGAACCGCCGCCAAGCGCCCCACCAGCGCCGAACGCCACAAGGCTGACCGCCAGGGCAAGGAACGCACCCCCCGCGAGGAGCTGCGCGAGACCGTGCGCCGCGCCGCAGCCGGAGTCGCCAGCGAGGAGGAATTCTTCGACCGCTTGGCCGCCGCCGGCCTCCTGATCCGCCAACGCACCGCACCCTCTGGTGACCTGCTCGGCTACAAGGTCGCGTTGCCGGACGACCGCAACGAGGACCAGGAGCCGATCTACTATTCCGGCTCCACCCTCGCGCCCGACCTCTCCCTGCCCCGCATCCGCAAGCGGTGGTCCTCCGACGCCTCCGGTCACCGCAGCGACTCCGCCACGGACCGCTCTTCCGGCTCGCCCCGTATCAGCCCGTCGGCCGCTCGGCGGCAGGCGACGACAGCGGTCTGGCAGACCGTGCTGATCCTCGACCAGGGCGACGACGGACAGATCGCCGCGCACCTCGCCGCAGCCGGCGAGGTCCTCGACGCGCTCGCCAAGACATCGGCCGCGCACACCCGCCGTGAACTGCGAGATGCCGCATGGGCGTTCGAGCGGGCGACCCGCTCCCACGTCCAGGCCGAACGAGGCCACGACCGTGCCCTGCGTCAGGCTGCCCGCGATCTCGTCTACGGCGGTCCCGCACTCGGCCGCGGCGAGGACGGTGCCACCACCGCCATGCTCATCGACATGGCGTTCTTCCTGGTCAGCGCCGCCGCCCACTGGCACGGGAAGAAGGAGCACGCTCAGCAGGCCGCTGCTGCCCGCCAGGCCGCCGACCACCTGCGTGCCGCCTACCAGGCCGCCGCGCCGCTGCACCTCGGCGTGATGCACCAGCGCGGTCGCCGCCTGTCCCAACCCCTCCAGCGCAAGCAGGCCGCTTATCTCCGACGGGCGGTGCCGGAGCTGGCCGGGCAGGTTCTCGCCGAGCCCGGCTGGTACGCCCTGGCCGCCACCCTCGTCGACGTCGAGAACGCCGGCCACGACCCCGCCGCGCTCCTGGCGGAAGCCGTGGAACGGCGCGAGCTGGAGACCGCAGAATCGATCAGTGACGTGCTGGTTTGGCGGCTGCGGCGGATGGCGGACCTGCCCGCGGACGCCTCGACTGGGCCGGAGAGCGGTACGGCAAAGGCCGCATCGAAGGGACAGACGCGGAAGAAGGCGACGCCGCCGTCGCAGAACGCCTCGGCCAAGCGGAGTGGCACGAGAGAACCCCGGCGCTGAGCCCGCGCTTACAGCACCGAGGCGCACACCGCGATGACCGCGGTGGCGCCTGCGATGCACAGCATGACGGTGCGCGCCTCCGGCACCCGGCGATCCCGCAGTTCAGGCTGCGGATCGCGGGTGCCGGAGCACCGGCAGCCGGTCGCGTGCTCCATGACCGGCGACTCCAGCCAGTACTCGCCGCCCAGCTGCGTCGGGAACGTTGAAGAACCTGTGCTCTGGGCAACGCCCGTCCGCCCAAAACGGCACGTGCCGTAACCGATCTGGAATGAAAACAGAGTCCCACGCCCTGCGCGGAAGTGCCGTGCCGAAGTCCTCCGGTAAGTCGTCCGCGTTCAACATTTCTAGAGTTGCAGCAGGTCAGGGGATTGCGGCACTCTCCTCGTGCAGGCGAGACGAGAGAGATGGAGACGGCATGTTCCGACGCAACCGTGCGGACCGAGAATTCCGTGAAGCCCAGCGGGCCGGCCAGGCAGTGCTGGCGATGCACACCGAGCTGCCGCTGCCGGACTGCCCCGGCCCCCGCGCAGCGCCGGCACCTGCCGCGCCGGAGTCCACGGTGGTGCCCGACTTCCTGCCGACGGACTTCCGGGCGCCGTCCCGCCAGGACGTCTCGGGGTTCATGATGCGCTGGGACCTGCCGCTCGTCATCGACGGCGAAGTCCACCAGTGCCACTGCGGCGCGTACCGGAACTGGATCGTCTTCAACATGCGTGACGACTCGGTGTGGCTGCGCTGCGAGGCTGGCCACGAGGCCAAGGAGTCCCGCCTGGACACCGCCTGGTACAACCGCAACTCCGGTCCGGTCGACCACTTCCACCCCACCCTCGACGAGGGCCTGCGCCACCTCGGCCACTGAAGTCGCGAAACCCCTTCCCCCACCCCTGCGTTCGTCGGCGCCCGGAGGACCGACCTGGTCAGACCGTCCATCTCGCATCACAAGGGGTTTTCGCATGCACCGTTCCACCACGACCGCCCTCGCCCTGAGCGCCCTCACCGTCCTCGCCCTGACGGGCTGCTCCCGCAGTACCAAGCCCGCCGACGCCCCGGCCGCGTCCTCTGCACCCGCGTTCCGGGGCGATAACAGCGGCTCCGCGTCCGCGCCGCTCTCATCGGCCAAGCTGAACGAGCGGCTGCTGAACGAGAGCGACCTGGGCGAGGGCTACACCCGCAAGCCCCAGGCCGCTGACCAGCACGACGACGTCACCGTCATCGGCTGCCCGGCGCTGGAGAAGCTCGGCAGCGACGCGGCCACCGGGGCCACCCTTGACTTCACCCGCAAGGCGAAGGCGTCCTTCACCTACGTCGGCAGCACCAACTCCGAGGTGAGCGAGGAGCTGTACAGCGACAGCGCGACGAAGCTGTCCAACGGGATCGGGAGGGTCTTCAACGCGATGGTCTCCTGCCCGTCCTACCAGGTGGCGTCGGGCAGCACTGTCATCGACATGGGCACGGAGAAGACGGCCGCGCCGGACCTCGGCGACGAGCAGTGGAGCCAGCTGCTCACCTACTCCGCCGGCGGGCAGCGCAGCGTCGTCAAGCAGACGGCGATCCGCTCCGGCAACGTCCTGGTGATCGTCTCCGGCTCGCCGGGCCTCGTGGACGCCCACCTGGACAAGGCGCTCACCAAGGCCCGCACCGCACACTGACCCGCTCCACCGTCCGCAACCCCGGTGTCCGGGCCTGTCCGTCCGACAGGCCCGGACACCGAGGTTGCGGCTTATGAGCCGATCAGCCCGCCAGGCGCAGTTCGCCGGGCTCGTAGCGCAGTTGGAATGTCTGCGCGTGGTCCCCGTCCATCCAGTACAGGGTCATGGTCGAGAGCATGCTTCTTTTCACATACCGGGTTCGTGAGGGCATTCCTTCGTCCTGTTCGACGATCCAGGATTCCACCCGTTCCGGCAGGCTGAACCTCAACGCGTATACATCAGGGTGCTCGGCCGAGCGCAGTTCCCAGACGGGATGCGAAGCCGACTGAGGCAGTCGCCGCACGCGCACGGCGTGCGTGGGGTGTTCTCTCGCGTAATTCACGAACCCGTACAGGTCATTCGACGCCAGCCCCAGAACGAACGGTGCTGCGGGAAAGGCCAGCACAAGACCCAACGTGGACCGGCTGTGCAGCGCCTGGGCGAGTTCATCGAGCGGCTCGCGGAATTGATCGGGCAGGTATGCGTCCTCGGCGTACATATCCAGCAGTGGGCCGCGAAGGTACGCGCGTATCTGGTGCACCTTCGGCCTCTCGCCCGCGGGCGCGGCGTCGAGCGCTGCGTGAATCGTGTCGGCCGCGATCCGGACAAGGTCCCGCAGTACGGCGAAGTCCGGAGCGGAGAGGTCGATCAGGGATATCTGATGGGCCAGCGCGTAGTCCTGGGCTTCTTTGCTGAAGCCCGACGTGGAGAAGATCGCGTAGTTGTAGCGGTACCGCGTCCTCGGCCGGCCCGTACCCGCGGCGGTGAGCGTAGTGGTCTCGCCTTCGTTCACGTCGTGAATCACGCCGTGACCGTTGCGCACGGTCGGCAGACCTACGCGCGTCGAGGTCAGATACTTCGCCTCGACGAACAGGCGGACGGGCAGCGAGAACGGCGGGACGTACCGGAACTGCCCGAGCGCGTCGACCTGGTGCCACGCCCCACGCCCACGGACCAGCAAGCCATTCTTGTCCTCTTTAAGGACCTTCCAAGGCTCTTTGTCCTTATCGTCGTCGGCCGTGAGCACTTCGAAGCCGCTGGATCGCAGCAACCAGGCCAGCACCTCCTCCAGGAGGTAGCCGCGCAGTGGTCCTTTGCCTATCAGTTTGACTGCCACGGGAGCGATCCTATTCAGGGCCCGGGTCCTGGATTCACGGCGCCGCCTCCCCGACACGGGTACGGCGAAGGCCCGGTGGTTCCACCCCCGAGGGGAGAGTGGAACCACCGGGCCTGGAGGGGCGGGGCATCACCCCATGTATCCCGTTCTTCGGCCGCCCGCGATCGTCGTCAGCTGCGGTGGACGACGGTGAGGCGGTCCTCCGAGCCCTCGGGCAGCCTCCGGCGTGGCACCGGGCCGGGTGCCGCGAGCGAGGAGGCGAAGGCGGCGACCAGCTCGTGCGGGGCGCTCGCGCTGAAGCTCGCACACCACAGGTACGGCGCTCCCAGCATGGGTTCCGCCCATGCCTGCCACCCCAGAAGGTCGTCCCGGGGGTCGGCGTCGTGGATGAGCGGCGGAAGCATCTCGAGCGAGACGCTGGCGGAGAAGCCGGGGTCCGTCGCGGTCGTGCGGGGGCGGTCCATGTCGCGCAGCCAGCCCCGCGCGCCGAGCGCGGTGAGCACCGACTCGGCGCCCTCGAACCCGGCATCGGGTGTGGCGCAGGCGTCGAGTGCGAGCAGGAGGTCGGCGAGGGCTTCGTGCGGGACGCCGGCAGTGAAGTAGGCGTTCCACTCGGTCATCGCCGAGGCGGCGTGGGGACGGGCCGACAACTGCCAGGCCACCGGGAGTCCGCCCAGCTCGAAGGGGTAGGCGGCGAGGATCCACTCGGCGCCGCGCAGTCCGTCCGGGCTCACGTAGAGCAGGGTGTTGCGGGAGGTTGGCCACATGCGCCAGCCGAGGCCGGTCAGGGTGTCACCGATCCGCTCGGCAAGGGCTCCGTCATCGCCGGCCAGGTGGCGCGGGGTGACCCAGTACAGCGGGTCCGGCGAGTCGGGGTGGGAGGGCTCGATGGGGTGGTGCGGGTGCAGGGGCGCCTCCGTAAGCTCGGGGATGAATCACTGGCCGGTGTTCGGCCCGGTCGCGCCGCGTCGGCGGCGCCGGGGTGCCTCGACCGGCTCCTGCCAGGTCAGAGCCACAGCCACCGCAGGCGGCAGGGGGCCGAACTGCTCGGCCTCCTCGGACTCGGCGATGTAGACCATCGACCGGCCGCGCTCGTCGACCGTATTGTGCACAGCGCCCAGGCGGTGGGCCATGGGGAAGAAGGGGTTGATGGCGAGCCGGACAGGCGTGTCGCGGTCGCAGGCGGACAGCAGGTCGAGGATGTCGCCGACGGTCATTTCGGGCGAGTGCGGGTCCAAGGCGTTCTCCTAGCGGTGGCGGACAGGGCCGCGAGAGCAGAGGCAGCGTACGCGTCGCGTACGGAGGGAAGGGGACAGGTCACAGGCGCCGGGAGGTGGCCATGATCCGGGCCACGACAGCGGCGACGATCTCCGCCGGCGTGTCCGTACCGAAGGCCATCCGGTACCCCGGCACATCCGCGGTACCGGTGACGGCGATCACCCAGCCCTCGCCCGTCACCCAGTCCTCGTCGGCGCCGCCGGGCCGGCCGTCGGGGAAGTAGCCGAGATAGAACCGGCCGTCGCGCGAGCTGACGTGCACATCGGCCCGGTCATCCACGATGTGGGTGAAGTCTGCGTCCGTGAACTGGTCGATCACCTCCATCGGCTGGCCGGCACCCAACTTCCAGGAGCGGAGCCGCAGGGCCGCGACCGTCGTGGCGAATCCAGGTTGCGCCGCATTCAATGCCACAACATCACCTCTCTGACCTGGGGTTTTCCGGGAAGGTCGTTTAGGTTGACATGCCGTGGCAGCGTCCACCAGTCCTTTGGGCGATCTTCCTCGTCTGCCACGGGCGAACTTGTCCGTTGACATCGAACCCGGTCGCTTTGCCATCGAACCGAGCCCTGCGGGGAGGTCTCGGCCTGGGCTTCCTGTAATGCAGTACCTGTGAGGCCATGCGTGCTGGATGATTGCTGCTGTGCGTGTAACTCGCTTGCGAATCTCAGGTTTCCGCGGATGGAAGCATCTGGACCTTCGTCCTGACCGTCACGTAGTGCTGGCGGGCATTCCTCGCGCGGGTCGTACCGACATCATCGAGGCCCTTGCGCGGGTGCTGGATCCAGATGCAGCCCGGGGCGCCGCCCTGACCGACCTGTACCAGGAGAGCGCCTCAGAAGCCGAAGAAGTCGAAGCCGCTGCAGCGCCCGAAGTTGACGAGGAAAGCGCGTTCCCGTCCGACTTCTCGCCGGTCGCTCGCGTTGACGCAGCCGAGGTCGAGGTAACCCTGACGGACCTCGATCCCGATGTACAGCAGCTCGTGGCCGACGGGGCACTTGAGCCACTGGACCCCTCAGGCGCGGCGAGTGAGGCCGCTGACGCCAATCCGGACTCTCCCCTGTGTATTCGATTGACGTACCGGCTCAGCTATGACAGCGATACCGAGGTCTTGGAAACCGTGGTCTTCTATCCGGCCCGGAGCACCCCAGGCGCTGGCGACTACCTCCGGGTTCCGGCCGCGACCCGGCGAGCCCTGCCCGTGATCACCCTCAACGCCGGGGTTCCTCTCCAGCTTCGGGCCGGCGGGAACTTGCGCCGCTTCATCGACGAGCGTGACCCGAAGGCCGCGGTAGCGGCCTTCGAAACGCTGCGTTCGGCGGTCGCCGACGCCGTCGGCGCCCTGTCAGCCGATCCAGCGATCACCGATGCCGTCGATGCGGTCCTAGCCGTCGGCGGTACTGCGAGTCGTCTGGGCGAAGGCACGATCTCGGCCAGAGACGTCGGTTTCCTAGCCGAAGATGGCACGGTCGCCGCCCTCCTGCGTACGTTGAGGGCCGCGCTGCGCCTGGACGACTCGGGGTTGCTGGCACTGCCCAGCCACGGAAGCACGGTCACCGCCATCCTGTCGATGGCCGAGGCCATGCTCTTGGCGAACGTTCCCGGTGCAGTGGTCTTGGCAGACGACTTTGGTGATCAGCTCGATGCTGCTACTGCAGAGCACCTCGCCTCTCTGACTCGTAATCAGGCGGGCCAAGTATGGCTGTCAACGCGGCGGCCTGAAGTTGCCCGCGCGTTCGAACCCGGCGAGGTGGTACGCCTGGTCCGTCACGGGGGCCTTCGCGGACACCACCAGATCGCGAAGACAACCGACCGCAAGAAGCTCGCCGCGCTGAGGCAGCTACACACCCAGCTCCTTTCTGCCTTCACCGCACCGGTAGTCGCGATCACCGAGGGGCCGCACGACGTGGCTGTTCTGAGCATGGCCGATCGCCGATTCCCACCGAGCAAACTCCCCCTCTCTGCTCACGGGGTCCGACTCGTCGCCGCAGGCACCGGCGGCGACGGCGGCATCGACCAGATCCCCCGCATCGCCGAACTCGCCCAGCAACTCGGCTTCCGCGTGATCGGCGTGATCGACCGGGACAAGGAAACACCACAGAGCATTGAACAGACGGCCACAGTCCAAGCTGCCTGTAACGTCGTGGTCCGTTTGCCCCCTGGCGCGATCGAGCGGGCCATGGTCGCCGGCCTCGATCTCACCACGGTCGCCGCGGCCAGCGCCCTGCTCACGGACTACGGCGTACCCGACCCCTTGGCCGCTGACGCCAGCGAGTCCGCAGTGACTCAACTGTGCAAGGTGCTTCACAAGAAGGGCCTGCACGAACCCCTCCTGGAAGCCCTCTACAGCGAATTGCAGCCAGCGCCTGACCACACCGAAACGCATGAGCACCCGCCGGGCAAAGCGGTCGTTCACCCGCCCGTGCTGGCGACGGCCCTCGACGCAATCGCCCAGGCCGCGAACGCCGCCTACTCCGGCCCCAGGCTTGTCGACCTCCCCGAGGTTGCCCGGCCGCAGACGGAGCAGTGATGACGTACACGCCGAAAGACAAGCAAATCGACATCATCACCAGTACCGCTCCGGTCGTGGTTGTCCTGGGCGGCGCGGGCACAGGCAAGACAACAACTGCCGTTGCCGCGGCTCGGCGGCACCTCGAACGGGCAGACGAGGAACTCGCGATGGCCCGGCGGGCCGCAGCGCGTGCCGGAGTCAGAACGAGGCTGCCCGCCCCAGAGCGCGCCCTGTTCCTATCGTTCTCCCGCACCGCCGTGGCACAGATCATCGACCGTGCAGCCGCGGTAATCGGGCCGTTCCGGCCGCGCTTGGAGGTCTCGACCTTCCACGGATTCGCCTGGCGCGTCATCAGGAGCTTCGGCCCGCACCACGGGTACCCGCCACCACAGACTGTGCTGAGCAAGGCCAACAGCCTGGTTGCAGGGGCCCCGCCCGGCCTCACCTATGACGAACTGATTCCCGCCGCGACCGAATTGCTTGCCCTCCCCAAAGTCCGGGCCCACTACCGCAGTCGGTACGGCATCGTCATCTGCGACGAATTCCAAGACACCGACGCCCGCGAGTGGGACTTTCTCCAGCTGATCGCGCCGCCCGCGCGCAGGATTCTGCTGGGTGATGCCAACCAGTGCATCTATACGTTCAAGAAGGGCGTCGACGCCACCGCCCGCATCAGTACAGCAATGGCTCTGCCCGGCGCCAGCGAGGTCCGCCTGCCGCCAGCCAGCTTCCGCGACCCGAGCGGCATGCTTCCAGCAGCCGCTGAAGCCGCCCGCAGACGAGACTTCAGCAACCCTGCTATCCGAGCAGCAGCTGAAGCAGGACGGCTGTCCATCACCCGGATCGAGGACGAGATCGGTCACCGCCACGTCCTGGAACTCGCCCGCCAAGCACGCAGCCACGGCGACACGGTCAGCATCTTCACCCACACTAACGCCGCGACGACTGAACTCTCCGACGCACTGACCGCCGACGGCCTGGCCCATGAGCAGGTGGGTTTCACCGAAGCGTATGGCGAAGCTCTCCCCGCCCAACTGGCCATGGTGCAATTTGCCCTCGGGAACAGGGCGCCCGTTTTGCGTAGTCTCGCCGTGTACGTCTCGGCCACACAAGGCGGAAGTAAGATGCCTCCGCTGGCCCGGCAGATACTCAACCTCTCCGACAATCCCGTTCTGGCCAGGGCAATTAAACGGTTGGCCAAAGACCTGCGAGCCGCCGCAGGCCATCCCGACCAACTAGCCGACGTTGTTACGAATGCATACCGCAGGATCGGTACGCACCGCGGTCAGGAGACCTGGATTCAAGCCGCGCAATTGACCCGCACCACGCTGCGCTCGCTAGGAGACGAGCTCGACATTGAAGCCGCTACTGACCAGCTACTACGTGCGCGCGACGAGATCCTCGTGGGCTCGCACACCACCCGCCGCTTCCCTATCCAAGTCATGAACCTTCACCAGACCAAGGGGCGCGAGGCCGACACGACCATCCTGCTCCTCGGCTCGGAAGAGTTCTACGGTTACGAGGGTGATCCGTTCCCTAACGGATCGAAACTGTTGTACGTCGTCATGACACGGGCCCGAAAGCATGCCCGCCTCGTCGTCCCGGAGCGGTCGCATCCACTGTGGGCTCCGCTCGTGGCTGCCCTGAGTTAGTAATCGAAGCCGAGGCATCTGTCCCCCAGTCCCAGACTTCACCTCCTGTTGCAGCTTCGGTTCCGGGCGCACCGGGACACGACACGACTCGGTTCGATGGCAAAACGACTGAGTTCGATGTCAATGGACAGAACTGTCCTTCGACAACAAATGCAGTCGCCTTGCCAGCCATTCGAGTCGACGACGAGAGCGCACACGACAGCTTGGCCGGAGAAGGCAACTGCATGCTGTCTCCGGCACCGCGCGACAGCTGGGCCTGCTGTCAGATCGAACCGTCCGAGCTGACACACGGGCCAGCTGCTGCGGAGACAGGCGCCAAAAGTGGTGGTGGTCGATGCGAGCGGTTGCCATCCTGACGGAATGGAGGAAGCAGGAGACCGATTGAGTTTGCCCCGGCCGCGATGGGCAAGTGCCGAGATCGCCGTCTGGGGAGGTGCCAGCGAGGACGATCTCGCTCTTGCGGGCGGCTATTTGCGAGTGGCCGAGACCGCCGCTCGCCACTGGATCACTCATGGCCCGGACGACCTGCTGCCCCTCCCGATTCTCTATAACTACCGGCACAGCATCGAGCTGTCGCTGAAGTGGCTGATCCGCAAGGCCGCCCAGTGCGCGCTGCGCGAGGGCTACTCGGGAGAGGAGGACCTCAGCCCCGACCAATTGGATAAGCGTCTACGCACGCACAACATCAAGAAGCTGGCGGACTGCCTCAACCGGTACCTGGCACTGCTGGACCTGCCCGAGGTGGAACAGCGCATCGATCCGGAGTCCTGGACTCAGTTGCACTGGCTGGACAGCGAGGATGCATCAGGGGAGACCTACCGGTACGCCGTGGTCGGCCACGGCAACGGCCGGACTCCCGCCCGGCCCGTGCAGCAGAACATCAACTTCTATGAGCAGGTGAACGAACTGCACAAGCTGGCCCACCTGCTGTGGGGTGGCTACTCGGCTCATCTCGGTCAATACGAGGACTGGCAGATCGAGTACCTGGAGGCCATGGACACGGCCGGCTACTGAAGCAGCGTGCCGCCGCTATGGTGTCGGCTTCTTGTGCCGGGCGAGGAGTTCGGTGAAGAAGTCGGAGATGAGCTGCGGGCTGTCGGGCCGGGTGAGTTCCCAGCCGCCGAAGCGGTAGATCTCATAGCCGGCCAGCCGCAGTCGGCGGTCCTCGGCGACCATCTCCGAGTGCAGCCTGGGCGAGGCGGTGTAGGTGCTGCGGCTATCCACCTCGATGGGGTTCTTGGTGCCGTAGTGGTGGACGCCGTCGACCTCGATCACGATGCGGGAGCGGTCAGGGGCCAGAAGCAGGAAGTCCATGCGCTGGCGGTGCAGGGCACCGCTGTGTCCGCCACTCTTGCGGGTGTAGGGGTCGTAGTGCAGGTAGACCTGCGGGATGAGGGCTGGCAGGTCGAACCCGGCGGGTTCGGCGTACCGGGTGCAGTAGGTGCGCAGGACCGTCTGCTCCGGCAGGGAATCAAGCGAGCGGTACAGCCGGCGGTAGAGGGCATCGGCGGCCTCCGGCTCCTCGGCGTTGGGGAGGTGCTTCGCCTGCCACCAGGTGACCATCTGCCGCCAGGTCAGGCCCTGGGCCGGCAGAGGGTCGCTGTACACGAGGCAGTTCTTGGCGTTCTGGACGATCTCTACGTCGTTGTTCACCGCGTCCCGCAACACGATCTTCGGCTTCGGGCCCACGGCGGCGAAGATGAGGTTCTTGAAGGTGCCGCGGGGGCCGTTCTTGAAGCGCTGTTCGTACTCGATCTCCTGCAGGTCCTCCAGGGCCTGCAGGGTCGGCCCGAGCAGCCCTTCGATGCACCCGCGGCGCGCCTGCCAGCCGCCGCCCCCGGACATGTCGTTCTTGCGCCAATAGTCGTAGAAGCCGCTGTGATGGCGGAAGGGCAGCTTTGGCGGCTCAAGACCCAGGCGTTCGAGGACAGCACGGTGCGCTTTGACGGCGAGGACGACTTCCTCGTCCTTCATACGTTCATCGTGGCGTGTGCCCCGGGCGACGAAGTCCTCGTGCAGCAGCCTGGTCAGCGCCTCGGCTACCTCCAGGTCCGGGTGATCGAGCAGGGGGCCGAACCGCAGGGACTCCATCTGCTTGACATCCAGTTCCCATAGCTGACATACCCATTCGCCTGGCCTGTGGTTGGGCCAGTCCACGTGTTCATCGGGCCTGTTGCGAAAGAAGTCATCTGTCTGCATGCGTGTGCATCCCCCTGCCCCGCCAGCGCTGTCGAAGAGAATTGTCGCTGGTGTCACTGACAAGGGAAGCTGCGTGCAGCCGACATGACCTCTGCCGCCTGACCGCCCGCTGCAACCTCGGCAACCAGAGCTGGCAGCCCGCCGCCTGTGGCCGTCTTGCGGCGGCTTCCGCCGCCGCTCACCCCAAACCCCTCCGCAGACATCCGTGGGCATTGATCATCTAGACATGGTGTTCGCCAGGCAGCCGGTCATGAGGGCCCGCCAGCCGGAGTACCGCGGCAAGGCGGCCCTCGCCGCGGCACGCATCGTAAAACCGCACACGGCCCTCATCGACGCTTCCACCCAGGTTCTCGCCATCACCGGGCCGTGACGGGTCTAGGGTGTCGCCTCATGACGCTGCTGATCGTGGGTGGGTCCGGGTTCCTGGGCACCGAGCTGGTTCGGCAGGCTGTATCGGTGGGACGCCCGACGGCCGCGACCTATGCGACCAGGCCCGGCAGTGTTCCAGGGGTTACTTGGCGCAGCCTCGACCTGCGAGATCCAGGGAGCGTGGAAGCGGTCGTGGCCGAGGTGAACCCTCGCGTCATCGTTAATGCATCGAGTGGCGGGGCCGACTGGGCAGTCACAGCCGAGGGACCCGTCCGTCTCGCAATCGCCGCGGCGAAGGCCGGAATCAGAATGATCCAGGTCTCCACCGACGCCGTCTTTTCCGGCAAGCGCCCTGCCCCCTACGACGAACACTGCAGGCCCGACCCCATCACCCCGTACGGGGCGGCGAAGGCCGCCGCGGAGACGGTGCTTCTGCTCCATCCGGACGCCGCCGTGGCCCGCACCTCGCTGATCATCGGCGACGGACAGTCCGAGCACGAACGCGCCGTCCACGAACTGGCCGCCGGCACCCGCGACGGCGTCCTCTTCACAGACGACGTCCGATGCCCGGTCCACGCGAGCGATCTGGCCGCAGCGCTCCTCGAACTCGCGTCGGGCGGCGCAACCGGCGTCCACCACCTCGGCGGGAACCAGGCTCTCAGCCGACACGAACTGGGCGTGCTCATCGCCCGACGCGACGGACTCGACGCATCGCGACTGCCCACTGGCCTACGGGCCGACAGCACCCTTCCCGGGCCCCTCGACATCCGCCTCGACAGTCGCTCGACGCAACGCAAGCTGCGCACGACACTGCGCGGCGCACACCAGTTCCTCGTCCCCCACGGCCTGAACGCCGCAGCCGGAGCGGATGACGTTGCCGGCCAGTGAACGGTTGGTCAACCGGCCGTGCTGTGCTCGGTCTCCGGCACCGGGGGCAGCCAGTGAACAGCGTTATCTCGGAAGGACACGTGGATCGGCACGAGGTCTGGGCCGCTGGTGTCGTCGAGAGCGGTGGCGTTGATGCCAATCTCCGGGATGTCGCTATCGATCGCCGCGAGGCTGCTGCCGCAGGTCGGACAGAAGCCGCGTTTCGCCTCGCCTTCGAAGGTCTCGTACCAGGTCGGCTCTCCGCCTTCACCGGTCCAGGTGACCGTCTGGAATCCCACCCACCACATCACCGGTGTACCGCCAAGCTTTTGACAGTGGCGGCAGGCACAGGTGTGGGGGAAGACAGCTGGACCTCGGGTGGTGAAACGGATACGGCCGCACAGACAGCCGCCGGTACGTTGCCCGGCTGTTTCGGCTCCCTGGGCGTCGGCGGCGGGGGTGGCGTTCATAAGGTGATCTCCCGGGATTTCAGCAAGTTGGGCCCTCAGCGTGCCATCGCTTCTATGGTCGCCAGGGCGCTCTTAGTACGGCCCTGGGACTGGTGGGCTCGCATGTTCGGTGCCGCGTGTCTATTCATATGGACGAACGGCCGCCCCTCGTGGGCGGGGATGCGGGGCAGCAGGGCGGGCTGGGGACCTGAAGGCACCGCCCACCGTCCACCAAGCCGATTCCGACAACTTCCACCCGAACCCACCATGAAGCCCCTGCCCAACAGCCCGGGAATCTGTCAACGAGACCATCCCTCCTATGCTCCGGCCGTCGTCTGTCAACGGCCACCGAGACGCCCAGGTGGGGGTCGTGGGACAGCCGGGCGGCGGCGATTGCGGTGGAGCGCGGCCTCGGGGACCGTCAGTGCGCCAGTCTGAGACGTGCCGACTCTGTGGCATGGGAGGCGGCTTCGATCAGTCCGAGTTCTCCGGCGAGAGTTCCCACGAAGGCATCGACCGCCTCGATCGCGTGACCTTCCATCGTGTCGGGCTCTGCGAAGTACGCCGCAAACTCTCCTGCACCTATGGTTGCCATGGCGGGCCGGCTGGCCTGGTAGTCGGCCCAACTCGGCCTGTATACGGTGCGTACTCGGTCGAGTTCGGTCTCGTCGATCTCCTCGTGCCGGAGGCTGCGGAAGGTTTGCTGGCGGGCCTTCCACATGGCGATGTGGTGCTGGACAGAGATCGGCCCGAATGGGCCAGGAAGCGCTCGTTCGATCCTCGGCATACCCGGCTGAGTCGACCAGGGCGAGTTCAGCTCCGTGAGGACCCAGGTCAGTCTGTTGATGTCGATCCTCCCGGTCCGCTCGCCCTCCTCGATGACGAGCTGGGCGGCGCGCCGTTGCTTATGGGTGGCTGAGGGGTGGGCAAGTTGCTCAACCAGGGTGCGAACGTTCTGGCCTCGTCGAACGGCGGTCGTCTGCCCGGCGGCGCGTGCATGGGTACGCCAGGCTCGGCGCGCCTGCGGGGTGGGCACGATCGTGTCGTCGATCAGCCACAGGAACAGCACGACGCGGATTAGAGCGCGCTGCGGGATGCGCCCCAGGGGGGAGCGCTCCCGGGCCTCAAGAAGTCTGGTGAACAGCTCGCGTTGCTCGGGCGGGAAGATCCGCGGATCGCTGCCGTGCGCGCTGGTCTTGCGCGGTTCGGGGTTGGCGAGCATGCCGTCCTCGACCCAGGAGGTCACCATTCTGGGACTGGCTTTCACACCCATCGCGAGCGCGTCGGCGACCAGGTCGGCCGACGTTCCCTCGGTCCACGTGGTGGCCTGATCGCCTTTCATGGGGCCGAACTTACATCGAAATTCGAACCCTGAAAGCTGCGTTCAGCACACGTCACCCGTAAGGCTTGGGTCCAGCAGAAACTGCGCCCCGCACCGTATCCCTGCCAGGAACACGCGGTGCGGGGGCAGCCGACACATCCCCTGAACGGAGACCGTCATGTCCCACCGTACGCACCGCCCCGCCCCGAAGCGGCGACGCGCCCGCCACCGTCTTGTCGTGGGCCTTGGGCAAGCAGCGCTCTACGCCGCTACCACCACGTTGGCCGGCGGGCTGGTCCGCGAACTCCTCCACCTGGTCCACATGTCTGTCTCCTCGTGCTGACCTGAACAACAGGGAGATGTCGCGTCCGTGCCAGCCGTGCGCGGCATCTCAGCAGCGTCCCGCTACGGGAACCGACTCGATCGGGCTGTCCACCCCACGCGCCCACGCAAAAGCCCCCGAAATCATGGAATCCGGGGGCCTTCAGCGATGTGGGCGGGCAGGTTAATTTTCGTCGGTGGAGTCGTCCGTACGACGTCGGCGGGCCGCGTAGAGGGCGCCTCCGCCGGCGGCGATCAGCACTCCGGCGCCGCCGATCATCCACGGGGTGGCGTCCGCGCCGGTGTGCGCGAGCGAGCCCGCAGGGGTGGGGGCCGCGTTGCTCGACGCGGTCTCGTCGGTGGTCGGGGTGTCCGTGGCCGAAGCCGAAGCCGACGGGGCCGGGGTGTCCTCGTCCTTGCCGGGCTTGTCCGGCGTGGGCCGGTCACTCGGCTTGTCGGTGGGCTTGTCGCTCGGCTTGTCGGTGGGCTTCTCTTCGGGCGGCGGGGTGGTGGCGGTCTTGGCGTTGGTGACGGTCACCGTCACGGGATCGCCCGGCTTGGCCTTGAACGCCTTCGACGGCTTGTAGATCTCGTAGCCGTCGGGCGCCTTGACTTGCTTGACCCAGAAGTCGCCGCTGGTACGGGAATTGAGGGGCAGCTTGCCGCTTGCCGTGCCGTCGGAGCCGGTGGTCAGCGTCAGGAGGGTCTTGTCGCCGCTGCCGATGTTGACCGTGGACCCGGCCAGCAGCTTGCCGGTCTTGTCGTCCTTGGCCTTCAGCAGGACCGAGGCGTCCTTGAACGGATCCACGATCGTCAGGGGCGTGTCGGCGCCGGGAGTGACGATCACGTCCTGGTCGTCGACAGTGTCATGCAACGGGCTGCCGCTGGAGGTCTCCTTGAGACGGTAGATCCCGGGAGCGAGGTCCTGCAGGGCGAGCTGTCCCTGGGCGTTGGTCTTGCCGCTGGCGGCCTCCTTCCCCGCGGAGTCGAAGAGAGTGAAGGCCGCCCCGGCGAGGACGTCGCCGCCGGGGTCCTTCTTCAGGATGGCCACACCGCCGGACTCCGTCTCGGCCGCGCTCTTCGGAGTCGAGGACGCGGAAGCGGACGGGGTGGGCTCGGGGCTCTGGGCCGAGGCGGTCGGCGCCCAGGACAGGCTGCCGGTCATGGTGGCGGCGACGGCCACAGCAGCTGGAAGGGTGAGAACGGAGCGGATGCGCAAGTAGGGACTCTCCAAGGGAACGCGTGCGGTTGATGGAGCAGGGTGGTGATTCAGCGGGAGCGGCCAGGCGCCGGACGCGGAGGTGCTGTCGCCGGGGCGGCCGGTGAACGGGAAGGCGCGGTGATCGCGTATCTGCGGGCTGCGGCACGGACGAGCTGCTGTTGCTGCTGTACGGGCAGCTGCTCGATGCCGGACAGGCCCTGGGCGATGGCCAGACCGAAGGGGGAGCCGGCGTCGATGCCGGCGGCCTGCACGATCTGCGCTGCGGCCTCGGCTTCGACCAGGACGCCGTAGGTGCTGGGGACACCGAGCATGTGCTCGGCGTGGTCGCGGGCACCGCCGAGGACTTCGGTAAGCGGGACGTCGTCATCGTTCAGACGGTCCTCGACGATGTCGAGGAGGGTCAGCGTCGCGCTGTGCAGCCGATCACGGAACGCAGGATCCGTGATCCAGAATCCGTTCGGGCCCGACGGCGGAGGCGGGCCAGAGACCGCGGTGGCCGACGGTGGCTGTCGGTGCGAGGGGAACCATCGGGGCGGGGACATCCGGAACTCCGTGGCGCGGTAGGTGGTCAGCGGCTGCGGGGCGAAAACACGGTGGTGGGTGTGGGCTGGGCGACCGGTCGGGCTGGCGGTCGGGACACAGGCTCCGGGAACCAGACGTGGGCGTACTGCTCGATCGCGGTGCGCAGCCCCGTGCCGTCCGCGCCGTGCCACGGCGGCTGGCTGCTGTTTGCGTGCCAGTCCCGGATGACGGCGTAGCCGTCGCGGCCGGCCACGAGCCCGCGGGCGGTGTCGCGGCGTTCAAAGGTGCCGTGGTCGGCGAAGCGAAGGATCGCGGTGTCGAGGACACCCTGCTCGGGGTGGACAACACGCAGGCGCAGTCCGTCGTACTCGCCGTGGCGGATGGGCGGGGCGAATCCGATGCACAGCCGCAGCTCCGAGTTTGGCTGCGGGGCTGCGTACAGGGCGTCGCCGACGATGGCGTACTGGTAGAAGGGCAGTTCGAGGACGTCATCGAAGAACTGCTGTGCGTGAAGGGGCACATGACCTCACAGGCAAAGGGGGCGATCTGGCAGTCAGCGGCGCGGGCTGGAGGGACGGGCGGGCAGGAGCGCTGAAGGGGTCGTGGTGGTGCTCCAGCGCGGGACGCTGCGCGTGGTGAGCGCGGGACGCCGTCTCGGCGCGGTGCGGTGGACGTCGAGGGGTGTGGGCACCGGGGGCGGCGGCGGTGTGACGGGCACGAGCTGGGCGTGATCACGCAGTCCGCGCGACAGGAAGTCCTTCCAGCGCGGCAGCGGTGCGGTGTCGGACACGCTCTGGGTGATGGCCTTCACCAGCGGCGTCGGGGTGTTGGTGGAGGCGGTGGCGTACCAGCGGGCGTATCCGTTCTTCGGGCCGCCCCACATGTACCAGCGGGCCTCCAGCGTGGTGAGTTCCCTCTCCGCGTCGAGCCGGCCGGTGGCGTATTCCAGGCCGGCCATCCCGTCCGGGGTCTGCAGTTCCATCACACCCCACCGTGGATGCTGGATCTGCCAGCCGCGGTTGATCAGAGGGGCGACCGCGTTGAAGGCGGCGAGTTCGGGGTCCGTGGGGTCGGGCTGGGCGAGGTAGTGCTCGGTCCCGTCCTGGTATGCCTGTGCCAGGGCCGTGGTGAAGGCGGTGACGAACTCGGTGGGGCAGCTGTCGTTGAAGCTGACGCCCCAGGCGGGCGGCCCGAAGCGATCCACGTAGGCGTTGATACGCCACAGTCCGTCGTCGTCGCCTTCGGGCAGGAAGCCGAGACGGACCTTGTGGTCGGGGGCGTTGAGGTAGGCGTTGCCGAGGTCGTCGTGGGTCAGCTCCCAGTCGAGCTGCATCAAGGGCTCAAGGGCGGGGTCGCCGATGCCGGTGGTGCCGGCCAGGTAGCGGGGGAAGACGTAGACATCGCCGTCGATGTCGAGGTCGGGATCGGGATCGGTCAATTGGACATCCGGGAGGGTCGGGGCGGGCGCGCGGGGAGGCTCTAGGCGGGGGTGACCTGGACGGCCAGGTGCCGGTACGCCTCGGTGGAGCGTGCCTGCGCGTCTGCGGCGTTGGCGCCGGTGGTGATCAGGTAGCCGATGCGGGCGGTGAACATGTCGCCGCCGTCCTGCGGCAGGACGAGGAGGTCGCCGACTTCCCGCTGGAAGCTGACGCGCTCGAGCCAGGGGAATGTGTCGTCGAGACGGCGCTCGGTGAGGGTGCCGGAGTAGGCGGGGTAGACCAGCCGGATCGCCGCCGCCCGGCTGCGTGTCGAAGTGAGGTCGGGAGCCAGTCCGCAGGCCACGTCAGCGGCGGCGCGGGGGAGGTCGACGCCGGTGGCCAGGCGCACGAGGTGGCCGATCATGTCGCCGCCCAGGCGGGCGTTGACCTCGACCAGGCGCGGGCGCCCGTTCACCAGGCGCATCTCGACGTGCTGGACGCCGTCGGTGATGCCGAGCGCCTTGACGGCTGCCGCCGCGACGGGGGCGACCTGGGCGAGCAGTGGGTCGGCCGCGTCGACGCAGTGGGCGACCTCTTCGAAGAACGGCGGGTCGCCGAGGGTCTTGCGGGTGACGGCGACCGCGGTGGTGTGGCCGCGGTAAGTGACGCACTCGACGCTCACTTCCGGGCCGTCGAGGAATTCCTCCACCAGGACGTGGGTGCTTTCGATACCGTCGCGCGCTCCCGCCGAGGCGAACTCGAAGCCGGCGGGCAGTTCCTCCACGCGGTCCACGCGGATGACGCCGATGCTGGCGGCGCGGGCAGCGGGCTTAAGGACGATGGGGTAGCCGATGGTCTCGGCGGCAAGCGCTGCCTCCAGCAGTGTGCGTGCGGTCATGGAGGAGGCCGAGGGGACTCCGTGCCGGGCGAACAAGGTGCGGGCGGTGGCCTTGTTGCGGGCTGCCTCCATCACCTCCGGGCTGTTCGTGGGCAGGCCGAGCCGGCGTGCGAGGCGGGCGGTCTGGGTGAGGTACCACTCGGTCCACGTCGCCACGCCAGCCAGCTGGTGGCGGTCGGCCAGGGCCCGACCGGCCTGGGCGAGCGCCTCGGCGTCGTCGGGGTCGGCGATCTCGAAGTCGCTGATGAATTCCTTTTCCCACGTGGGCTCGCCGGGGGTGATCAGCACGATGTCGTAGGACGCGGCGACGCTTTCGAGACAGTAGCCGCGGTACGCCTGCGCCTCCGATCCGGAGGTCGTCGTGACGAGGATGGTGCGAGAGGGCATGGAGGCACTCCAAAGTGGATGAGCTGAGGCGTAGTTGAGAGATGACGCGCAGGAGTTCAGGGGGTGCGGCGGCGGCGCAGCTCGAAGGCGGGAGCCCAGTGGGGGTGGTCCTCGATCAACTTGCGGGCGTAGAACGCGGTGTAGTTGTTGTTGAGGCCGCGCACGCCCTGGGGCAGCCGCCACCGCAGTTCTTCGAAGAGGCCCTTGAGCCCGATGCGGGTGGCGCCGGCGGCTATCCGCTCGGCGGTCAGCCGCTCCAGGGCCCGGTAGACGTAGGGGTGCTCGCAGTCGAAGGCCAGGAACTGGTCGGTGAGCGTGGGCCGGGAGCCGGCGCGAAGCGAGGGACGAAACACCGGCAGTACGGTCTGGGTCGCCGTGGCGTCGGTCGTGGGCATCGGATAGGTCTCCAAGGTGAACGGTGGGGCGGCCGGTCAGGCGAGGGAGGCGCGCAGGCCGGGAAGGGTGCGCAGGCGCGCGAAGGCGATGAACAGGCCGAGGGCCTGCAGAACGGCGCAGCCGATGATCACGTGGCCGAGCAGGGTGGGTGGCACAGCGGCAATGAGGACGCCGGCCACCGGAAAGGGCAGCAGGAGGACGAGGATCGTCAACGAGAGGGTGCTGCCGAACACCTCGGCGGGGATGAGGTGGGAGCGCAGGGTGCGCAGTACGACGGTCATGCCGCCCTCGCCGGCCATGAGCACCGCGATCAGCACGAGGTACGCGGTGTAGGTGTGGGTCAGTGAGACGGCCAGGCAGGCGCTGGCGGCGATGGAGGCGGAGAGAGCACCGACCGGCCATAGGCCCCACCGGTCGATGGCGCGTCGGCAGACGGCGACCGTGACCAGTGTTGCTGCGGCGGCTACGGACCAGATCACACCCACGTCGGCGCTGGAGTGTCCGAGCTGCTTGACCACGATGACCGGGGCCGCGGCCTGGAGGAGGCCGACTGCCAGGTTCGACAAGGTAAGCCCGGTGATCAGCCAGGCCAGCGCGGGGAGCGACTTGAGCGTTGTCCAGCCGGTGTGGAGCCCTTTGAGGATGGGCTCCGGAGCAGTGGTGCGCTGCTGGGCGGGTTGCCGGGGGGCGAACGCGCAGGCGAGGAGGGAGAAAGCGGCGATCGTGGTCAGCATCCCGGATGCCCCGGCCTGCTCCAGGAGCAGGCCGGCGAGTGCGGGGCCGGCCAGGGTGCCGACCTGGTCGATGCCGAGCAGTACGGACTGCACGCGGTGGGCACGCTCGCCGGCCGCGCGGCTGGCCACGCCGCCCGCGGTTTCGGCGGCGATGTAGGAGAACTCTGTGAGCACGCCGGTCAGGGCGGCGAGCGCCATGACCGTGATGGTGGTGCTGAGACCGCCCTGTAGTTCGGGCAGGGCCAGCGCGGCGGCCAGGACGACGACTGCTCGTGACCCGGAGGCGAGGCGGAAGACGCGGGTGGTGCCGTAGCGGTCGGTCATCGCCCCGGCGAGAGCGAAAGCGCCGAGGCGCGGGATCCACTCCAGCGCGAACGCGAGACCGGTCAGTGCGGCGGAGTTTGTGGTGGCGAGCACCAGCAGGGGGATGCCGTACGTGGTCATGGCGAACGCGCCGGCGTCCATGCTGCGGGGCAGGTAGATGCCGCGCAGCAGGGTGGGGACCGGGCGGCGGGCATGCCGCGGTCCGACACGGGTTCTCACGCAGCGCGCCCGCCTTCCGCCGGCTCCTGAGAGGAGCGGGCGTCGGCGTGATCCAGGGCGCGGGGGTTGGACTGCAGCCAGTCGGTCAGGGCATTGCGAGGTGCCGATGGCTCCGGCGACGGCCCGCTCGGGTGCGGGTCGCGGCTGTGCAGCTGGAGGGTGTGCTGAACCCGGGTGACGAAGTCGACGGTGACGGCGGGGAATTGGCGGGCGCGGGCCCAGCGGGCCGCGGTGTCGTAGACCTCGGCGAGGGCCTCGCCGCTCTCGGTGAGCCGGTAGCGGTCGGGGGTCGTTTCGTCGGAGTGGACCAGGTGGAGGGCGCGGGCGGTGTCGATGGCGTGGCGCAGTTGCCCGGGAGTGAGGTCGCCGAAGGCACCTTGCAGGCTGCCGCGCCGGTGGCTGATGGGCCCGTTGTCGTCGATCTCGGTGATCAGGCGTATCAGGCCAGGCAGGGTGAGGGTCCGAATGGCGCGGCGTTCGCTCAGGAGGCTGTCGTGCAGGGCGCGGGTCATCGGCGCGGGCCTCCTGTCGGGGAGACCGGACGGGCGGGTATCTGGTGGGAGAAGAGGTCGCCCGTTTTCCACGCCGGGCTGTCCGAGGCCGTGGTGGTCAGGGCGGGGCCGGCGGACCGTACTGCGGGAGCTGCGGGTGTCGTACGCCGCGACGGGGTGGTCGCCCAGGGGCCGGAACGGTTCTGCGACGGGGCCGGGCCCTGCCCCCGAGGTCGGCGGGCATCGGTCTCGGCGGGCGGGGCGGCGGCCCAGGCGGAGATCGCCTGGAAGACGGGGGAAAGTGCCCGGCCGCTGGCGGACAGCTGGTAGTCGCCGGAGCCGCTGGCCGTGATGAGGCCGTCGGCGGCAAGTCGCTCCAGCGGCTTGTAGACGGCGGTCAGCCCGTAGCCGGGCATGGCTTCGGTGGCCAGGGTCTTGGCGGTCGCGCTGCCCCGGGCCTGCAGGGACCACAGGATCGGGGTGGCGTGCCGCGGCGCGATCAGGGCGAGCGCGTCGTCGATGTTCTGGGCCGGCGGGATCCGCTCGGGCTCTATCTCGCCGGTGGTCTTGTTGGCGACCGTGTCCTTCTCCAGATACGTGTCGCCCCAGGACGCGATCGTGGCGAGGACCGGCATCAGAGCAGCGCCGCGGCTGGTGAGGCCGTAAGTGACGTGGCGTGGGGCGTACTCCGTGCGCTCGACCACGCCGGCGCTGGTGAGGTGGCGCAGCCGGGGGTGGAGCTGGCCGTCCGCGAGCCACGGGAGCCGGGGCTTGATCTCGGCGTAGCGCAGTGTCTGCGAGGAGAGGGTCATCAGCACCCACACGCTCCAGCGCGGGGCGAGGAGATCCAGGGTCTTGGTGACGCCGGAGAGGTCGTGCGATGCGGAGGGGGGCGGCGCGGTGGTGGCCAAGGAAGGGGCTCCTCAAGCGGTACGAGTGGATCAGCGGGTGCGGGAGGCGGCGGCCGTCGGGGCTGCGGGCACGGGCGGAGCCGGGGGTTGGGTGTCCGGGGCCGTGGCGCGGCGCAGGCCGCCCAGGACGGCGCCGGTGCTCTTGGCGTAGGCGTCGCGGGTGGCGACGGACTCCGCGATGCGGCGGGCGCAGTCGAGGATGTGGCCGGCGTCGAACTGGCCGATCTCCCTGTCGGGGGAGGTGAGTTCGCGCAGGCGTTCCAGCTGGAAGGCGATGTTGCGTTCGGCGAAGGCCAGGGCGCTGTGGTTGCCGGTCAGGGCGGCGAGCAGGGTGCTCTCGGGGGCGTCGGCGAGGGCTTCGAGTTCAGCGAGCGGCTGTCCGTACAGCGCCTCGATGCGCTGGGCGAGGATCTGGGAAACGGCGTGGGCGGGGTCGTCTGGCTGGGGCAATCGGTGTGGCTTTCAGGGGCGTCGGGCCTGCACCGCCCCGGCTCGGGGTCCGGGCGGGGCGGGTGGCGCTGTGGCGGTGACCTTGGGTCGCGGCCCGGCGCGCGGAACGTTCGGGTGGCTCGGCGGCGGCATGGTGAGGAGCAGCTCGTCGAGGGCGGATCCATAGAGGTCGCAGTTGGCCTCAGCGGCCTCAATCCACTGGTCGTGACGGTGCAAGTCGTCGCTGGACAGCTCGCCCATCTGGCAGTCGGACTCGGCGATGTTGTGCACCCGTTCCAGGTGCTCCTCGGCGACGGCGAGGAAGCTCCGCAGCTCCAGTGCGCACTGGAGTGCGGCATTCGCCTCACCGCAGGCTGACTGCGCGTACAGCGCGTCTACTTCGGTGCCGAACGCTTCCTGCAGTGCCGCATCGCGGCTGGTCGATTTGTCGATGACGCTCACCGTGCTGTCCCTCGCGCTGTCGTGTTCCGCGCGCTGGGCAGTGTGGGCGGGGAGGTGGGCAGGGCCGGAGCACGGCGGGTGGCGGGGGACGCGCCGCGCCACGTGCCGGGGCCTCGCTTGCCGGGTGCGTTGGGGTCGAGGAGGTAGTTCACGACCATGGCGCGGCCGTCGCGGGAGGCGACAGCGGAGTTGACCTGGTGGGCCAGCTCCATGACGGGATCGTCGAGTACGTCGGCCGGCTGGGTGCCCAGGGCCTCGACGAGCGCGTCTTCCGCGGTGTCGAGTGCCTGCTGCGTTTCGGTGAGCAGGCCGTGCCAGTGCACGAGGGTGGTGGCCTCGGGGTTGGCCTGCGGTGCCGCCTCAACCGCCCGGCGCAGGTCGGCGATCGGCATCTGGAATCGGTCTTCGATGCGCTCGGTGAGGACGCTCATCACGTCTTCGCTGGTGTCGGGCACAGCGTGGCTCCCTTCATTTCGAGGATTCCGGTGCAGGAATGGGAAATTGGGGCGCGGCTGGTTAGTCCAGGCACATGTAGACGGTCCGGTAGACGTACGTGCCGGACACCCAGCCCGTTACGCCGGTCTTCTTGTCCGTGATGTAGACCCACGAGCCGGTCTTGGTCTTCTTGTGGACGGTGAACTTGTGGGTCCGGTAGAGGACTCCGACGGCAGTCGATTTCGACGACGCCTTCGAGCGGATGGTGACCGCGCTGGTCCCGTGCACCTTGTACGGGTCTGCCTTGTGGCACGAGGTGGAGGCAGCGACGGCGCCCGGAGCTGCGGCGTTGGCGGCCGTAGCGGTGACGGCGGGCAGCGCGAGTGCCGCACAGACCGCTGCGGCAGCGGCAACGCGAGTAATGCGCACGGAGTTTGTCCTAACTGGCGATGGAGAGGGGATGCGAAAATAGCCCCAGGCGGATGCCGTACGGGCTGATAACAAGAGTCCGCAGAATCCCCGGTTTCGGTAACCGGGGATTGCGTGCTATGTTCCGCGCCGCCTCACACGCATTTCGCGGCATTCTGTCGGTCTCGAAGAGAGAAAGGGGTGTGCGCTGAGGGGAGTTCAGCGGCTCGGTCCGCGCGGCGGTGCGGGGCGGGCCGGCACGCCGGTAGCCGCAACAGTGGTGTGCCGGGCCGCAGGTGAGGCTGCGGGCAGCGGCGGCTTGTCGCCCCTCCAGTGCGCTTCCCACCACTGGGTGGCGGCCTCGAACGTCTGGAAGCCGCCTTCGCGCAGCGTGTGTGTCCATGCGTCGCTGTCGACTTCTTCCAGCAGCACGCGGAAGGGCAGCGCCGCCTTCTCGTCGAGGGCCCGCAGCAGCACGGTGGTCTCGATCGGCTCGCTGTCGTACGTGTAGCTGGTGAGCAGCGCGAAGTGGTCGCCGTCACTGCGCAGACGCTTCTCCAGCGCGCGGGTGGCGTCGTTCGCGGGGGCGGTGCCCATACCGTCGGGCAGGAGGATCTCCTCCTCGGGGCAGCCGCGGGCGACGAGCCAGGACTGCGCCATGGACGGCAGCGGCAGCATCTCGGTGGCGAAACGGAAGGTGCGGGTCGCCCGGTCGCGCTTGAGGTGCAGGGCGGCGATCTGGGGTTCCCCGGGGATACCCCAGGTGACGGCCCGGTTGTGCATGACGAAGAAGCTGTGCTCTCCGTCCGCGCTGTGGTGCTCGGCGAGCACGGTCATGTCGTCCTGCTCGATGCCGATGCTCCCCCAGAACTGTTCGGCGACGTTGTTGTTGACGGCTTCGTATCCGTCGAGACGGAAGTCGGGTTCGTAGCTGGGCATCGTGGCTTTCGTTCGATGACGCCTGGGCGCCGTGCGCGTGGCGTGCACGGCGCCCGTTCAGCGGCGGGGACGGGAAATGGCTGGAAGGGCCGGTGGCGGAGAGGGCGCGGCACTGGGTGGGCCGGCGCGGCGGGGAGCGGTCAGGGCGGCTCGGCCGGCGTCGGTGAGGGTGACGGGCTGTCCGGCTTGCATCGGGTGCGAGCTGTCGCGCTCCACGAGGCCGTGCGCCTCCAGGCGCTGCAGCTGGGTGTAGGAAATACGGGTGCGCGTGGGCGTCGCCACGGCCAGCCGGTGGGTGACGAGGTGTTCGTGGAGCTTGGCGCCCTGGGCGATGGCCAGCAGGGCCGCGACGTCCTTGGTCGGGATCTGTCGGGGCACCTGCCGCAGAGCGCCGGCCTCGATCGGCTCCAGAGCGGCGGCGGCAGTGGTCTGCTTCGCCTCTCGTAGGCGGGCGGCCTGGGCCAGCTGGTCGAGGGTGCGGTCGATCCGGGCGAACAGTGCCTGGTCCACGGGCAGATCGCTGGAGGCGAGGCGGGCGAGCCGGACGCGGTAGAAGCCGACGTCCCGCTCGGCCGCCACGAGGTCGCGGTGAGCATCTGCCAAGGCGGCGTGCGGTGCGTCGAGGAGACCGTCGTCGCGGTGCTGCCGCAGTTCCTCGACGCTCCGGCCCATTGCGGTCTCGATCCGGTGATCGAGGGCGGTCCGGGTGAGCCGGTCGGAAGGGGATGAGGTCATGGCGGAGGGATTTCTGGATCCGGAGCAGACGCGTCCAGAGCGACGCGGACCTCGACGTACGCGCCGTCGCGGGTGTGCCGGGTCGGGCCCAGCCTGTCCATGAGGCGGAGCATCGCTGTGTTGGACGCCTGCGTGAACGCGGCGAGGGTGTGCGCTCCGCGCGCGCGGGCGACGGCCGATGCCTGCCAGGCAAGGGCCGTGCCGATGCCCTGACGGTGCCGGTCGTCGGCGACTTGCAGTCCGAGGTCGGCGACGCCTGGCTCCCGGCTGACGGGCCCGACGCAGACGAGGGCCAGTGGCCGCCCGTCGGCGCCGAGCCCGATCCAGCATCTGGCCTGGTCGAGCAGCCGTGTCAAGTCACGGGGCAGGAGGCGAGTCCGGCCCCAGCGGCGCAGCAGGTTCGCCTCGGAGCACTGCTCGTGGAAGGCGGCGACCAGGTCCCCGTCCGCCGCCGTCACCAGGCGGGTCTGCGCAAGGGCGGGGTGCGTCAGCAGGGTCAGTCCGCGAGGGCGCCCAGCAGGTCCGCGCGCCGGAACGCCCGGTAGCGGCTGCCGTCGGCCGCCCGCGGCCTGTGGGACTGGACTCCGTGGGAGCGCCGCAGGATCAGGGACAGCCGCAGAGCGTTGAGGTCGGAGTAGCGCCAGCGCGCATCGGCGTGACCGGGCAGTTCACGCAGGCGCTCGACCAGCTCCGCGGAGCTGACGTACTCCGGGGAGCCGTGGGCGTCGAAGACATCGAGGCAGGCGTGGACGATGGTCTGCGGGCGACTGGGACAGGACAGGAAGTCCTCGACCGCCTCCTCGTGGAGGTCGTCGAATTCGTCCATGCCCTCCATGCCCTCCAGGTCCTCGAAGTCGTCGAAGCCCTCGAAGTCCGGGTCGAAGTCGGGCTCGTCGTCCTCCGCCGGGTCGTACTCGCCCGGCGGGTCGGGCTCGAACGCGGCGGCGCAGCAGCAGGAGGTGGACAGCAGTGCGCTCAGCTCGGCCCCCGCTGCCATGCGCTCGACGAGCAGGTCGGTCAGCGTGTCCAGCTGCTCGCCGGCGCTGACCCCGGGCAGGTCGGCGGCGGCCAGCTCGGCGAGCTGCCAGTCGAGTTCCTGGATCTCGACGAACACGTTGAGGATGGCGCGGTGCTGCGGGTTCTCGGTGACCTCGGCCGGCGCCAGTACGGCGGCGGCGATCTGGTCGATCAGGGTGGGGAACTGCGTCAACGAACAGGGCCCTTCAGGGGTGGGGAGGCGGGGCGGGGAAGGCCGGGCACCGCATAGGGCGGTGGACCGGGCTTGGGTACGGGCTGCCGCGTGGTCAGCTGCGGTGAGCGGGTGCGAGCGGCATGGGGGCGCTCTCCGAGCGGGCGCCGCCTGATGCCCAGGCGGGCACGGGCGGTGTCGTACACGTCGTGGGCCTCGCGCGGACGTACGGCCACGACGTGGATCTCGGTGGTGTGCGTGGAATTCGCGGGCGCCGGCCGCTGGGCGTAGACGATGCGCCAGGCGTTGCGGTGATCGACGTAGACCTTGCGGCATCCGACGAGATCGCGGGTGAGCTTGGTGCCGAAGAGGCGTGCGTCGACCACGTCCTGGAGCTGGGCGAGGGCCAGGTCCCGGATGTCGCATGGGGCTTGGAGCAGGTCGGTCAGGGCGCGGGGGTCGAAGGAGAGGCCGAAGGCCGGCCGGTCCTCGCGGCCCGTCATCCGTCGGCCTGGCCGAGTTCGCTGTTCTCCTCGGGCTCCTCGGGCTCCTCGGTCGTGGTGGTGGTCCGGTTCGAAGGCGGCGGGCCGGGCAGCAGGCGGTGCGCGGGCCGGTCCGGGTCGGTCATGCACGCGGACAGCGGACCGCCGGCCGCCCGCACGGTGGCCATGGCGTGGGTGAGAAAGTCCCGGTGCCAGACGAACAGACCGGCCGGCCCCGCCTCCGGGTCCTTGTGCTGCTGGTAAGCGAGCCATAGTGCGTGGAGCCAGGCGACGACATCAGCGTGTTCCTGCCACTGCTCGCACCACGGGGCGGCGGTCGTGACCTCCGCCCCGTAGACCCGGACGAGGAAGTCATCCACCCAGTCGGACAAGGAGTCCAGTTCGTCTTCGTACTCCTCGCCCTCCAGCTCAAGGATCGGGCGGGGCTCGGGCGGGGCTGCCGGAGACGGCAGGCCCGCGAACCCCGACATGCCCGGCATCCCGAAGGCGCCGAACGGCGAGTCCGCAGGCGGTGGCGCGGAGGCGAGGCTGTCGAGCTGGCGGGCCTGCTCCGCGGACTGGTCCAGCAGTTTGCGGACGCTCGCCTCGATGCTTTCCAGGTCGGAGTCCGGAAGCCGGACCGGTTCCATCTCCCTGTCGTCCGGGGGGTTTATGGATTCAGGCACGAAAAGGGGCCTCCTTGAGCCGCAGCCATAGGGCGTGAATTACGGCTCCTACCATCCGGAGAATCACCGGTTTCGGTAACCGGGACTTGGCTGGTATAACTCTGCGCGCGGCACGAGCGGGCACATACAGAGCGCGCTCCGAGGCGCGCCGCCTCAGCAGAAGATGCCTCAGACCGTGAGAGTCAAGTCATCCTGGGTAAGGGTCTGTTGCTGCGCCTCGGTGAGCCGGTCGGCAGCGATCTCGGCATAGGTCTTGCTCTTCTCGACACCGATGAAATCGCGGCCCTCCAGCAGGGCCGCGACGCCGGTCGAGCCGGATCCGCAGGTGAAGTCGAGCACCGTGCCTCCCGGTGGAGCGATTTGTACCAGCTCACGCATGACGGAGACGGGCTTCTGTGTGATGTGCTGCCGAGCCTTGCCGCTGGGCTGCGAGGCGCTGTAGAGGCCGGGCAGATAGACGGGATTGCGCGCTGCGTCGATCGGTCCGTTGCTGGCCCAGATGATGAATTCGCAGTTCTGGGTGAAGCGTCCCTTCTGCGGCCTGGCCTGCGGCTTGTGCCAGGCGAGCACGCCGCGCCAGAGCCATCCGGCGGCCTGGATGGCATCCGTGGTGATGGGCAGCTGCCGCCAGTCGGTGAACAGCAGCGCCGTGCCGCCGACCTTGGTGAGCCGGTGCGCCTCGGTCATGATCTGGGTCAGCCAGAAGCCGTAGCTCCTCTGGTCCATGTTCTCGCCTGTGAAGTCCGGCAGCTCGTGCCCGGCGTCGGCGGAGGTGTACTTCTGCTTCGCGGACCGGGAGGTCCTCTCCTTCGCCGTCCGCCCGCCGCTGTTGTACGGCGGGTCGGTGATCACGGAGTCGACGCAGTTGTCCGGCAGCTCGGCGAGGACGCCGAGTGCGTCGCCCTGGTGCAGGGAAAAAGGCAAAGAGATACCCCAATTCGGTTCGGGTGGCGTGGGATAGACGCTCCGGCTCGCCTGGATGAGACCCGTTGGACCGAATGCGGGCAAGAAGGCTCCGCGGTCCGCGCAGCGGGGAGGCGAGGGAGGAGCCAAAACTGTAGGGCACGATCCCCGGTTGAGCGCTATCGACGCCGAAAACCCCGAGATAGAGCCTCGGCCAGAGGCGATTTCGGCAACCGGGGATCCGCCCTTACTGTTTTGGAACTGCCCGACGAACACCGTCGATGGCACATCCCCGTCCCTGCCTTCACGGAGATTTCCCATGTCCTGGCACACCTGACCCGACGCCCCGTACCGGTGCGAGCGGCAACTCGCACTAGTGCACCCGGGCCCCGATCTACCCACCACCCCGGCCGTCGCGCCCTTTCCTCAACGACGCACGCGCCGCCGGGACTTCACCAAGGACCTCGCTTGTGACATCGCTCTACCCTCCCCTGCCCGCTCACCGTCCGCCGGCCCATGACCGTCTGCCGGGAGGCAGGCCGGATTGAAGGGCATAGCCGCCGGCATCGGCGTCGTCGTCCTCTCCCCCCTGCTGCTCGCCGGCACCGCCATGATGATGGCGTCCTCCAGTGAAGCCGCGACCACCGCTTCGTTCAGCGGATGCCTGACCGGCCTCGACACCGCCGAGGTGACCAAGGAAGTCACCAAGATCCTCGACGGTGCCTCCGGCAAGGACATCCACATCCAGGGCCTGGACCTTCCGGCCGAGCAGATCCCCAACGCACAGACCATCGTGGCCACCGGCCTGAGCCTCGACGTGCCCAAGAAGGGCCAGTTCGTCGCCATCGCCACCGCGATGCAGGAGTCGCGGCTGCGCAACCTCAACTACGGAGACCGGGACAGCCTCGGCCTCTTCCAGCAGCGCCCCAGCCAGGGGTGGGGCACCGCACAGCAGATCCGTGACCCGGTGTACGCGTCCGAGCAGTTCTACAAGCATCTGCTCAAGGTCGACGGCTGGCAGCAGATGAAGGTCACCCAGGCCGCACAGGCTGTCCAGGCATCTGGCTACCCGGACGCGTACGCGCAGTGGGAGGACCTCGCCACCGCGCTGCAGAAGGCCATCGCCAAGACGTTCCCGAACGCCGACAAGGACGAGCCCGCAAAGGACACGGAGTCCGCGTCCGGCGCCGGCACCTGCACACCGGATAAGGACGGGACATCCTTCGGACGGATCCCCGAGGGCAGCGTCCCGAAGGGATACAAGATCCCAAAGGATGCCGACCCCAAGGCACGCACGGCCATCGAGTGGGCCATGCACCAGCTCGGCACGCTCTACCAGTGGGGTGGGTCGTGCACCGACTCCCACGGCCCTGACCCGATGGGGCGCTGCGACTGCAGCTCGCTGATGCAGCAGGCGTACGCGCACGCCGACGTCAAGCTCACCCGCACCACGTACACGCAGGTCAACGAGGGCAAGGCCGTCTCGGCGAAAAGCCTCAAGCCCGGAGACCTGATCTTCAGCCGCGGCACCGCCGCCCGGCCCGAGCATGTCGGGATGTACATGGGTGAGGGCCTCGTCATCGAGGCACCACGCACATCCAAGCCCGTCCGGATCACTCCGATCAAGGACTGGGACATCCTCGCCGCGCGCCGCGTCCTCTGACGCCGCACGCCGCCCGGACACCACCCGGGCGGCCCCCGCCGGGCCCACCTCTGGCGCCCCGCGCGCCGATCCCCCCTTCCTTCACCTCTCTTTCGCCGGCCTCTGGCCGGCCCGCGCACGCAAGGAGCCCTGCCACACCCATGCCCATACCTCTTGCAGACCGCGCCGTTGTCTTCCTCGCGTACGACCCAGGCATCTCACCCCAGGGCGGCGGACTGCCCGGCCTGGCCGTCCTGAAGAACGTCGTCAACTCGATCAACATGTTCGGGATCATCGCCGTTGTCGGTGCCCTTGCCGTCTCACTCGGTGTGTGGGCCTGGGGACACCACACCGGCGGTCACCAGGCCGAGGCCAACGGAAAGAAGGGTGCCGTCGTCGCGGCCGGCGCCGCGCTCGGCCTCGGTGCCGCCAACGGGATCGTGGCGTTCTTCTCCGGCCTGGGGTCGCAGGTCCACTAATGCAGAGACGATTCCCCTCCCTGTCCGGGTACGGCGTGACCTGGTCGGCCAACAAGCGCGTCGCGATCGTCGCCCTGGTCATCACCGTGCTGCTCATCATCGCCGCCACCACCGCGTGGTTCACCGGCCGCAGTGAGCGCAGCCAGAGCACCAACGCACCGTCCCAGGAGCGCAGTTCCTCCCCTTCCGAGGCCGCCCCTAAGCCTGCGGCCGGGTCGGGTTCGGTTCCCAGGCCCCCGCAGATCAGTGAACCGGTCGCCTTCGCCAAGGCGGCAGCCCAAATGCTGTGGTCGTACGACACCCGCGATACCGACCGTGACCAGCAGCTGGCAGGCATGGGCGCGTGGATGACCAAGGAGACCAAGTACGCCGACTGGGCGTCCGTCTCCGGCCAGGTACCCGACCCACTGCTGTGGTCACGTATGGCCGACCAGAACCAGCACGCCACCGGCACGGTCGCCGAAGGCCACTACCCCGGCGCGTTCAAGCAGGCGCTCGCCGAGGACCCCTCCGCGATCACCGAGGCGTACATCTACGTGGTCACCGTCAACGGGCGGCAGCAGATCGAGTGGAAGAAGGGCGGCGGTGGAGCCGAGGAGCGCGCCGTGACCCTCGCCGTGCAGTGCCGGCCCAGCCACGACTGCCGCCTGGCCGCCATCGCCCCCAGCGTCACGCAGTAAACCCACCCCGCCGATAAGTAAGGAGGCCAACTTCCTTGGGTTTCTGCGACTTCCCTCTCGCGGACAAGCTGTGCACTGTCGGTGAGGCCGTCGACTTCGCGAGCGATCCCGGCAAAGCCATCGGCGACTGGATGGCCAAGAGCGCCGGCGAACTCGCCGCCGCGGCAGCCGACCTGGCCGCCAAGGCCGTCAACGCCACCACCAAGGTCGATCTGCAGGCCGGATGGTTCGTCGACAACTACGAGATGCTACTGCCGATCGGCCTGGTCATCCTGGTCGGGACGTTCTGCGCGCAGCTCATCCGGGCCGCCGTCAAACGCGACGGACAGGCCCTTGCCCAGGCGTTCACCGGCACCATGTCGGGCGTCTTGTTCGCCTTCTGCGCCATCGCCCTGACGACGGTCGCCATCGAAGTCGTCGATGCCTTGTCCGACGGCCTGTTCGCCGCATCGCACCTGAACATCGAAACTGCCGTCCGCCGCATCGTGAAGGTGTCCCAGATCGGGGCCCTGTCCGGCCTGGGCTGGCTGGTCGCGACGTTCGCCGGGCTCGGGGCCGCCTGCGGAGCCTTCCTCTTTTGGTGCGTCATGATGGTCAGAAAAGTGGGCATTCTGGTCATGGTCACCCTCGCGGTGTTCGCTGGCGCGGGTGGCGGCTGGGAGGTCGCCCGCCGGTGGCGCCGGGGCTGGATCGAAGCCACGGCCACCCTCGTGGTCAGCAAGCTGCTGATGACCATCATCTTCGTGCTCGGCATCGCCGCCATGGGCAAGACCGAGGCCAAGGACGGCCTCGGAGCGCTCGCTGACGTCATGGCGGGCATCGTGATCATGGTTCTGGTTTTGCTCTGCCCGTACGCCACGTTCAAATTTGTGCACTGGGCGGCCGAGGGCACGGACGGAGAATCGATTCACCGCGCTGGTGGCGCCGGCGCTCAGCTCGCCCGGCAGCACGCCGAGAAGGCCGGCCGCAAGGCCGCTGCCGCTGCAGCCACCGCCGGAACGGGCGGCGCGGCAGCAGGAGCAGGAGCGGGCGGCGCCCCGCAGGGCCCCGATGCCGCCGGAGGCGGCGGGTTCCCGGGCGACATTGCCGCCAACCCCACCGGGGGCGACAGCGGGAAGGAAGGCCAAGGTTCGCAGGATTCTTCCGGGGTCGAAGGGCTCAAGAACGGCCTGGAGAAGGCCGTCCAGCCGCCCCCGACCAGTCCCAGCGACGACACCAGCGGTCAGGTAGGCGGTGCCCCCGGAGGGGGCGGCGGTTCCGGATCGCCCTCCGGCGGAGGCAGTGGCTTCATGTCGCAGCCCGGCGCCGGAGCGTCCTCGCCCCCGCCCCAGGGCGCTCCACCGGCACCGGACTCAGGCAGTACCTCCAGCGGGGCCGGCGCGCCGCCGCCCCCGCCCGCCGGCCTGTAGCCCCTGCCCGACTCCGGGGCGGCACGCGCCGCGCACATGCCGCCGCGTGCCGCCCCGGCCACCGCCCGCGCACCCTCGGAACGGCCCTTGTCTGATCTCACCGTCACACCACTCACCGTCAAATTCCCCCACCGGTCGAAGCGCGGCATCCTGCTCGGCCTGTCGCTCCCCCAACTCCTGCTGGTGTCCAGCGCGTTGGCGCTTCTGCTGGCCACGGTGGTTTCCACCGGTCTGCTCGGCGCCATCGCCCTGACACCGCTGTGGGCCGTGGTCACCGCCTTGGTCGCCATCCGTCGACACGGCCGCTCGCTGATCGACTGGGCGCCGATCGTCCTGCGCTTCGTCCAGAGGCGCCGCACTGGCCAGACCCTGTGGCTCGCCCGGCCCGTCACCCGGCCCCGTCAGGACGGTGTCCTGCATCTGCCCGGCACCGCCGCCTCGCTGCGGGTGGTCACCCCGGGCGACTCCGCCAACGGCGCCGCCGCCGTCCACGACCCGCACCATCAGACCCTGACCGCCGTCGCCCGGGTCTCCAGCAGGGCCTTCGCACTCCTGGATCCGGCGACTCAGAACCACAACGTCGCGGGGTGGGGGCGAGCCCTGGCGGGCATCGCCCGTACCGGACACGTCGCAACCGTGCAGGTTCTGGAACGCACCGTGCCCGACAGCGGCGACACCCTCTCCCGCCACTGGAGCCAGCAGGGCCACCCCGAGACACCGGTCGCCGGGCAGGTCTACAGCGAACTGGTCGCCTCCGCAGGGCCCGCCGCCGCCCCGCACGAGGCATACGTGGCGATCTCCCTCGACCTCAAGGCCGCCAAGCGCCTCATCAACCAGGCCGGCGGCGGGCTACCCGGCGCCTTCACCGTGCTGGAACAGACCACCAGCTCCATCGCGCAGGCCGCGCGCAGCGCCGGACTGATGGTGACCGGTTGGCTCTCGGCGCACGAGATCGCCGCCGTCATCCGCACCGCCTACGACCCCAAGGCACTGTCCGCGCTGCAGCAGTGGTCGGAGTCCGGACGGGCCGAAGCCGACCCGGCCGCCGCCGGGCCCGTGGTCCAGGTCGAGGAATACGACCGACTCGCCACCGACTCCGCCCGGCACGCCACCTACTGGGTAGAAGACTGGCCCCGCACCGAGACATCCGCGGGCTTCCTGCACGGCCTGATGTTCACCGCCGGAGTCCGGCGCACCCTCTCCCTTATATACGTGCCCCAAGGGCTCGAATCAGCGATGCGCGACGTCCAGCGCAAGAAGGCCGCCATCATCGCCGACGCGAACGAGAGGTCGCGCCGCGGACAGGTCGACTCCGAGGCCGACAGCGTGGAGTACGCGGACGTCAAAACCCGCGAGCGCCAGCTGATCGCCGGACACGCCGATGTGGCCCTGACCGGGCTGCTCACCGTCTCCGCCGAGACCGACGCCCTGCTCGACGCCGCCTGCGCGCAGATCGAGACCGCTGCCGTTACCGCCCAGGTCGACCTGCGCCGCTTGAACTTCCAGCAGCCCGACGCCTTCACGCTCGGCGCCCTCCCGCTCGCCCGCACCGCCCTGTAACCCACGCCCGGCACCAGTCGACGTCCTGCCACCGCGGCAGGAAGGAACTCTTCCCCTTTGACCTCTGCCATCCCCGTCGGCGACGCGTACCCGTACCTGCGGGCCGCCAACGCCGGCATCCGCCACCACACACGCGCCCGCGCCCCGCGTGCTGAACGCCACGCCTCGCCCGCGGACCGCGTGCACCTCGACGTGCTGCACGCCCATCTGACCTCGCTCCACCAGCTGCTCGACCAGCTCGCCGAAAGCACCCGGCCGCCGCATCCCGCCGCCGGCCGACATCTGGCCACCGCGCACACCCGGCTGTGGCAGGCCACCGCCGCCGTGCACGACGCCTTCCACCTCCTGCCCGTGGCGGACGCGGTCCCGACGGACACCGAGTGCCACCCCGAGCGGCTCCCCGAGGGACCGCCCGTCCTGACCATTTGCCAGCGCCACCTCGCCGCCGGCCACGTCGTCCGCCGCAAGACCACGCCGAGCGACCTCAACACCCCGGCGCCCGGCCACACCACCACCTGCAGCCAATAACCCGCTCCACCGAAAGGCCCTGCATGCGCAAGCTCAAGCGCTCCGCCTCCACCGCCCTCATCGTCGCCACGCTCGCCGGCACCGCCGCCCTGGCCACCGCCGCGCCCGCCTCCGCCGCGAGCTACCACTGCAAGACCAGCAGTTACACCATCGACGACCCGTCGTACACCGGCCCCGACTCCGACAACTGGGACTTCGACGTCACGCTCTGCGCCAAGCGGAGCGGCGGCTACATCTCCACCACGGCCAAGGTCAACTGGGACGGCCCCTACGCGGCCAAGCAGCGCAGCGGCCTCACCTTCAACAAGGCGAGGTTCCACCTGCAGACCAAGAAGTCCACCACCGGCACGGACCCGGTCGTGAAGTACGCCAACTACACGGGCCTGGAGCACGCGCTCGAACACAGCAGCGGCAACGGCAACGGCTCGTATGAGACCGGGACGCTCAAGACCAAGGCCAGCGGCCGGTACCAGTACCTCGCCGACGGCTACATCGAGCTGGACTGGTCGGGCGACGGCACGGGCTACCGCAAGCCGCTCCTGTTCAGTGCCTCCCCGCGCGTCTGACTCCCGTACCGTTCCAAACCGCCATCTTGTGAAAGCTGCCCTGCCATGAGTCACCGGCCCGCGCGCCGAGCCCGCCGCGCCAGCGCCAGCCCCCTGTTCACCCCGCATGGCACCGACCGCGCCGCCCGGAAGGCCGCCCGTCGGCAACTCGCCGAGGCCGCCGCGAAGGCCCGCGTCGAAGCAGCCGCCCACACCACCGGAGCCGGGGCGGAGGAGCAGGAGATGCCGTCGCCGCTCTTCCCGGCCACAGGCCGCCCCGGCCCTGCGTCCTCCCGCCACAACAAGATCAAGTTGCCCGCCCACCGCATGACCACAGCCACCGCGAGCGGGGCGTACCCCTTCCTCGCCGAGGGCGGGCTGGGGGCCGAGGGCATCTACATCGGCCGCGACGTGCACGCCGAAGCCTCCTTCTGTTTCGACCCGTTCGCGCTGTACGGCAGGATCGAGGGCTTCACCAACCCCAACGTGCTGTTGGCCGGGGTCATCGGACAGGGCAAGTCCGCGCTCGCCAAGAGCTTCGCGCTGCGCTCCATCGCCTTTGGTTACCGCGTCTACGTCCCATGTGATCCCAAGGGAGAGTGGACGCCTGTGGCGCAGGCGCTGGGCGGCACCTCCATCGCGCTCGGACCGGGGCTGCCAGGCAAGCTGAACCCGTTGGACGCAGCGCCGCGCCCCAACAGCGTCTCCGAGGCCGACTGGGCGGGCGAGATCCGCAAGAGGCGTCTGCTGCTGCTCGGCTCCCTGGCCCGCACCGTGCTCGGGCGGGACCTGCTGCCGATGGAGCACACCGGCCTCGACGTCGCCCTGGACGCCGTCGTCACCTGCGCCGCCGCGAGCGGACGCACCCCCCTGCTCGGCGACATCGCCGCCACCCTCAACAACCCCGACGAACTCGACACGGCGGGTGGCGTCATGTCCGGCCGCCTCGGCGACGCCTCCCGCGACCTCGCCCACGCCATGCGGCGCCTCGTCCACGGCGACCTCGCCGGAATGTTCGACGCCCCCAGCACCGTGGCCTTCGACCCCAACTCGCCCATGCTGACGATCGACCTGTCCCGTCTCGGCGGCTCCGGCGACGACACCGCACTCGTCCTCGCCATGACCTGCGCCTCCGCGTGGATGGAATCCGCGCTATCCGACCCGAACGGCGGCCGGCGCTGGATCGTCTACGACGAGGCGTGGCGGCTGATGCGCCACCCCGGCCTGCTCGCGAGGATGCAGTCCCAGTGGAAGCTGAGCCGCGGCCTGGGCATCGCCAACTTGATGGTGATCCACCGGCTGTCCGACCTGCTCACCGCCGGCGACGCCGGATCCCGCGGACGCGCCTTGGCCGAGGGCCTGCTCGCCGACTGCTCCACCCGCATCATTTACCGGCAGGAGACCGACCAACTCCACGCTGCCGCAGCACTGTTGGGACTGACCTCGGTGGAAGCCGACGCGATCTCGCACCTCAACCGCGGCAGGGGCTTGTGGAAGGTCGCCGGACGATCATTCATCGTTCAACATCTGCTACATCCTCACGAATTGGCCCTTTTCGATACGGATGCCCGAATGCATTGATCGCCCGTCGAGACGTGCCAACCGTCCCTCAATCCCCGGATCCCCACCTTCATGGACAACCCAACCAGCCTTCCACCATCCGCCGGCCCCGGCTCCCAGATGGTGCACGAATCCCTCGGCGCCTCACCTCGGTTCCTTGGCCGCCTGCACACCGAAGGCCCCGAGCTGGTCATCGCCGATCTCGTCCACACGGCCGCGCGCCACCTGGACCACGTACACGAGCAGTTCACCGCCGCCGCCCAGAACGCGGCATCCGTTCTTACGCGCGCCGCTGCCGGGAACACGTCGATCAACTCCCTGGGTGTCCTGCAGAACAGAGGCACACAGATCGACATCCTCGCCGCACGGCGGGACGACGCAGTCGACCGGCTCAAGGAAACCATCGACGCCTACCGGCAGGTGACAGCCTCCGAGGGCGCCGCCTCCCGGGCGTACCGCCCAAGAGCCGTGCCCGCTTCGGCGCCCACGATCACCACCTGCCCGCGTGGCGCGCGGCAGATAGGCCCGCCTCACCACTCCGTCAGGAGCCCATGCCCTCAGCACGCACCGACCTGGACATCTTCGCCGCCGGCCTGGCCGACCGCCTGCCGGGCGCTTGGACCAGTGAATACCACCGTCACCTCACCTACCCCGACCAGTTCCCCGTGGCCGAACAGATCTGGGACACCGGCCACGTCAGCTACGTCGCCACCGGATTCGTGCTCGGACACGACGCTGTACTGCACGGCCCGGATCAGCAGCACCTCTACCTCGCCGACCGGCCGCGCTATCCGCACCAGTTCGTCGTCGCCCCGCTCGAGCCCGACAACGCCGCCATCAAGCCGCACCATTTCGACGGGGTCGACGAGCCGAACGGCATCGTCGTCCCCAACGATCCCGCGCGCGCCGCAGCCCTCATCGCCCGCAGGGTCCTGCCCCGCTACGAGCAGGCCCGCCAGGCGGTACGCCGCAACGCCGCCGAGCAGCCCGAGCCCCCACACCGGCAGGCTCCGCCGCAGGTCGCCCAAGTGGTAACGCTGACCTGGTACGACGACGGAGCGCTCGGCACGCCGTACACCAGAGTGCCGGAAGAGGCGCGCATGACGCTGTACGCCCATGGCTTCCAGTACCACCCGCACCAGGCAGCCTTCCTGCTGCCCGCTGCGTACGGCGAGGACGGTCGCGCCCGGCGAATCCAGGCAGTCGCCCTCCGCCTCGCGGAGAAGGGCATCGGCGTGAACCTGCGCCACGCCGCACCGACCACGACCACAGTGCCACCGGCCGCGCCACCCACGGCTGCACGCGGCCCCGTCCGCTGATCGCACCGTCCCGTTGCCCCGTTCAGGAGCCCTTCCTGCCCTTCAATTACGACGACAGCAGCCAGCTGCACTCGCTGGCCGAGCACATCCACAACACGGCCGACGAACTGCCGCTGACCAACGCGGTGCACTCCGGCAGCGACAACCTCGACGACCTCGACGACCGGGTCCGCGACATCGCCGGACTGATCACCCACATCACCACCGCGGCGGCCTTCGCCGACCGCACCGTACGCCGCGACCGCAACCCCGAGTCGGACACCACCCGGCTCAAGGTCACCCAGCTCACGCGCGCGGTCGGCGCGCTGGGACACGCCCTGGCCGACCTCGGTGAAGCCGTCGGCCACGCCGGAGCCCTCCACCAGCTCGCCGCCTCACCCCGCTCGACGCAACGCAGCGAGTCCATCGAATCCACGCGCGCCCTGCTGCACGCCCGGATCGAGAGCGCCCGCGGTCGGCTCAACAAAACGGGAGCCCGACTCCACCAGGCAGCCGACCGGCTCACCGCTCCGCCGGCCCCGTCCCGCAGCACGAGCCCGAGCGTCACCACCCCCCACCCTCGGCCCAGCCCAGCCGCCTCCCGCACCCACTGATCCATCCGCCCAAACCCCTGGAGCACCTCCATCCGCACCGCCCTCCGCGCCCTGCCCCTGCTCGTCTCCGCCGCGCTGCTCGCTACTGCCGCCACCGCCTGCACCAGCGGCGACGACACCCCGGCCGACGCGAAGTCCGCCTCCACGCCTGCCGCCCCGAAGCCGACTCCCGCACTCAGTGACGCGCAGGCACGCGCCGTCATCACCAACTACTCGAAGATCAACAACAAGGCCAACGCGCAGCGTGACCGCGCCCTGCTCGACACCGTCGAGGACGGCCCGACGTACGCGATGTCCGTCTCCGACTACACCGAGACCGAGGGCCTGCCCAAGGCCGACCGCAAGCCGTACAAGCCGTGGTCGTACGACACCTCCAGCGCCAAGCTGTACATCCCGCGCTTCACGGCCGGCCAGGACCGCTGGTTCGCCGCCGCGCTCTCCGGCGAGAAGGGCAAGGACCCGAGCCGCATCGCCGTCTTCGCCGAGCAGCCGAAGGACAAGCGGTGGGAGATGGCCACCGTCGTCAACCTCGACAGCACGAAGCTGCCGGACATCGCCCTCGACGGAAGCGGCTACGCCACCGCGGTCGCCGCCACCGGCAACAAGCAACTCGCCGCCGACGCCGACGTGCTGCGCACCGCGGTGATCGACAACTTCGCGACCGGCGGGACGAACACCGGCACCAAGGTCTTCGCCCCGACCAAGGCCAGCCAGCAGCAGATCAAGGTCCACGAGGAAACGACCCGCAAGTTCGGGAAGTTGGGCACCACCACCTTCGCCGGCGGCACCAACGCCTTCAAGGACGCCTACGCGCTGAAGACCGCCGACGGCGGCGCACTCCTGCTGTTCGCCCACACCCACACGCAGACCGACGCCGTCGCGCACTCCGGGCTGCAGATCAACCCGGACAAGGACGACAACGCCTGGCTGCACGGCATCCCGCGCACGTCGGTGACGTACACGTTCGTCTGCGCCGACGCCGCCACCGTGCCGGCGAAGGCCGCCCCGTCACGCCTGATCGGCTACAAGTGCGCCCGCACCGACGCCTCGGGTCCGCCCGTCGGCTCCGCTCGCACGGACCGCGCCTAGCCGACCGGGAGAGCCCCTTGTCCCTGCCCCACCCTGACTTCGAGCTGTACGACAACGTCGGCCGCACCACCGAGCAGGTCACCGCCCACCGGGAGAACCGACCGACCGTCGACGACCTGCACCATTGGGCCGCCTACGACGCGCGAGAGTTCAGCGAATCGCTCCCCACCGGGGACACCGGTCACAGCATCAGCAACTGGACCCAGCAGGTCTACCGTGCGCGCTCGGCCGCCGAGTTGAACACCGTCGCGCAGGCCGTCCTCGGCGACGGGCACAGCGGTCTCGGCGAGCTGCACCTGTTCTTGGAGACCGCGGCCGAGTGGTGCGAGCGCAACCAGGAACCGGGCTTCGCCGCCCGCTACCGCCAGCACGCCGAGGAGCTGTCCGCACTCGGTGATCAGCTCGCCTACCTGAGCGAGGACCACCTGGCCAGCATCTACCGGCGCCCGAACCGGTCAGCGCCCGCACAACCCGCGCCGTCCGTGGCGGCGGCACCTGCCACGCCGGCAGTGCCCACGCGCCGCACCTCCCGCTGACCCACCCGCCCACGACAGGAAGATCCTCTGTCCACTCGTTCTGTCATCGCCCGCCCCACCGGCACTACCGGCTACGCCGGATCGTACGTTCACTGGGACGGCTACCCCAGTCATCAACTGCCGCTGCTGCTTGCCGCACACCAGAACCGGTACGCCGGCGACACCGACGCCCTGGCCGCATACCTCATCGACGACGCACCAGAAGGCTGGTCCTACCTCGGCACCGAACTCCTCGACGGAGCACCCGAGGCCCTGCGCCAGCACCTCGCCGGCGGGCACGACGAACCCGGTAAGCGATACCCGGCCCGCGCGAACGAACCGCCGCTGATCTACACCGAGCGGACGGCATCGCGACTGAACTGGGCTTATGTCCTCCACCCGCACGGCATCGAGGTGATCGGCGAGCGCGGCGCGGGACGCGGCCCTCTCGTCGCGTGGGGCACCGACCCCCGCGTGCGGTTCCGCGACACCGCCTGCCTGTGGCGGCCCGACCGGCCGATCCCCGCCACCACGCCGCCTCGCGCCACCACCCGTACGCCCGGCACCCCAGCCCAGCCGATGACTGCCCCGATGGCGCGCCCCCGCTCACACTGACCAGCCCCACCCCAGGAGACCGATCTGTCCACCCGTGCGGTCATCGCCCGCCCCACCTCCACCGGCTACGCCGGCATGTACGTCCACTTCGACGGCAATCCCGACAGCAAACTCCCGCTGCTGCTGGCCGCCTTCCGATACCGGTTCGCCGGTGACCTGGAGGCGATGGCCCGGCACCTGATCGACGAGGTCCACATCGGCTGGGAGGAGCTGGGCACGGATCTCCTCGACGGCGCACCCGACGCGCTGCGCCGCTCGCTGACCGGGGGCGATGAGTTCCCCTGCCGTCAGCTCACCAACGTGTACAACACCGACGGCACCCCGGCCGAGCGTGAACTGATCACCCAGGACGGCACCGGCGACCTGGAGTGGGCCTACGTCCTGCACGAGACCGGCATCGAAGTGATCGGCCTGCTGGCGTACGACCGCGGACCTGTCGTCGGGTGGGACACCGACCCGCGCAGCCGTTTCCGCACCGACCCCGGCGCATGGAACCCGGATTCCCAGGCTCCGGTCGTGCCGCCGCGCGTCGCCCCGCGCCTGTCCGCCACCGCTCCCTCGTCGGCCCCGGCGTCCCGCAAGTCCGCCCGCCGGTAGCACCCGGAAGACCGCACCGTCCCGATCCACGCCTGTCCGGAGAAGCCCTCTGTCCCCGCACTCTCACCCGAAGATCACCGTGGTCATAGCGACCCAACTCCGCCCAGAGCGACTGGCGTTCCTCACTGCCATGCGCGCCAGTCTGTGCCGCCAGAGTGTCCCGTGGGAGGCCATCGTCGCCCTTGATGGGGCCGACCGCACCCGGCTGCCCGCCGCCCTCGCCGCCGACCCGCGCGTCCGCATCCTCGCCCTGCCCCGCCCGGTCGGCGCCGCATGCGCCCGCAACCTGGCTCTCAACGACGTCCGGACCAAGTACGTGAACTGGGCGGATGACGACGACGAGTTCACCGACTGGGCCATGGCGCTGCGGCTGCGCACCTTGGAGGAGACCGGGGTGGGCTGGTGTGCCGGATACAGCGAGGACCTGCACGACGGTTCCACGACACTGTGGCGGTGTCCGACACCGCCCGGCCGGCATGAGGCCGGAGACGTGTGGCGGTACTGGAAGGACCCGGCCGACACCATCCCGCTCGGCCCGACCACCCTCCTGGCCCGAACCGACCTGGTGCGCGCGGCGCCCATGGGCGGCCTCGTGCAGGGAGAGGACTACTGCGCCCTCGCCGTCACCTGCCTCGCCCCGGGGATCCTGCTGCCCGTTCCGGTCTACCGGTACCGCAAGCACCCCGCGCAGATGACGGCGCAGGACTCCTACGCCGAACTGGAAGAAAGGGCGCGAGTCTTCGCCCACGGTTTTGGTGCCAGCCTGCACGCCGCAGCGCACCCTCGCCGCGATGCCCCCTCCTCCCTCGCGTAGTTGAGGCCCCCGTTTCGCCACCCGCTACCCGATCCCACCGGAAGAACCATGCCCAACGACCCCGACCAGGACAGGCCCCGGGAGAAGATCCTCATCTCTCCCCGCTATCTGGCCGCCAGCCTCCCCACCGACCACCAGCAGCTCCTCGACATCTTCGCCGAGGAAACCGCGTGGAGCGCACACACCGACGCGTCGTCGTTGACCGTCACCAGCCCCTGCCGGCGCATCACGATCCGCCACGACCAAGCAGCCGTGGGCCGAGGCCCTCACATGGTGATCACGGCACGTACCGACGAAGAAGCGGCTGAGCGCTGGCGTGCGGATATCGGGGGTTTCGTGCCGATCGAATGTGTCGCCAGGCTCCTCGGCACCCTGGCCGGCGAACTGGCCACCGATCCGGATCACGTCGTCTACGGCATCGGCGCCGACCCCGGCCTGCTGGAGCTCTACGTCGACGCCGACTCCTGGACCCACTTCGACGACTTCGGACTCTCCGGATTCATCTCGCACGACGGACACGCTGCCGTGGTCAGCCGCCCCGTGGACTCGTCAGCGCCGCCCATCCACGGAGACACATCCGTCACCTGGCACCTGGCCGCCTCCCCAGAAGACCTCGGTCACCTGTGGGACATCTCGTTCACGGACAAGACGCCGCCCTTGCTCCTGCACGCGGTCGCCGCCGAAACGCTCGATCCCCGGCCCACTCTGCGCTCCACCTCCTTCCCGTTCCCCGCCGCAGTCGCCCCACTGGTGACCATCGAACGCCTCTCATCGCCATCCCGGCGTCCCACGGCGCAGCCTCCCCACGGCGGGCCGCCACGCAGCCCCGAGCCCAAGCGCGCCCCGAAGACCCGCTGAGCCCTGTCCCTCTGGACGAACACGCTCCTGCGGACTCGACCCACCAGGACCTTGATGCCCAACCCCACCGCCGAGATCACCCTCACCACCAGCCGCCACCTGGGCCTGGTCGCCATCACGCACGGCGAGAAGTACCAGCAGGCCAACCGGGCACTGGAAGAAGCCGGATTCGCGCGCCTGCCCAACGGTGCGTCCACCGCCCCGCTGACCGATCCGCAGGCCGCGCGACGCACCGCCAGCGCTCTGGTGCATCACGCCCACGCACATGGCGCCACCATCACCACCAGCACCCGGCCCTACCTCGGCGACTTCGGCACCGAGATCGCCGCACAACTGCCCGGCACCTGGAGCGCCGAACTGGAGATCCACTCCCACCCGCTGTGGCAGGAAGACCTCTGGCCCATGCTGTGGGAGGCCGGCGAGATGTACCGGGCCCTCGAAAACCACCGCATCCCGTTCGCGTCCGTCCTGAAGAACGGCTCGGGCACCGAGCTGCTGCTGATCGAGCGCCCCGGCCACCGCAGCGGCTACCTCCTGGGCGCGCTCACCGACCGGGAGCAGGAGGACCCGCACGATGACCCGACCACGCCGCACAGCATCGTGCTGCCCGCCGATCCCGGTCTCGCCGCCCGCGCCATCGCGGGCACGTTCCTGCCCGCCCACCGGCGCGCCCTGCACCACCAGGACCTGAACAACGTCCTGCGTGCCCTGGAGCGCATCCGGGAAGAACACGAGACCCTCCAGGTGATCAAGGAATCCGGCCGGTACAGCGATGGCGTCCCGCTCCGCGACTCCCGCCTGATCGGGGGAATGGAAAGGGACTTCGCCGACCACGCCTGGCTGTCCTACCGCGCCGTGCTCGAACACGCGCCGCTCCTGCTCACCCGCTGCCGTCCAGCCGCCACCCCCTGGCCCGAAGACGCCGCGGCCCTGACCCGTCTGCGCGAGGCGCTCGCCTTCAGCCAGGACGCCTGGGACGAATGGAACGACCTGCGTCAGGAGTTGTACTCGATTCCCCGCACGCTGCCGGCCCATGAATGGAGTCAGGTCCGCGGGCAACTCGGCCTCGCCGTCCTGCCCGCGATCGAGACGTGGCTCGCCGACAGCAAAGCGTTCGAGCGCCAGGCCCGCGCCACCGTACCGGGTGGGCCGGCCGCGCTGTCCGCGCCCACCCCGCGACTCCTTACCGCCCGCCCCGCGCCCCTGCCCGCCCCGCGCTCCGCGCCGGCGCACCGCTGACCGCTCACAGAAAGGATTCGCCCCTGTCTGACCACTTCCGCTTCGGCGCCCATCCCGACCACGGCTTCGTGGCCGCCGCGACCGCGAACATTCCCGCGCACCTCGCCGACTGGTTCCTGGTCCGTGAACAGTTCGAGCCCGTCCCCGACACCCCGGGCCTGTACCGGCTCACCCACCCCGAGCAGGACGGTATCCGCCGTACCCGCCAGGCCGTGCACGACCTTCGTCGGCACGGCTACGAGGTCCAGGCCGACTACTCCCTCGACCCGGGCCGCAGCGCCAGCCCACCGCAGCCCGCTGTACGCAACGGGCTGGTGGAGCGCCGCAACCGCATCGCGCAGGCGGCAGCCACCCGGTCCCCGCAGCGGCTCACCACCCCGACCACCACGATCCCCGGGGCTGCGCCGCCGCAACCCGCCTCCGTCCCCGTCAACGGCCGCGCCCAGACGGCCGGGAAGGGGCTAGGCCGATGAACGGCGAACCGATCCGCATCATCCGTGGCCGGGGCGGCCAGGTCGAAGTCGAAGGTGCGGTCGACGCCTTCGCCGCGAGCGTCCTGGCCCGCGCCGGATTCGACACCTACCCCACGCTGCGGGGCGTGTGGATCCGGTTGCCCTTCGACCTGGGCCGTACCTGGGAGAACGAGCACGCCAGCTGGGCGGCCGAGATGCTCACCGCCGCCCGCTACCACGTCGACCTCGACCAAGACCTGCGCGTCGCCCCGCCCTCGGCGAGCGCACCGCCAGCGCAGCGCCGCACGAAGGCCGCCATGACCGTGCAGACCGCACCCCCGGGCACCTCGCGGCGGCAGCGCCGCTGATCCGACGCCCCCCCGAACGAAAGCCCGCCGCCCTGACTTCCTCCGCCGCCATCACCCTCCACCTCGCCGCAGGCAACACCATCGTCGCGCTCCCCAGCGGCGAGCGGCACCGGTGGGCCACCACCGCCCTGGAACTGGCCGGGTTCACCCGGCACCAGGACGAGGCCCATCGGCTGCCCCTCGGCGACCATGCCCAAGCACGTGCAGCGCTCACCCAGCTCCACGAGACGGCCCGCGACTGCCAGGCCAAGGTCATCACCAGTGAGCGTCCCTATCTCGGCGACATCGCGCACGTCGTCGCCGAGGGCCTGCCCGGCCCGTGGGAGGTGGAGATCGAGCACTACCCGGACGGATCCATCCCGGCGCACCTGCTGGACTGGGTGTGGGAGGCCAGCCCCGTGCTGTCTGCGCTGTCGAAGTACTCCACCACCTCCGGTGCGGCGATCTTGCGCGACGGCGGCGGCACCGAACTCCTCCTGACCGAACGGCAAATCGACGGCAGCTACTTGGTCGGCGCCCTGCTGCCCTCCCCGGACCACGTCCACGTAGTCGGAACCGGTGCGCCGCGCACCATCATCGCCACCACCGCCCACGGGGCCGCTGCCGACGCGCGCTCACGCCTCCTGCCGGAATTCGAGCAACTGGTGCTCCTGGCGCGGCTGCGAGAAGTGCAGGAGGACCTGCACTGGGTGCGAGATGCCGAGCCGGGGACCGTGCCCACCGTGGACCAGGACACCGCGCTGGACCGATTCCTCACCCACGCGCCCTACCTGATCGAGGCAACTCGCCGGGGCGACGGCAAGCCACTGGCCGTACCGGAGACGGGTGTCCTCGTCCGCTTCGAAATCCTCCTTGCCCGGGTTCAGGCCGACGTCGGCGCCCGAGACAACGGGGAGCCGGGCGGCAGGGACGAAGCGATGGCCCTGTGGCTCAAGTCCGGTGAAGACCTGGTCGACGTGGTCCGGGCCACCACCGTCGGTCCGGCCGAGGAGCCCTCCCGCCCGGCCGTCGCCACCGCCACGCCGCCCAAGACTCCGACAGCGGTCGCTGCTCCCGGACGGACCCGCTGACCTTCCACTGCCGCCGCGCAGCCCAGACCGATCACGGAAAGCACCCGCGTTGAATTCCCGTACCAGCCGCCCGCCGGCCCGCTCCGCCCCCCGGCCGCTGCTCGCCGAGCGCCACGTCGCCCGGCTGCTGGTGGGCACCCTGGCCGGGCGGCTGCCCAACGGCATGGCCCCCGTCGCAATCCTCCTTCTGATCGCCGAGCAGGGCGGATCTCTCGCGGCCGGCGGGCTGCTGTGCGCGCTGTACGGGCTGGCCAGCGCCATCGGACAGCCGGCCCTGGGACGGATGGTCGACCGTCGCGGGCAGACCCGGGTCACGGCCGCCGCCGTCCTGATCACCACGGTCTGTCTCCTGCTGCTGCCGTACATCGACGCCGTCCTCCAGCCGGCGCTAGCGGCCGGCCTCGTGGTCCTCGCGGGTCTGAGCACGCCGCCGCTGGAGGCGAACCTGCGCGCGCTGTGGGGTGCCGTGCTGCCGGACCCTGAGCGGCGGCGTGCCGCGCTCGCGCTCGACACCGGAGCCCAAGGGCTGATCTACGTCGCCGGCCCGCCGCTGGTCGCCCTGCTGTCCGCCGTGCACGGTCCCGGCGTGGCCTTGACGGTCACCGCGGTGCTGGGACTGCTTGGCGCAACCACGGTGCTCAGTGCCGCGCCGTCCAGGGCGTGGCTTCCCGCCGTCGCACGTGCCGGGGGATTCCTCGGGCCCCTGCAGCACGGCGGGCTGCGGCTGCTGTTCCTCGCCGTCGGCGGTGTCGGCTTCGCCTTGGGTTCGATGAACGTGTGGGCGGTGGCGATGGCCGACCGGCACGGCGTGGCGCTGCTGTCCGGACTGATCCCCGCAGCGCTGTCCATCGGCAGTCTCGTCGGCGGCATCCTGTACGGCCGACGCCGCTGGCCGGGCCGTCTGAGCAGTCAACTCGTCACCACGGCGCTTCTGTTCGCCGCCGCCTGGGTGCCGCTCACCTTGGGCCCCGGCCCGCTCGCCGCGACCGCGTTCACGGCGCTGCCGGGCCTCTTCCTCACCGCGCTGATCACCAGCGCGTTCCTGGCCGTGGACGCGCTCGCCCCCGTCGGCACCCGCACCGAGGCGTACGCCTGGCTGATCGCTGCGGTCGGCACCGGGCAGGCCGCGGGCACGGCCCTCGCGGGCGTCCTGTCCACCGGCCCGTCCGCCGCCGCGCTCCCGGCCGCCGGATCCGTCGCCTGCCTGGGAGTACTGCTCGGCGCCCGCCGTCGCCTCGCCACCCCGGGCAAACCGCGTCCCCGTGGACGGCACCGCCGCGCCCCGGCCCACGCCGCGCATCGCTGACCCTCGCGGGAATGGAAGCTCCGGGCCCGCCTCGCCTTCGCCCAACACCCCACCGCTTTCCCGCCACCACCGATAGGAGATCCGCCTTGCCCGAAGCACAACCCGAAGCACAAGCAGAGCCGTTCATGACGATCCGGCACACCATCACCGGCGAGATCACCACCACCGGCTACAACGCCGCCGCCCGGCGGATCCTGCTCCAGGACGGCTTCGAAGAGACGCCAGGCTGCGCCTGCCGAGCGACGGAACCTGGTACGGAGCGGACGCACGGGCCTGCTCGGCAGCCAGCGAGCTGCTCGTCGTCGGCCATCCCCTGCACCTGGACCGAGCCCTCGGTCGGCCGGTGAGCGCCGACGGTACGCCCCGGTTAGTCCGGTCGCCGATGTCGGCACAGTCCGTGATCCGCTCCGAGAACGGCCAGCCTCTCCAGCGCCTCGCCAACCCCGCCCGCACCCGCACCTGTTGAAGGGGCCTCGCTTTTGACCACATCCGCAACGCCTACCAGTCCAGCGCGCACCAAGGGCGGCGAACTACGGGCCAAGGTGGCCCGACTGCTGGCCGACCGGCCCGCGGACACGCTCACCATCGGGGACATGGCCAGGCAGCTGGGCCACTCCCACGGCGCCGTCCGCAACGCCGCCCTCACCCTGGTGCGACGCGGCGAGGCCGACCAAGGCGGATCCGGACAACCGGAGTTCCGCGCGAACGCGAAAACTGCCCCAGCCGCGCAGACCGCTGTGATCAGCCCACCGGGCACCCACTCTCCCCGCGCCCAGCCGGCCACGGCCCGCACGACCATTACCGCAGCAGCCACGCCGAAGCAGACCGGCCCGATCCGCCGCGCGGGGGGCCAGCTCTACCACCCTCGGGAGCTAGCCGATCTGCCCGACGTCGAGGCGCTGAATCGCCTGCGCGACGCCGACGTGCCGGTGCTGCTCTACGGCCCTCCGGGCACCGGCAAGACATCGCTGGTGGAGGCGGCGTTCCCTGACCTGCTCACCGTCGCTGGCGATGGCGACACCACGGTCGGCGACTTGATCGGCGAGTACACGCAGGCCGACAGCGGAGGTTACGTCTTCCAGTACGGTCCGCTGGTCACCGCGATGACCGAGGGCCGTGCCCTGCTGATCGACGATGCCACCTTGATCTCACCGAAGGTGTTGGCGGCGCTGTATCCCGCGATGGACGGGCGCAGGCAGATCCAGGTCAAGGCCCACAAGGGCGAGACCATCAAGGCCGAGCCGGGCTTCTACGTGGTGGCGGGCCACAATCCCGGCGTCCACGGGGCGGTGTTGACGGAGGCGCTGTCGTCCCGGTTCAGCGTGCAGATCCAGATCGGCACGGACTATGACCTCGCCCTGGCGCTGAGGATCGATGCCCGGGTGGTCCGGGTCGCCCGGAACCTCGCCCGCCAGGTCGAACTCGGCGAGTTGGGCTGGGCCCCCCAATTGCGAGAGCTGCTGAGCTACCAGAAGACCGAGGCCGTCCTCGGCACCAATGCCGCGCTGGCGAACCTGGTCGGCATCGCTCCTGTGGAGGATCGCGACATCGTCGCCGACGCCGTCATCAAGGCTGTCGGCGTCAAGAAGATCGCGCCCCTCACCCTCGGCAAGCAGCTCCCGGCTTCGGCTGCCCGGCAGCCCCCGGGCAGCACCGGCTCCGCGCACCGGGGCCGCTCGCGATGAGCGCCCACCACCACGTCCAGTCACCCGCCACCACCCGGGACGACGACGCCGACCTCGCGCGCTGGGACGACGACGGCGCCCCGCCCGCGCAACCCCGTTCCTCCCCGGCCGCGTGGCTGCGCGTGGGAGCCGAACTCGGCGACCGGCTGGTCGCCCTCTCCGGCCGCCAGGACCTCCTCGTCACCTGCCGCCCCGGCACGCGCAGCGGCGCACCGGCCGCGTTCTTCCCCACCCTGGGTGAGGTCGAGTTCGACGCCGGCCTGTTCGCCCCGCTCCAGCCCCACGAGATCCATCCGCGGATCGTGGGCGACGAGGAGCGGTATCCCGCCGCCTGGGGAGTGTTCGTCCACGAGGCCGCGCACGCGGCCCACTCCGTCTGGACGCAGCCTGCCGGAGCGAACCCCCGCGTCGTCGAGGCCGCGCTCCTGCTGGAGGAGAGCCGCGTCGAAGGCGCACACCTGATCACGCGGCCCACGGACCGCACGTACCTGCGCACCAGTGCCCGAACCCTGGTCATGCCCGACATCGCCCACCCCACCCTCCAGGGCATCGAGCACGCCGCCGCCGTGGCGGCCCTGGTCCTCGGCCGCCGTGACGTCGGCATCCTGGACGCCGGCGAGACCCGGGCCGTCGCCCATCTGTGCGAAAAGGTGCTGGGCGCGAACCTGCTGGCCACACTCACCCGCATCTGGACCGCAGCCCACCAGTGCGCCGACCACGACGCCACGACCATGCTCACGCACGGTCAAGAATGGTGCGACGCTCTGGACGCCGCTGCCCCCGCCCTGCCCGTGCCGGAGAACCTCACCGATCTGCTGTCCGGCGCCGTGGGGGTCGTCATGGACAGCACGGCAGCCACCGACGCCGCCGACCTCGCGGCACAGGACGCAGCGGCCAACGCTATGGCGTCGCGGTCCAAGGCGCAGGCACAGGACCGCGCCCAGCGGACCGGCCAGCGACGCAAAGCCGCCGCCACCGCCAAGAGCGTCTTCAACACCCGTGGCACCACCGTCAACCCCGACGGCACACCGGCGCCCCACAGCACCCCAGTCACCGGCACCCGCAGGCCCACCGCCGCCGAGCAGAAAGCCGCCGCCCGCCTGAGCCGCGCCCTGCGCGCCGCCGCCTACCGCGAGCGGATCGAGGAGCGGACCACCAGCCCCACCCCGCCCGGCCGCCTCAACATGCGCGCGGCCCTCGCCCGCGACGCTCAGCGCGCCGCCGGGTCGGTCCCCACCGCGGAACCGTTCACCCACACCCGCCGCCGGAACTCTCCCACCCCACCGCTGCGTGTGGGTATCGCCGTCGACGTCTCCGGCTCCATGCGTGCCGCCTGCGCGCCCGTCGCGTCCGCTGCCTGGATCGTGGCACGCGCAGCAGCCCTGACCGACCCCGACTCCCTCACCGCCACCATCGCCTACGACAGGCACCTGACCGCATTGACCCGACCCACCCACCGAGCACCAGAGCGCGTGACGACGTTCGCTGCCAACGGCGGCCACCACAACCTCGGCGACGCCATCGACGCACTCGACCACGGCCTCGAACTCAGCCGCCCCGGCGCCGGCCGCCTCCTCGTGATCGTCACCGACGCCCGGTACGGCAGCGACGAAACCGCTCAAGCCGTCACCCGCGTCAAGCAGCTCACGACCGTCGGCTGCGCCGTAATCCAGCTCACCCTCACCGCCAAGTCCCAGCACCTGCCGGGGACCACCTTGCTCCACCTGCCCCAGCCCTCCAGCGCTCCCGTCGCCATCGCCAAGGCGGCCACAGACGCCATCCGCAGGACACGCTGAGACGACGCAGAAGACAGAAAGCAGAAACAACCACGTGGCAGTCCGTACGACCTGGAAGATCGTCCACAGCTGTGGACACGAAGTGACGCACAACCTGTCCGACCGGGCCGCTGACCGGCGCGCCGGATTCGCCCGCTGGCTCGAAGGCCGCGACTGCACCGACTGCTGGAAGGCCGCCCGCGACTCCGACACGGAATCCAAGGAAGCCTGGCTCGCCGCCAAGCGCGCCGAGGAGCAGCAGGCTGCCCGCGAGTGGGCCGAGCAGTTCGACATGCCGCCGCTCGAAGGGCCCGAGCGGGCCCTCGACTGGGGCGAGCGCTCCCGGTCCCAGCTCGTCACCGCCGCGTACAGCGCGCTGGTGAGCGAGGGCACCTGGGACGAGGCCGACTGGGCCGTCCTGGAAGACAAGATCCGCACCGTCGACCGCGCTGGATGGTGGATCGACCAGCGGGACGCTGAGGGCTCTGACCTGCCCGAACTCCTTGACGCTGCCACGTCCGACGACATCGGTACCGAGAACCCGTTCCGGTAGAACGTGGGGGCATATACCCGACGATCCCCGGTTACCGAAACCGGGGATCGTCCGGATCCTTGTTCCTCCCACCGCCTCCCCGCGCACCTCGTGGAAGGAACCTCCTGCTGTGCCCGTCTCCCGCCACCCGCGTGCCCCAGGTGACATCGTCACCCCCGAACGCGACATCACCCACGCCCACTTCCGGCCCGGCGACCAGGTCGTGATCCTCAAGGGCGTCGCCGGAAGCGAACTGTGGGGCGATGCCTACAAGGTCGTCACCCCCTCGTGGCACACCCCGACCGACGAGGACGGCTGGCGCCTGTTCGACCCGTCCGGAGGCGAGCGCACCTACATCACCGCGCACCCGCGCTACCTCGTCCACCTCTCCAGCCGGTGCCCCGACTGCCTCATCTACCAGCAAGCCCTGCGCACGTACCTGGTACCGCGCCTGGCCGGCGCCGACGAGGACATCGACTGCGGCTGGTACTCGGTCACCCACCTCAACCAGGTGGTGCACGTCGCCGACGCCCGGGGCTGGAAGTGACACACGCACTCGACTCGGAGCGCACCGCAGCCCTGACTGGTGCGGCTTCAGCGGCCATCGAGGCGATCACCGGGAGCGAGTGGCCGACGCTGCTCGCCGAGGCTCTGCGCGAGATAGAGGCGACGTGGCAGGAGTCGGCCGAAGTGTGCGCCGACATCGCCTGGCAGGCCCGCGCAGCCCAAAACAGCGCGCTGGTCGTACTCACCCCCGAGCACGTCACCGCCGCCGGCCCGGACCCGGTGATTCGGCGGACGTACCGGCACCTCTACCTCAGCACTTTGCGCTACGACTTCCGCTGCCGCGACATCGAGGACCTCATGAACAAGGTGCCGGTGAGCGTGCTGAACGAAGACCCTTACAGCGAAGCCCTCTACGGCTTCTCACGGTTGGGGCAGTCACGCTCCGACGGCCTCGCCGTCATGCACCGGGTCCTCGTTGCCGCACCCGGCCACCCCAAGACCCTGCACGTTCTGCTGCACGGTGTGTGGCTGGGCACCTTCCTTCCCGGCCGAGCGCCCATGCTGCTGATGCTGGTGGGGCTACTCCCCAAGGGCGGACTCAACGATCCGATCGCACTGTTCCGCATGGCCTCGGCCCGGCGCGCCCTGGGCCACTATCCCGAGGCCCTCACCGCCATCGACCACGCCCTGGAGTTGCTGGCGCCCGGCGAATTGGCAGTCCACGCCGACCTGGTACGCGAACGCCTCCTCATCACCGCCGCACACGACCTGACCCGCCTCATCCACAACCGTCCGGACGCCACCCCATGATCATCCGCGTCAACCCGCGCGACCTCAGCCCCAACGAGCCGCTCGCCGAAGCCCTCGGCCGCCCAGTCAGCGGCCAGGAGGGCCTGACCGACCACACGGTGGTCGCCCACTGGCCGGGGCTGGACTACTACACCCCCTTCGACGAACAGCAGATCTGGACGTCCGTCGAGTGGGCCGAGCACCTGGACGACCCCACCTGGGAGCACCCCTTCACCGCCAGCCCGCACGGTGACCGCCGCACCATCTGGCACGCGGACGTGCGCCTGGCCCCCGACGACCGCGACCTCACCGGACCCGAGTGGTCCGAGATCGCCCACCGGATCGCCCGTACCGCCGGCATCCAGCGCCCCGGCGACGATCAGGGCTGCCGTTGGATCGCCGTTCAGGCACAGCCCGAACGCCTCGATCTGCTCGCCAACCTCATCCGGCCGGACGGCACATGGACAGCGCAGCCACATCGGCTTCTCGCGCTCCTGGCCGCCGAGAGCCGGCGCATCGAGACCGAGCTGGACCTCATCTCGCCCCGGACCGGAGGCCCTGACCCGGATTCGGCCGCCCGGCGCGCCACCCCGCAGGCCAACGTGGCTGACGCCGCCACGCAACTCGCCGGGCTGCTAGGGCAACTCGCCGACGAGAACACCGGGCCGCTGTCCACCGTCCGCGGTCTCGTCGAGCACGCGGCTCATCGCCTCGGCCGCCTCCCGCACGCTCACGCCCAAGGCAGCGGGCACCAGCTGGAGTGGATCGCACGTCGCCTGCACGGCATCCAGCAGGATCTCGACGCCACCGTCGCCGCCCTGCCCACCGCCCCAGCGACCCCGGCGCGACCGACACCCCCGCCGTGCCGGGCAGCGGCAGCCCCCGTCCCGCCCGGCGCCCGCCTTGCCCGCTGACCCGTCAGAAAGAACCCCCACTTGGCCCTTGCCGATCGTTGCCTGACCCCGGGGCGGGACGAGCACTCCGGGGAAGTCGTCGCCCGCGGCGGCGATCCCGAAGCCCACAGCATTCTGCAACGCACCGGCTTCGTCCCCGTCGTCCGCCTCCACGAGACCTATCACCGCCTGCCCGTGGCCCTCGACGCAGCGCAGGAGAAACGTCTCGCCATCCGCGCCGTCGCCCGGCTCCGCGCCGTCAAATACCACGTCGAGGCCGACGAAGCCTTCGACACCGAAACGCGCGAGCCTCACTATCTGCCGCTCGGATCACAGGTCGCGCACCTCGCCGAGCAGATCCACGAAGCCACCACCAGCGACGAGGTCTCCGACGTACTGACCGAACTGACGGCATCCCACGACGGCGTGCTCATCGCCCTCGGCGAGGTCCTCACCGCGGCTGCCGCGTTCTATTCCGACCTCGGCCAGGCCCCGGATCCGCACACCGCCAAGCGGCTCCAGTACCTCGTCGAGCACCGGCTCGGCGTCATCTGGTCCGACCTCACCCACATGCGCAACGACCTCGCCGACCGGCACCAGGACCATCCCCAGCGCCGCGCCTGCGCCGCCGAGGTCGGACCGGACGAACGCGAAGCATCCGCCGTCTGCGCCTGCCCGCCTCCTCCACCGCGCCTGGCCACCAGCCCTGTCGCACCGCCGACCGCACCTGCCCCCGCGGCACGCCCCCGGCACTGACCCCGCTCCCCTTCCTTGTCTGAGGAGACCATGCACGACCCCACCCCCGACACCGGCCTCGGCTCGTTCGCAGCCGTCCTGGCCGGCGAACTGCCCGGCGACTGGACCAGCACGTACCACCCGGACCGTGGCGGCCTCAACGTCCACCACGTCCTCACCGACCGCGTGTGGGACATGAATGACGTCGCCGACGCCCTGGCCCAACGCAATGTGGACCACTGCGCCGTGCTGCACCGACATGACGGCACCCGCCTCTTCGTCGCCGAGCAGCCGGGCCGCGGCGACGGATACCTCATCGCCGCCATGGCCCCCGCCGACGCCCCGGAGGAGGCGTTCCGCGGCGTACGCGAGCCCGACGGTCTCGCGGTCGACGCCGATCCGTTCAGCGCCGCCGAGGACGTCACCGTCGACCTGCTGCCCCGGTACTACGTGGCGCTCGCCCAGGTGCGCGGCAACGCCGACCGGCTGGCGCTGCCGCCGGCCGACCCGCAGCGCGTCGTCATGACCTGGTCTGACGGCTCGCTCGTCGTCGACAAGCCCGACCGCGCCGACATCGCTCGGGCCCTGACGGACAACGGCTTCACTTTCGACCCGGCCCGCGACGTCCTCGTCCTGTCCGGTGACGACACCGCCCACCAGGCCGCCTCCGCACGAGCCGCCGGGGCCCGCCTGGACGAACTGGGCATCGGCGTCGTCCTGCGGCACCCGCAGGCCCGGCCGGCACTGGGCACCGCCTCGGTCGCGTCGCCGACCCCGACGGTCGCCGCCCCGCACCGAAGCCGATGACGCGCCGCGACGACGAACCGACTTTCTTCGCCCTGGACTACGTCACCATCACCCGCGACCCGCGTACCCAGCTGGTCGTGGCGATCGGCGGCGACCCCCGTGCGGCGGGCATCCTGCAGACCGCCGGCGGATTCCACTCAGCCCCGAGCGCCGGCCGCGACTACCACCGTCTCCCGCACCACATGCCGGTCGAGCACCAGCGCCATGGCGCCACAGCCGCAGCACACTCCCTGCTTCTCGCCGGGTACAGCGTCCATCTCGACCCCTCCCTGAACACCCTGGCCGCTCCCGACGGCGACCGGCAGGCGGCCCGCCGCTACCTCGACCGACTCGCCGAGCGCGCCCGTGCCGCTGAGACCGACCAAGACGTCGCCGCCGTCCTGGCCGAGATCACCGCCCCGGAGGAGGGGCTGCTCCCGCAGCTGGTGCAGTCCCTGATCTCCACATGGGCGACGTGGGGCGAGCGCCGCCGTGAAGCCGGCCTCGATGAAGGACCGGCGGACCAGCTGATGGAGATCACCAGCAGCCTGTCCAACCACGCCCGGCGGATCACGCAGATCCGCAACCAGGCCGCCCGGCACACCCCGTCGGCCGCCGCTCCCGGAAAGACCGTCCCGCCTCCAGCCCCCTCGCCCGCGCCGTCTGCGCGACGGCGATAGCCCCGACCCGTAGGAGCCACCCTCACGTGGGAAACCGTGCCGACGACGAAGGCACCGACGTCACGATCTACCGCAAGGCCCTGACCGACACCGTCCACGCCGACACCCCAACCGGCGCGCCCGAACAGCTCCTGACCCTGCTCGACCGCCTCGGCTTCGAACGCCAGACTCTGGCCACCGCCGGGCCGGTCTATATCTGGCACGAAGCGCCCGGCCACCTCGACGAGGCCGCGAAGAAGCAGCTCGCCACCCATGCGGTGCCCTGGCTGCACAAGGCCGGATACATGGTCCACATCACCGATGACGTCTGGGACTCCGCCGCCTACACCGACGCCGCCACGGCGATGCGCAACCAGAACGTCCCGGCACCGCCGCCGGCCGTGGCCGCAGCCCGGACCACCGAGCGTCCGCCAGGCACCCGGCGCCGGTGAGACGACCAGCACCAGGAGCATGCCCCGGCCTCCGCACCGCGTTCTGCGCGTGCGTGCCGTACCCGCTGGCCACCCGACCACGCCGGCCCCGTACTACCGGGGCCGGCACCCGCCCTCACCAGGAGCCCCCGTCACCGACGAACCCGACCGCACACCACCGCCCATCAGCACCAGCCGCAAACCCCGCCTGGCCACCGCTCTGTTCCGCCGATACCTGCGCGCCGTGACCGTCGGCAGCGGTGAACGCACCATTCCGCTGGCCGGCGGACGCCCCGAGGCAGCACTCGACGAAGCCCACCGCCGCGACGCCCTCCTCCTCGTCGACAGCTACCGCCTCCGCCACCACGACTAACACCCCCGAACCGCCCTGCTCAGGAGGCCCATGACCGACTCGAACCTCCCTTCCGTACAACTGGCTGAAGCCATCGCCAAGCAGCTCGGCCAGCTCCGTCGCCTCCTCGCCCTGGCGCCGCCGCACGAGGCGGCCCAGATCCTGGCAGGCGTCCTCGACTACGACACCGGCATCCTCGGCGAGGTCACCCAACTCGTCGAAACCGGATCGCGTTTCGCGAAGGTCCACTCCGAGGACGGCGTCCTGCCCCCCGAGGTCTGGCTGGCCCTCGGCCGCGCCGCCAACGAACTCGACAGCGTGGGCGGCGACCTCGCCGAACACACCGGCACGATCAAGCAGGTGGCCAGGCCCACCGCCCCCTCCAGCAGGCCGACCGCTGCGCCGGTCGCGTCCGCGATGGTCATCAGGCGGCGCCGGTGAAGAAGAACCAGCAGTGGGCCGGCTGGGGCCCCACCAGTCAGCAGCCCCAGCAGCACTACCTCGTCGAGCCCCGCCACCTCGCCGGCGGCGGCGACGTGCGCTACGTCACCGAGTTCCTGCGCGCCTCCGGGTGGAAGGACAGGTCCAAGAACGGCGGACCGGCCGTCTTCGACAGCCCCGACAAGTCCGTGCGCATCGGATACGACCCGTTCACCCAGCCCGGCGGCTGGACCATCAGCGGGAAGCAGACCGCGACGCAGGAGGCATGGCACGCCACCCTCGGCCGCCAGGTCCCCGTCGAGATCGTGGCCGGCGTCACCGACGCGCTCAGCCGGCCCCGATCCGCGCACGCCCCCAACGTGTGGGAACCCCTCCAGCAACAGGGCTGGGAAACCGAGCGAGGACAGCACTTCACCGCGCGCAGCCCCGACGGAGACGCGTTCGTCCGCTTTCACCAGTCCGCTCCCGGACAGGCGCACTGGTGGGCCGGCGCCCGCAATGAACACGGCCGGGTGTGGGAGGCCGTGTTCACGCCGACCACACCGATGCACCTCGTACAGGCGTTCAGCACCGCGCTCGCCGATCCGCAGCCGGTGATGCGGCCCCTCGGCCACGTGCCGCCCTCCCAGAAGATCCGCACCACCTCGGTGTCCGTGCTGCCCTCGCAGCTCAGCGCCTGGCAACAGGCCCGGATCACCGCGGCCCGCGCCGCCACCTGGGCCAGCAACGCCTTCGCCACCAACAAGGCGCGCCCTCAAGGCCCCGGAGCACGCCCGTACGCCAAGGCCGGGCGGACGCGGTGAGCCACGAACGCTTCTACTCCCGCGTCAACGGCCCCACCCTGCATCACGTCAACACCGTCCGCTGGCTGGACGAGGTCTCGCCGCGGCACCTGGCCGGCGGGGGCGATCCCCGGCATGTGACCGAGCACCTGCTCGCGTCCAGCTGGAGCAACCACTCGGTGCCCGGCTTCCCGCACGTCCTGCTGGAGAGCCCCGACCACCGCCTGCACCTCACGCTGGAGCCCCAACCCGACGCACACAGCGCCTGGTGGCGGATCCACCCGGCCGAGAACCGCATGTGGTCCGCCCAGTTCGGCGGCCATACGCCCGTCGAGATGATCGCGGGGTTCACCGACGCCCTCGACAGCCCAGCCCCGGACACGGACACGGACCTGTGGCACCTCCCTGCCGGCCGGGGCTGGTCCCGGCTGGCAGGCAGAGAGCAGGCCGCCCTGTCCCCGGACGAAACCGCCCTCCTGTCCCGGGTCTCCGCCATCTCGGAAACACCCCGCTGGCGCTGGACCGTCCAGGTCTCCGTCCCCCTCTCCGACGGGCAGCATCGGTGGATCTGGAACGCCTCCATCGACGAAACCGCTCCGGCCGCCGCGCTCGCCGGATTCGTCACCGCGCTCACCGAGCCCGGCCCGCTGCTGCGCGACGAGGGCCAGACCCCGGCCCTCACGTTCGGATACCTCGACTCCCACCGGAGCGTCGTCACCCCGGAACAGCACCGTCGCCAGCATCTGCAGCGTCTCGAAGCCGCTCCGCGTACCGGCCCGCCCCATCCATCACCGTCAGCACCGGCCCCGCCCCCTCCCCAGAGGCAGCCCCGCCACAAGAAGCACCGCTGACCAGGCGCGCCCGTACGCCCCCTCTTTCCCCTTTCACGAAGGACGTTGATGCCCAACCCCTCTGTGCCCAGCGCCGACCAGGTCGCGCAGGCGACCGCCACCCTGGCCCAGGCCAAGGACTACCTGCGTACCCATCCGCCGGTATCCGACGTACTGCCGCTTCTCGCCGGGCTCCTCGACGAGGACACCGGCGTGCCCATCCTGCTCGGTGATGTCCTGCGCAGCGCCGCGCGCCTCATCGCCCAGCAGACCAGCGCCGAGACCGACGAGATCCGCCTGATCATCACCGGACTCCGGGAGGCCGCCCAGGAGGCCACCGACTGGCATGTCCTGCACTGGGACGTGCAGCGCCTGCGCGGCTACACGTCCGAGGCAGCCGGACCGCCGCCGACCACGTGACGCGTCCCTACATCGCCAGCAAGGCCGACGACCCCTGGTCCCGAATCTGGTTCGACACCACACCCCGCCACCTCGCCGGACCCGGCGACCCGCGCCATGTCACTCAGGCGCTACGAGCCGGCGGATGGAAGAACTTCGGCGACCCCGACTTCCCCCACGTCGTTCTCGCCAGCCCCGATTACCGACACACGCTGGTCCTGGAACCCACACCGGAGACGTACGGATCCTGGTGGCGCATCTCCTCGACGCCGTGGGGCGGATGGCACGCATCCTTCGGCGGCAACACGCCCGCCGAGATCATCGCCGGATTCACCGACGCGCTCCTGCACCCCCCGCCCGAGACCGAGCCGGACATCTGGCCCGTGCTGCAGGCGGCTTGCTGGACCTACGAACGCGACGAACGAGGCAACGAGCACGCACGTCACCCGGACGGCATCACCACCATGGAGCGGTCGGCCACGCTGACCAGCGACCACTTCGCCTGGACTGCCGAAGTCGCTCTGCCCACCGGTCTCGGCGGCCACAACCGGCTGTGGCACGCGTACTTCGACGACCGCACCCCTCGCCACCTGCTCGCAGGCTTCGCCGCCGCCCTCACCGATCCGGCCCCCGTCTCCCGTGGCCACTACGACGTCCCCCACTCCCACCTGGTCACGCAGGTGGAACGCGGAGCCCAGGGTGATCAGCTCGCTGCCGCCCACGACGCGCGGCTGCAGGCCATCCGGACCGCCGCCCGCAAGACCCGCCGCACTTCCGCACCCACCACACGTCCGGCCTCGGCGCCCGGCGCCGAGGCGACCGCGCCTGCGGCCCGAAGCCGCTGAACGGTGCGGAGCGGCCCCAACCGCTCCGCACCCCGCCCCGACCACAACCGCACGCCCGAAGGCCCTTCTTGACGATCTCACTCGAACCCGGGAGCCAGGAGCACCGGCTCTACCTGAGCCAGCTCGCGCTCTACCTGCGGCACAGCCGGCAGATCCTCACTGCCTGGGACCATTACTCCGCCCGGCACTCCGACCCCGAAACGTTCCAGCCCCACGACGAGGACGCCTACGGCCTGCGCCAGCAGCAACGCGACGCCCACACCCTGGCCGCTTTCGGCCGCGTCTACTACCACGCCGACGAACTGGTGTACGTCGCCGAACAGCAGCTCGCCCAGCTGTCGGTATCCGACCGTACGCGGCGCTTCGCCTGGCAGGTACGGGAATTGCATGAGGCCACGGAATGCCTGTACGCCGTCTACGCCGACTGGCTTACCGTACGCGCCGCGCTGCCCAAGAGCGCCCGGCCCGGCACGGCGGCGTACGAGGAACCGCTCGCCGAGAGCTAAGGGGAAGCATGGCACTACCTGGACCAGTGGGCGATCCACGGCCAGGCCCTCTTCGCCGTCAACGCGCTGGCCGAACGGCAGTCGAGGGCAGCCGCACCCACGGCGGTCGCCGCCCCTCCGGCACCCGCCGCTGCCGCCGCGGTACGGCGGTGAGCGCCGTGACCGAGTTCATCGAGCAGACCCTCATCTCGCCCCGCTATCTGGCCGGTAGCGGCGACCCGGCCTGGGTCACCGTGCCACTGAACCGTGCCTGCGGCTGGAGCTGCGGCAATGACCTGCTGATGCCGCGGGTCATCCTGACCAGCCCCGACTGGCGTGCCCAGTTGCGACTCGACCCCACCCCGGCCCCGGACGAGCCCTGGTGGAGCATTCGCCACACAGGCCACGGCCAACAGCGCCCATGGTCCATCGCCTTCGACGCACAGACGCCAGTCGAGATCATCGCTGCAGTCACCGATGCCCTCACCGACCCTGGTGCAGCGCTGGGGGTTCCGTACGACGACCTTTACACACCACTCCGCACTGCCGGTTGGCATGCACCACGTCACCACGACGGGTTCACCTCGACCGAAGGCATGTCCTCCCCGGACGGGCTGGCTCGCGTCGACCGCATCCTCGACAAGGACCGCACGGCTAGCTGGATCGTCGAGACATCTGTCCACCATCTGCCACCTCTTTGGCGCGCGCACCTGGACGGCAACACCCCGACCCACCTGGTCTCAGCGCTCTTTCACGCCCTCGCCGACACCACACCGTTGATGCGCTCTCCGGAGCGCGTGCCCCACCAGGTCACCACACACGGCACCAGCAGCGTTCGGCCCGTGAACGCCGAGGACGTCGCACTCGCCCTGGAAGACCGCACGATCGCGCTCGCCCAGCGGGGCGCTGCCACAGTCGCCCAGCCGGGGCCCCCACCTCCGTCTGTCAAGGCACCGCGCCGCGTCCGGTGACCTCGCTGCTTGCCCCGCTGCCCCCACCCCCCTTGGAACAAGCCCCTTGCCACAGCCCAACTCCACGTCCACCGACGGATACGACATAGCCTTCCGCGTCCTGGGCGTCGCCCTTGCCATCGCGGTCCCCCTGGCCAACCTGGCCTGGGTGGGCGGCACCATCACCGCCCGGATCACCGACGCCGACACGGGTGCCCCGTACCAGCCCGTCGCAGCCCTGCTCCATCCCGAGCAGCTGTGGCCCCATCTCGGCGAAACGTCCCTGCTGATCGGGACGCGCATCGTTCCCGGCGCCCTGCTGCTGTCCCTCGCCGTCACCGCGGCCGTGCTCTACAAGCGGCACAAGGACGGCGGAAGTGGACGCAGGAAGCGCGTCGTGGGCATGGCCAAACACAAGGACATCGAACCCCTGATGTCCAAGGCCATCACCGCCAAGGCCCGCTCTTTGCGACCGAGTTTGAAGGACGCCAAGCACATCGACGCAGCCGATTCCGGCATCCTGCTCGGCAACCTCCAGGGCACCAAGTACGAGGTGCGGATGGGATACGAGGACGTGGCCGTCGCGATCATGGCGCCCCGCTCCGGAAAGACCACCAGCCTGGCGGTCCCCTCCATCCTGGCCGCACCCGGCCCGGTCCTGCTCACCTCCAACAAGGCCGCCGGGGATGCCTACACCGCGACGATCGACGCACGGGCAGCCGTCGGCCGGACCTGGTCGATGGACCCGCAGCAGATCGCCCACGCCGAACGGGCGATGTGGTGGAATCCCCTGGCCGACGCCAAAACCCTCGACGGTGCCGGGCGCCTTGCCGGCCACTTCCTCGCCGCCAGCGTCGACGCCAGTCAGCAGGGTGACTTCTGGTCCAAGGCCGGGTCGAACATCCTGAGCCAGCTGTTCTTGGCCGCCGCGCTCGCCGAACGGCCGATCACCGACGTGATGGCCTGGCTCGCCTTCCCCGCCGACCGAACCCCGCTCGACATCCTGCGTGACCACGGTTTCGCCGCAGTCGCCGCGCAGCTCAAGGGAACGGTGGAAGGGCCGCCCGAGACACGCGACGGCATCTATGAGACGGCCCGCCAGTACGCCGCAGCCCTCCTCAACACGGAGATCGCCGCCTGGGTGACCCCGCAGAAGAACGTGCCGGAGTTCACGCCGTCCACGTTCGTCACCTCGAAGGACACGCTCTACCTGCTGTCGAAGGACGGCGGAGGCGGTGCCAGTGCACTGATCGCCGCGTGCGCGGACAGCGTGATGCGGGCCGCGACCGCTCAGGCCGAACGTGCTGGTGGACGCCTCGACCCGCCGATGCTCGCGATCCTCGACGAGGCCGCGAACGTGTGCAAGATCTCAGACTTGCCCGACTTGTACTCCCACCTCGGCTCGCGTGGCATCATCCCGATGACGATCCTGCAGTCCTACCGCCAGGGCCAGAAAGTGTGGGGCGACGCCGGCATGGACGCCATGTGGAGCGCCTCCACGATCAAGGTCATCGGCTCCGGCATCGACGACCCGGACTTCGCGGACAAGCTGTCCCGCCTGATCGGCGACCACGATGTCGAGACGACCTCGACCTCGACGTCGGAGTCGGGGAAGTCCACCTCCGTGTCGATGCGGCAGGAACGCATCCTGGCCGCCGACGCCATCCGCGCCCTGCCCAAGGGCACCGCGCTCGCGTTCGCCACCGGCATGCGCGCGGCCATGCTCGACCTGCGCCCCTGGTATCTCGAGCCCGGCGCCGGCGAACTCTCCGCCGCCTCCGCCCGCGCGTCCAAGGGCATCACCGAACGCGCTGTCGCCAAGGCGGCGCCGAAGCAGAGCGACTTCGGCCCGGCCGCTTAACCCGTCACCGCGCCGGCGGTCCCGCCCCACTCGACTGGAGAAAAGATTCATCACCCCTGCCCGCCCGTACGGCGGCGCTCATGACCGAGCCGCCCGCCGAAGCTCTGCTGTTCGACGTCCCGCCGCCGCCCACCCCCGTCGAGCGGCTGCTCCATCTGGCCGACCAGTACACCCAGCACAACGACGCACTCGATCTCCTCCTGCGCACCACCGCCCCGTCCGGGCCGGACACCCACGCCGACTCGGCGCTGCGCCTGGCAGCCGACACCCAGTCCGCGATCAAGGCGATCCAGGGCGAACGGCTCTACGAGAGCGTGGAGCTGACCGAGACGGTCATGCGCCTGCAGCAGCTCGCCTTCCTCGCCACCGCCTCCGGGGACCTTCGTGCCGGGACGGCTCGCGGGCTGACCGCCCTGGCCCCGGAAGCGGCCGTCAGTTGCGCGGTGACCTTGGCAGCCGAGACGCGCCGGCGCCGCTGGGCCTCCGCTCCGGTCGCCGATCAACGGCTGACTGCCGTTCAGTGCGACGCCCTGGCCGAGATCGCCCGCGGGCACGTAGTGGCCGGCAGTTCTCTGGACCGCGAATTCACACGCTCCCGCGAGCCCAAGGTATTGATGAGCACCCTGCGTGCTCTGGAGGCGAAGGGCCTGGTCGAGAGAACCGCGAACTCGGCGCACGCCGCCTACGTCGGCGGCCCGCCCCAGGACCGCGTGCGCCTCACCGCGGCAGGCATCACCTCCCTCGCCTCGGTCATCGAACTGCCCCCGGCAAGGCCGAGCGCCGCGCCCGGGACGACGCCCCACCCCCTCCCGGCTACCGCGCAGGCCACCGCCCGAAGCCGCTGAACCACCCCAGGAGCCACCCATCCCCACGCCCCCGACCGATCTCCACGAACAAGCCCGCCAACTCCGTCAATTGGCCCGTGACTTCGAAGCTCTCAAAGCGCGCGTGCACGACGTTTCGTACATGCCCGGCACGGACGCGCTGCGCCGCATCGGCCCTCTCCTCTTGCAGGCTCAGTACCTCACCGCCACCGCCATGGTGCGCCTGACCGCGCTCGACGACAGCGCGTACACCCACGTCGCCGGCAGCCGTGCCAGCCTGGACCTGCTGTCCTCGGTCGTGTCCTCGTCGTCGCTCGCCGGCACGGACCTTGCCCACGTACTGCTCGCCAACCCCTTCGAAGGGGCGCAGTTCGCCGGGTACCCGGCCGGCGACGAAGCGGTACGCGCCGCCCGGCACGCCGAGGCCATTCCGAAGATGAGCGGGCACCTCAACGATGCCGTCCATCAGCTCGACCTGTGCGCGACCGGCTGCCACTACCTCGCCCACGGCATCGCCGAGGACCTCGCCTCAGCTCAAGATCACAAGCCGCCGACCGTACAGCAGACGGCAGGGGCCGCACTCAGTCCCGCCCAGTACGACGCACTCACCGCACTGGCCGTCGGCGGAAGGCTGTATGAGAGCTCGACGCGTGGGCTGGGCATCACCCGGGTCGCCACCCAGGACGGCACCCGCGTCTCCATCGCCACCTACCGCGCTCTGGCCAAGCGCAGCTTGGTCATCGCCGACACCGGCACCTCTCTCCTCCAGGGGCAGAAGATCACCGTGACCGAGGCGGGACAGCGCGCCTTGGCCGAGCCTCGGCCTCGCGCCACCCTGTCAACAGCGGCGGCCACCGCCCCGAAGGTCACCGTGGCGGCGGGCGTTCGACGCTGAGCCAGTACGCCGCAACCACGTCCACTGGCGTCAACTCCCCAGCTTCGCCTGGGAATGGCTTCGCGACGGCACGGACCGTATGCGCGTCCTCGCCGACGGCCTCGACACCGTTTATCCCGCCTTCACCGCCGAACCACCTGCACGCGGGGCGCCGCCCCAGCCCGCCCCCCATCCCTCCGCACAACGCACCGCCGCAACTACGTCCACCCCGTCAGTCGGCCGTCGCCGCTGACCTGCGACGTCCCAATCACTGAGAAGGACACATCCTGGCAACCGCCAACCGCCTCCACACGCTCCTCACCCAACCCCAGTGCGCACTGGGGGTGTTCCTCCCAGCCGGCGTGCACCAGACGGACGTCCAGTGCCGCCAGCTCGATCACCTCGCCCAGTCCGGGGCCGACCTGTTCGAGATCGGCCTGCCCTGTGCCAACCCGGCCCTCGACGGCCTCCTCATCCGGTCCGCCTACCACCGCGCCCTGTTCAAGGGGGACGTCATCGACCGCACCGTCCGCGCCGTGGCACACGCCGCGTCGCTGCGGCCGACGGTGGTCATGACCTACTGGGAACCCGTCCGCCGCCACGGTCCCGAACACCTGGCTCGCCTGCTCGCCGACGCGGGAGCGGCGGGAATGATGGTTGTCGACCTGCCTCCCGACGAGACGCTCCGCTGGCATCACGCCGCCCATACCGCAGGACTGTCCGCACCGCGCCTCGTCCCGCGCGCCACTCAGGACACCGACCTTCCTGCCGCGGTCGACGGCGCGTCCGGCTGGCTCTACGCACCCGCCAGCACCGGCCCCACCGGCTACCAGGGCCCGCTCGACCTGACGGCCCTCGACACCTTCACCCAGCGGCTGCGCGCCGCGAGCCCACTGCCCGTGGTCTCTGGCGTGGGCATCTCCAGCCCCGGCCTCGCCGCCCGCGTGGCGCCACTGGTCGACGCCGTCGTCATCGGCACGCCCATCGTCCGGGCCCTGCTGTCGGACCCGGCCCCGGCCGGATCCGTGACGGCCGCCTTCGCCCAGGCCCTGCGCACCCGGATCGGCACGGCACCCGATGTCTGAGACCCTCGGCGCCCACGATGCTCTTGATCAGATTGCGGCCGACGCACGCTCCCTTCAACAGTCCCTGCGCCACACCCCCATCGACTGCGCCCGGGTCCTGACCGCCCGGGTCATCGAAGCACAGGCACTCGCAGCTGACGCGCTCCACCTCTTCCTCGGCTTGGAGCAGGAGCCGTCGCACGACTCGTCCGCGCACCTGCTCCGCCTCGACCGTGTGGCACGCACCGCCAAGGCGGCCCAGGACGCAAGCGCGGAACTGACCGCCGCCCTGGCGCGCGCCGTCGAGAACCAGCGCCGCAGAGCCGACGCCGCGACGTCCCCGCCGGTGCTTCTCCGGCCCACTCCGCAGCAATTCGTCGCGTCGGCCGCCGACCTGCTCGACGGACTCCTCACCCTGTGCCATCCGCCGCGCCGAGACCACTGCCAGCCGCCCGCCGTACCCGTACCCGTACCGCCTGCGCGCTGAGGCTCCCTCCGCTCCCCACGCCCTCCAGGACCCACCATCACCGAACAGCCCCAGTTCCGCGCCCTGTCCCTGGGTGCCGGAGTCCAGTCCAGCACCCTGCTCGCCCTGTCCGCCGCAGGTGTCCTTCCCAAGGTCGACTACGCGATCTTCGCCGACACCGGATGGGAGCCCCGCGCCGTCTATGACCACCTCGACCGCTTGGAGCGAGAGATAGCCGCCCCGGCCGGCATCCCCGTCCTGCGCGTGTCTTCCGGCAACATCCGCGACGACGCCCTCGACCCGCACCACCGGTTCGCCTCCATGCCGCTCTACATCCTCAACCAGGACGGCAAGGCTGGGATGACCCGACGGCAGTGCACCGGCGAATATAAGATCAAACCAATAAAGAAGCAGGTCAGAGCACTCCTCGGCTACCCCTACCCCGCTCGGATCCCGCGGGAGGTTTTCGTCGAGCAGTGGGTCGGCATCTCGACCGACGAGTTCCACCGCGCCAAGGACGCGGACGTGAAGTACATGCGCAACCGGCACCCGCTCATCGACATGGGCTGGTCGCGCACCGACTGCATCCGGTACCTGGCTTCGCTCAACCTGGCGGACACCCCCAAGAGCAGCTGCCTCGGATGTCCCTTCCACGGCAACGCGCAATGGCGCCACATTCGCGACACCTCGCCTGCCGAGTGGGCGGACGTGGTGGCCTTCGACGACGCCATCCGCCAGGGCAACGCCCGCGCGAACGCCAGCGGCAACCGGCTGCTGGGCGAGGCGTTCCTGCACCGCTCCCGCGTCCCGCTCGGGCAAGCCCCGATCGATCACGTCACGGCCGCCGAATGGGCCGCCATCCGCCAGGAACTCGGAGGTGACGAAGACCCCGCCACTCTGGAAGAAGGCGTCACAGACGGCTGCTCGCCCTGGGCCTGCCGCGGCGACGCGGACCCGCTAACGCAGGACGACTTCGGGCTGGCCACGTGATCGTGCTCGACCTGTTCGCCGGCCCCGGCGGCTGGAGCCACGCCCTGACCATCCTCGGGGTGCGCGACCTCGGCCTGGAATGGGACGTGTGGGCCTGCAAGACCCGCGCGGCGGCACATCAGTTGACCATCCGCACCGACGTCGCCATGTACCCGGTGGGGCCCTTCCTCGGAAGAACCACCGGACTCATCGCCAGCCCGCCCTGCCAGGCATGGTCGATGGCCGGCAAACGCCTCGGACTCCTCGACCAGCCCTTGGTCCACCAGGCCGTCGCCGACCTCGCCGTCGGCCGCGACACCCGCGAACAGCTCCTCACCGCCTGCCAGGACGAGCGCTCCCTGCTCGCTGCCGAGCCCATGCGCTACCTGCACGCCCTGCACCAGCACGGCCAGCCCGAATGGATCGCGATGGAGGAAGTCCCCGACGTCCTGCCCTTGTGGCGTCAGTACGCCGCGATCCTGCGCAGCTGGGGCTTCTCGGCCTGGACCGGAATCCTGAACGCGGCAGACTACGGAGTGCCGCAGACGAGACGGCGCGCGATTCTGCTCGCCTCCCGCACCCGCACCGCCGAGCCGCCGCCGCCCACACACGCCAAGGTCGCCGAGCCCGAGTCGTTGTTCGGGCCGGGCCGCGCCCGGTGGGTGTCCATGGCCGAAGCCCTCGGCTGGGGCGCCACCGACCGCCCGGTGCCGACCGTGTGCGCCGGCGGAGGCCCCGGAGGCGGCCCGGAGCCCTTTCCGTCGGGATCACGCAAGACCCTCAGCGACGCCCGCGACCGCGGAACGTGGAAGCCCCAGAGCACCCTCGTCCTGCAGTCCCGCCGGGAAGGCGCGGGGTGGACGGCTCGACACGGGGCCCGGGAGAACCGGCCGGCCGACGAGCCGGCCCCCACGTTCACGGGCGAAGCACACCGCTGGTCATGGTCACTGCGCAGCAACAACCAGACCAACGCGACCGTACGCCGGTCTGACGAGCCAGCCGGCACCCTGTTCTTCGGTCATCGAGCGAACGAATGCGTCTGGATCGCCGAACCCGCTCCCAGCACCACCGGCGAGCAGCAGCCGGCGCCGGAGTCCATCCGGATCACCGCCCAGGAAGCCGGCCGCCTGCAGACCTTTCCCGCCGACTACCCCTGGGCCGGGAACAAGGGCCAGGTCTTCGGCCAGATCGGCAACGCGGTGCCGCCCCGGCTCGCCGCCCATCTGCTGGCCCCGCACCTCGGCAAGACCCTCCACCCCGACGACTTCACCCTGGCCGCGTAGATGCCCCACTCCACCGACCCGTACGAGGACGACCTGGACGACCTCCCCTCTCCGCGGCTCGTCCACTACGCCGAGCAGTCCCTGCTCGGTGCGCTCCTCCTGGATCCCCACCGGCTTCCCGACATCCGTGGCCTGGAAGCGGAGCAGTTCAGCAACCACGCCCACGGCGCCCTTTTCCAGGCCATGCGCACGGTGCCGCCGCCCGATCCGGAGGCCCACCGCTCCAATCCCGCTTGGCTCAACTCCGTCCTCGACGCGGCCCGCCCCCATGCCCCCGGGCTGACCGCCTCCTACCTCCACACCCTCGTCCAGGTCTGCCCGTGGCCCCAGCACGCGCCGACGTACGCCCGGATGATCCAATCCGATCACGCCCGGCGCACGCTGCTCATGCACGCCCAGCGCCTCGCCCAGACCGCGGCCGACGCCACTCTGCCCCACCGGGCTGTCGCCACCCTGACCCAGGCCGACGGCCTCGCGCAGTTCCTGGACACACTCGCCGGACAGTTCGCCCCGCACCCCGGCTCCCTGCCGCGCACCGCCCTGCCGAAACAGCCCATGGCGCGCAGCAGCGAGGAAGCCCTCGACGAGGAACAACTCCTCCTCGCCACCGCCACCGCGCACCCGACAGCTCTGAAGGACATGCGCTGGCTCCAACCCGACGACTTCGCGCACTCCCTGCACGCAACCCTGTGGCAGTGCCTGACCTCACTGGTCCACCGCGCAGAGCCCGTGGACCCGGTCACCGTGCTCTGGGAAGCCCAGCACCGCGGCCTCCTCGCGGCCGGTGACCTCACCGCCGGGGACCTGATGGCTCTGGTCTCCACACCCGTCGGGTCAGCCGAGTACTGGGGCGAACGCATCCTTCAACGCGCCCTGCTGACCAGCGCGTGCGACGTCGCCACACGGATCGCCGCCTACGCCGAGGACCCGGCCAACACGACGCACCAACTGATCACCGGCAGCCGCCGTGCCCTGGCCGACCTCACCGCCCTACGCACCCGCTGGCAGCGCAGTACCGCCCCCACACCACCGACGACTCCTCGTGCCCCGCGCAGCCCGGCCGTCTCCCGCGCCGGTCCGCCGCCCCGAGCCACCACAGCACGAGCACTCCGATGACCCCCGCTCCGGCAGTCCCGCGCCGACCGGAGCCGCGAAACGAGAACAGATTGCCGCAACCCGAAGCCGACCCTCACATCCGCCTCGACCTGTACCAGGACCGCTCCAGCGCCGTCACCGCCACCATCACGGGCACCCCCACCCGCACGATCCACGCCCTTCTCACCATCCACGGCTTCGAGCCGCTGGACGAACAGACCATGGTCATGGCGCGCATCGGACCGCGAGGAACCGCACTACGCCGAGCAAGCCGCACGCGCCCTGCGAGCCGAGAACATCACCCCCGAGCTGCGCGACGAGATCGACACCGAATGGACATGGGCCAACTACCCCATGCCCTGGTGCTCGCGCGAGGAGATCCGCGAGGTTTTCAACGACGCCCAGAAGATCTACGACGACATCCGGCACGGGCGCCTGATCATCCACGCCCACGACGGCTGGACCACCGTCGCCGTCGGCACCTACCTCAACGGCCCGAACATCCACCTCCACGGGGAAAACCTGGGCTCCTCGCGGAGCGTGGGCGTGCGCCGGGTGCGCGACCCCCACACCGATGACGCCGCCCGGCTCGGCACCTGGGAGCTGGCGCAGCGGCTCAATCAGTGGGTCGATGCCGCCGAGAGCTCCGCCCGGTCCACACCGGGCGGGCTCGACCGTCTGCTGCTCAGCGCGCTGGGTTCATAGCCCGATGGCGGACTTCGGCCCCATGTACAACCCGGCATCCGGGAAGCGGTCCCGGCACAGCTTCACGAACACGTCACTGAATCCGCGGCTCGGCAGGTCGTCCAGCGCCACGAACTCGACGCCCCGGATCGGCCGCGTGTCCGCACCCTCCACTGCATCCCCGACCCGCCCGCCCACGAGGCGGGCCTCGAAGGTGATGTGCACGACGTGAGCACCCGTGTTGTCGCACAGGTACAGAAGCCGGCCGATCTCCACCTCGGCGCCGGTTTCCTCTCGCATTTCCCTGACCAGCGCTTCTTCAAGGGTCTCGCCGTCCTCGACCTTGCCTCCGGGCAAGGACCAGGACCGAGGGCCGTCGGTGTCCTGGTTCAGCAGGAGGATGTTGCCGTCCTCGACGACGATGCCCGTCACACGTGTATGCATCCGCCGACGCTACCGCTCGCAAACCGGGCGCGGAGTGAACGCCGACATCACCTCGTCGCTGAAGGGTGGACCCCACACACCGGGCTCTGTCCTGGTTAGCGAGCACCGCATCACCAGGAATCCCACTCGTCCTGGGCGCACCTTTTCACCGTGCCATCAGCGAGCCACCACGGCGTCATCGTCTGCGCTGGACAGGAAGAAGAGCCTGACCCTGCACAGGCCGCGCAGCTCGCTGCTGAACACGGGGCCGCCAACTTCCCTGTCCTCCAGGGCCGGATGAAAGTGACACCAGCTATTCTCAGTCACCTGGAGAAGGCGGATCTCTGGTTGACCAAGCCGGCAGTCCCTGACCGTCGATAGTCCACCGCCGCGGCCCTTCGACGCTGGCCGTATCGCCGACCTCCAGCGACGTCACCGAGGTCCGCGTAGCGGCGCCCCACTCACGGCGGCAGCGAGAGCCGCCGGCCATCCTCGATGACCAACAGCCGCCAGCTGTACACGCCGTTGATCATCAGCAGAGAGAGCGGCGCGGGATCGCCGGTTAGCCAAACCGGCGATCCCGCCCATCATTGAACTTCCACCGCCACGCCCTGCCCGTACGTCGACAGGCGCTATCCGACGACCGCAGACCCAACGCGAAACGCTCATGACCAATGTGCCGTCAAGCGATCACGCAGCCGCATAGCTCGCGCGCGGAACAGATCCTGCGCACGCTCCACCTGGGCGTGCGAAGCTGCACCTCCAAGTCGCCCGTCCCGTGGTGGCCAAGCCCGGACACGTCCCGGGTATACCCGGGAACGAGGTCGACGTGCTTCGGGTCGGCCCTCAGGTAGACCAGGAGCCTGCTCCGCTGGGGCGGACAGACGCAGGCGAAGTTCCGCAGCCGCTGATACGCCCGGTACCGCTTGCGCTCCACGCGGTTCACGCCGTCCCCGAGGCTGAGCAACGCCTCGTCGACCGCCTTCCCCAACTCGGATATCGGCGTGCCCTGAACTTCGGTGGCCGCCCGGGTGGTCACCTGTCGATACGCCCGCCGGAGTACAGGTGCCCTGCCACTGACGGATGCCACGGTCTCAAGGCCGAGGAAGTCGTTGCCGAAGAGTCGGTAGCGGACCAGGTCGATCGACCTTCGGTGCTCGCGTACCGAGTCCCATCACTGTCAGCTGTCGCTACTGTGTGCCGCACATGGGGTGGTGGGGTGGTCATCGTTGGAGCGTCGTATCCAGATGCTGCTGGACCGGTCCGAAGAGGCCGTACGGTACGTACTGCGGGATCTCGCCGTGCCTCACCCATGCAAGTTCGGCCAGTTCTTCGACGCTCGCGACAAACGCCTCGCCGCCCAGGGCCCGGCAGGCGATGTAGTGAATCTCCTGGCCCGTCATGGGGTGAATCCGCTGCCCCAGCGCGCGGATCGGCGCCACCAAGAGCCCGGTCTCCTCCCGGGTCTCACGTACTGCGGCTTCTTCAGAGGTCTCGTCGGCCTCGATCTTCCCTGCTGGGAACTGCCATGAGAGGGCTCCTTCCGCGATGCGTCGCCGTACGAGCAGGACGTGCCGGTCCTGGACGACGATGGCGGCTGCGACTGCCCTCTGGACATCAATCGGCACCGTGATTTCCTTCCGGTCCAAAACGCCATCGGCACCACATCGCGGTGCTGGGTCGAGCCCTGTTCCGGCGTTCGGCTCAGTGTCGGGCTGTTCTGACGGGTTTCTCAGTTCGTGATGGGGAGGTCTCGCGCCGCGTAGTAGGCGTGCAGCGCGGCCTCGCTGCCGGAGCCCAAGGCCGTCATGATCCGCTGGAAGCGTGCGGAGCGCAGGTCGCCGGCCACGATGACACGGGAATGCTGATCGGTCGGTGGGCAATAGCCGTCGGCGCCTCGGACAAGGTCGCCGGGTGGGGCAGCGGGCGCGTTCCCGATGCTGAGGTAGGCAGTGTCTGCGGTGACCGTGCGCCGTGCGCCGTCATGACTCACCGCGTCCCCGGTTACCGCACCCCTTTCGGAGGGGGCCAGGGTGAGGTGCTCGACGGGCAGGAGCGTGACGCGGGGGTCGTTGCGGATCTCCTCGATCTTGTACGCGTCGGCCTCCGGGTAAGCCACAAGCAGGCGGGTGTCGGTGGTCGGGTGCGCGCGGAGGAAGGTGCCGATCGGGCGGTCGCCGCCGAGGATGAGGAGGGTGCGGCCTTCTGCGTCCTCTACATCGGCCTGCCAGAGCGGGGACAGCGTGAGGCCGCTAGGGGCGGTGATCCAGGAGACGTCGCGGGGCTGCAGGGGACCGACGCCGGTGGCGACGACCGCGTGCGGGGCGGTCAGGCGAGTACCGGTGTCCAGGGTGACGGTGACGTGGTCGTCGTCGGCGTGGAGTTCGACGACGTGGCGGCCGAGTTCCAGGCGGCACAGCTCCGTGCTCTTCAGCTCTGTGGTGATGGAGTCGGCGAGCGCGGGGCCGCTGGTGTAGCCGCCAAGGACGTTGTTCAGGGCCGGAATGCGGTAGAGGTTGCGGCACAGGGCGTCCGGCTCGATCAGGACCGATCGCATGCCGACGCTGGCGGCCATGCGGGCGGCGGCGCAGCCGGCCGGTCCGCCTCCGATGATGAGCAGGTCGGTGTCGTGTGCTGCGGGCGAACCGGTGCGGGACGGTGTGTCGGCCATACGGCTATTCCAGCACCGGGGTCCCTGCGTACGCAGTGAGTTGTCCCACCACGTGCTCGGTGGTGACGAGTTGGCTGGTTCCGATCAGGCGTCGGGCGACGACAAGGCCGGCATCGTGGACGTCCGGGCCGGCGTCGGTAGCGCAGGCGTCGTGGACGATCCAGGGCGCGTAGCCGCGTTCGAAGGCATCGGCGGCGGACTTCAGAACGCAGCTCTCGGTGGCAATCCCGCAGAAGGCCAGGTCGGTCCAGCCTGCTTGGCGGATCAGTTCGGTGGCCTCGGGGGTGAAGAGCGTGTACCCGGTCTTGTCGATGACCGCGTGCGAGTGTTCGACGGCCTCGGCGAGTTCGGGGACGATGTCGGTCTCGGGCGGTTCCTGGAGCTGATGCCATTGGAAGAAGCGCTCGTAGGAGCTGCCGGGGTAGTTGAAGTAGCGGGTGAAGATCACGGGCCGGCCTGCGGCGGACCATTGCGCGACCAGGTCGGAGACCGCTGGCACAGCCTGGCGGCTGTGGTGGTTCACGAACCCGTTCTGCATGTCGACCACGACCAGCGCGGCGCTGCCGATATCCATGTGCGGTTTCTCCTGCCTACTGTCCTCAGCCGACGCTCTCGCGTAGAGCGTCCTGTGCGGCGCGCAGCCGTTCGGCCAGCCCGCTTGTCTTCATGATGGCCTCTCGCATCAGGAGATGCTGAGCTGTCTCTTGGGCGCGGGCCGCCGTGAGCCGGGAGTATGCGGCGCGCAGGAAACGCCAGCCGTACTGCTCCGGCATGGAGGGGTCCTGCCCGTCCTCGATCATCTGTTGGATCTGTCGGGTGAAGCACCACAGGGCCTGGACAGTGAGTTCGCAGGTGACCAGCTCGTCGACGGTGAGGCTGCGCTCGTGGGAGTGGGACGCGTAGGCCACGCCGGACCAGCCCGCGTAGCCCGTGGAGACTCCCCGTACGCCGAAGGAAACGATCTCCGGGTGGTCGAAGCCGGTGGCGAGGAGCGACTCCTCGACTGAGCCGTCCAACGGCGCGGGACCGCCAAGGGCGCCGCGGTCGACCAGAACCGAGGGTGTGGACAGGAGGCGCAGGACGGTGTCGTAGGTGCTGCCGGTCCAGGGGCTGGAGGTGAGCCAGTACAGGGAGAGGACGTACTCGGGATTGGGGACGCCAGAATGATCTTCTCCCAGGAGGTCGCGGACTTTGTTCCGTGCCCAGGGGAGGTCAGAGGCGTACGAGCGGTAGCGCCACACGGCAAGTTCGGTGAGCGATGCCGGCTCGTGCGGCTGCACGAGATGGAACACAGCTACGCCGCACGCGAAGACGTACAGAACACACTTCTGCGCGTCGGGGTGCTCCACACGTGCAGCCGAGGACTCCAGCCAATCTGTGCCCGCACTCGGTGTCATGTGTTCGCGGATTCGGCGGGCGCGCTCGACGCCGATGAAGACCGGCAGGAACTTGTGGGAGTGCACTTCGATCACGCCGACGACGGGTGCGGCTCCGCTATTCGATCCGAAGGCTGCGGCGAACCGCGTCTTCGCGTCGTCCGACGCACGGCTGAGTGCCGTGTCGAGGACAGCCTGCGACTCGGCACGAGGCAGGTAACCGGCCCCACCGCCTTCCCAGTTCGACACGGTCCGGTCGCTGACACCCAAGTACGCGGCGAAATCCCGAAGGCTCATGCGCAGGGCGTCGCGTAACAGCCGCGCCTCGCGCCCGGACCATCGCTGCACCGTGACCACCGTCGTACCCCCGTCCGCAGTCCGATGAGATGTCGAAACACTCAGCGTAGCCAGGCAACTGCGGCAGTGGTGCGGCATTGCTGCAGCGCTCCTACCTCACTCCCTGGGCCAGGTCTGCACCATGCTGAGTCCACCGAGCCGGGAAGCACCGACCGCCACCAAGCGGCGCTCCGCCCGTTCTCTCCAGTACCGCGTTCAGAAGGAGCCAACGGAATGACCGACATCGTCAAGCGCAACGCCCGCGCCATCCTCCTCGACGGCGACGAGCTGGTCCTGATCAAGCGCACCAAGCCGGGCAGGGAGCCGTACTGGGTCTCGGTAGGTGGCGGGGTCGAGGAGAGCGACGCAACCATCGAGGCGGCTCTGCACCGCGAGGTGTTCGAGGAGCTCGGAGGCAAGCTGGAGCGCGCCGAGCTCGTCCATCTGATCACCGACCAATTGGAAGACGGCATCGGCGTCCAGCACATCTTCGCCGCCCGTCTGGGGTCGATGGACCTGTCCGCCCGTACGGGCACGGAGTTCGCCAAGCCGGAGCGGGGCGGGTACGAGGTGGTCCAGGTGCCATTCACCGCCGAGGCCATTCGTGAGCTGAACCTGATGCCCCCGGAGCTGGCCGACTTCATCGCCGCGAACACGGACGCGATCGTCTCCGTCCTCGACACCCCGATCCGCGAGGCGTGAGCGATGACGCGGGCCCCGGACTTCATCAGCCTCAATGGCCCTGACAACGTGGGCAAGACGACCCACCTCGTGCGGCTGGCCGAGCGGTGGGACGGCTGCCAGCCGCTGGGCGCCGTCCACGAGCACGACCCCGAGCCGTGGGCGCGGGTGGCGGGCGGCGACTACGCCCGCTGGTGGTTCGAGACGTCCACGACCGTCGAGCTGACCGAGATGCTGCTGGCAGGCCACGCCAAGCGGGCCGCCGCCCGCGAGGCCGGGTGTACGGGCCTGCTCGACCGGGGCCTTCCCATGCTCCTCGCCGTGTCCACCGCGACCTGCGTGGTCAAGGACGGGCTGACGGTGGGTGAAGCGCTCAAGACCGTGACGAGCATTGCTGGTTCACGGGCAGGAGCGTCAGAGATCTCCATTCTGCTGGTCCCATCCCTAGACGTCGAGCGCAGCTACGCAATCGCCAGCGCACGCGAGGGCCGTCCCTGGACCGGGATCTACCCGGAGTACCAGAAAACGCTGCACGCGGTCCTCCTGCACCAGGTCGGCCACGGCGCCTACACCGACGTCGTGGACTGCGAGGGCCGCTCCCTGGACGACGTGCACGACGAGGTACGCGATCACCTCGGTCTCACCCGAATCACTGACGGGAGTCCCCGATGACCCAGAACTCCCCGCCCCTGGTCCTGCCCGCGGGCCTGGCCCGAACCCTGGCCACCCTCCAGAACAAGGACCAGCGCCGTTTGGACGACACCATCACACGGCTCCACACCGTCAACGGACGCCTGTGGGACACCGAGGACCAGGTGCGCGGCGCGTTACTGTCCGCCGCTCAGGTCGCTGACTGCAAGCGCGAGATCGACCAGCTCAACGCCGAACGCAATATGCTCGCCGAGCGTGCCGACGAGGTCCTCGGCACGCTGGCGGACGCGGGCTGCGCCGACGCGCCGCTGCACACCGAGACGCTCGCCTCCGTCGTCGACCGCCTGTCGGTACTGACGCTGCGGATCTGGCACAGCGAGCAGACTGCAGCCAGGGATGAGCTGGCCCACCGTCGCGTGCCGGCCCTCCACGGTCAGCGAGAAGAGCTGTGCGCCGCCCTCGACTCGCTGATCACCGACGTCGTCGCCGGGCGACGACGACTTCCCGTATCCGCCCGGTTCAAGCTGTACGGCCGAGACGACGTCGCCCCCGCCGAGGTCAAGCCGAGCCGACGCCTGGACCGTGTTCTGGCATTCGGCGGGCTGAGTGAGTGCGGCAAGAGCACCAGCGCCGAGTTCGTCCGACGCATGTGCGGTGCCCAGCGCCTCAAGATCGGCTTCCTGTTGCGTCAGGCAGCCCACCGGGAGGGACTCGCGGACCCGTACGCCCTATCAGCCCGGCGGCAGGCCGAACTGCTGCTCGGCGAGCTGAACCGCTTCGCGGAGGCGCACGTCGACACGCGGCTGTTCACCATCGAGTCCGTGCACGACGACGCCTCGATCGCCGAACTCAAGCGACTCATGAGTGACAGGCTCCAAATCGTCTACCTGGATGCCTCATTCGCCGTCCGCGTGGAGCGGTCCGGTACGACGGCCCCGACCGTCGCCGCGAAGGACGAGATCAAGATGAGCCGTGGCGCTCACCAGGTCGCCGCGCTCGCCGACCACGTGATCGACAACTCCGGCAGCATCGCTGCCCTGCGCGCCCGGCTTCGGCGCATCGCTGCCCCACCCGCCTCTGCGACGCTGCGCGTGGCCACCCCGTTCGGGCTTGGTCTGCCGGCCGCTGTCGCCTCGGCGACGGCCGACTTCACCGACGCGGTACGGGCATACGGCCCCGGCGTACGGCTTGCCGCCCTGACCGGCAGCCCTGGCGAGGGCACCTGGATCGCCGGCTGGTCCGACCTGGACCTGCTCGTGGTCGCTGAACACGAGGTCACCGACCGGGTCCACGAGGCCGTGAGCCAGTACCGGAGCGCCCTGAACGGTGCGGCCTCCCTCGGCCCCACCCTCGTCACCCCGGGCGAACTGACCGCCAGGCGCCTCACTCCCCGCCTGGCCTTCGCCCTGTACCAGCTCCAGCAGGGCCAACCCGCCCTGCACGCCGCACCCGACACCGAACTGCCGACAATCACACGCGACGAGCTCGCCCTGGCCGCCGTCCGTGAACTCCCCCAGGTCATCCTCACCATGCGCCGCCTGCGTGCCGAGGCTGGGCCGCACACCCTGCGGCAGCTCTACAAGCACCTCGTACTGGCCTGCCGCCTTCTCCTGCGCGAGCACGACCAGTGGGAGTCGGGGCCCAACCGGATCCTCTCCGCAGCCTCCCGGATGCCGGGTCTGACCGCTGCCTCCGTGCCCTCCCTGGCCGAAATCTCCAGTGCCTGGCGCGACGGCGACACCGAGCCCGTCCTCAAGCCCGTCACCGCGGCCGTCGACCAGCTCCTCGCCTGGTACGCCACCCAGCTCGCCGCCTGAACAACCTCGCCGATCTCTTCCCCTCCATCCGACAGGAGCTTCGTCATGCCCGAAACCGTCGCCGTGCAGCCCTTCTCGGCCCGGATCGTCGAACGCCTGAGCGTCGGTGCGACCAGCCGCCGCGAGCGCGTCATCCACTCCCTGGACGGCCTTGAGGACCCGGTCCACCCCGACACCCTGGCCACCACCGGGGCCTGCCTGTGGCGACGCCTTCAGCAGCAGGTGGCGGACGGGCTCGAGGCAGTGGACTACCTCCTCGGCCTGGACGCCGGCGGCATCCTGCCAACCGTCTCCCTCGCCTGCGCCGCCCACCTGCCGTACAAGATCGCCTGGAAACTACACCTCCCTCTCGACGGCGCGGTCCGCTTCAGCGAACCCCACGCGATGCGCACCGACGTCTTCGCGTACGGCATCACACCCGGACAGCGGATGGTCCTGGTGGACGACGAGATCACGACCGGCCGGACCCTGGCCGACCTCACCTGCCGGCTCCGCGAGGCCGGCGCGGTCCCGCTGGCTGCGGTCTGTCTGGTGGAGGACACCACGCGCGGGGCCCGCGACCTGCTCACCGGCCTCGATCTGCCACTCGTCTCCCTCACCACGATCGAGGGCACGGCGTGACCGCGGTCGCCTCGGCGGGGATCCGGTTTCACCCCGGTTCACAGGTCATCCCCGCCGGGGCCGTCCACACCACTCCGCTCGGGTACGACCGGGACAGCCTCCTCGTGGGCGCCCCGCTTCCATTTCCCGCCTCCGCCGAGCTCGTCGACCGCCTGAGCGGGTGCGGCGAGATCGAGGTGGCCTTCGAGGGCAAGCTCGGCGACACCCTCCTCGGCCTCTCGGCTGTCCGCGCGCTCGTCGACTGGCTGCGCGCGCGTTCGGTTCGCGTGGCCGTTCGGGCGGGAGGCCCATACGCGGGGCTGATCGCTCGCACCGGCCTGATCACCCAATCACCGGTCACTACACCCAGCGGCTGGCGCGCCGTAATCGGCGACCGCGTTGGGGTCGAGGCACGCGCTTCGGGAGCTGCGGTGAGCCTGGTGCTCGATCCGGCCGCCCCACCCTGCTGGTCGAGCGACGGCCGCGCCCACCCGAGCCTGCCCGCCCGCCACTACCTGGCGCTTGAACGCCGCCTCGGTATCCGGCTGCCCGGCACCGCACCGTTCGCGCCCCTCCTTGCAACCGGACCGAACGAACTCGTGGAAGAACTGGGCTCGGTGGGCTGGCTGAACGGCCTGACCATCGCCGTCATCACCGCCACCAGCTGGCCGGAGCGCAAGGACTACACCGCCCAGCGTTACATCGCCCTCGCCGAACAGATCGCCGAGGCGCAGCAGTCACAGGCCCGGCTCCTACTCATCGGCGGTGTCCCGGGCGGCGGCGTCAAGATCTCCACGGAGCCACCGAGGCGCCACGTTCAGGCCCTGCGCCTCGACGGAGTGCCGGCCGACGACTTGACGGACCTCTTCCCGCGCTGCCATCTGATCGTCGGCAACGACACCGGCCTCACTCACCTCGCCGCGCTGGCGCGCGGCAGCGGAGACGACGGCCCGCCGGTCGTCGGCCTGTACGCACGTCACAGCCACAGCAAATGGCGGACCGGCCTGCCCCACCACCACGCCGTCGCCACCGGCCAGTCCGACCGCATGCACCAGGGCGACCTCTGCCCCGTCCGCGACGCCATTGCCCCGGACACGGACGTCCACATGGATACCTTCCCGCCCGCCTCGCTGGCCCGAGTCTGCCTCGACCTGCTGAACGGGGTAGGGCGATGACCGTCCGGCCTCGTCTACGGATCGGTCCCGTACGTCGCTTCACTCGCAACCTGCTCTGCCCCGTCGACTTCCTCGGCCGCCCGCTGCTCCTGAAGTACACCCGCAACCCGGCCGAAGCCCGCCAGGAGATCCGCGGACACGGCAGCCTGGCCCGTCACTACCGCGTCCCCGCCCTCCACGCCCACCTGCGCGTACCCGGCGGACACCTCCTCGCGTACGAACGCCTCCCCGGCGGAACGGATCAAGGGCTCCTGCTCGACCTCCTCAACACGGTCGAGCCGAGCAGCGGCCTCCGCGACTACATGGGCCAGCTCACCACCACGTACCGCGAGGTCATCCTCACAACCGCGCGGCCGACCGATCCGACCCGTGTCGTCCGCAAGCTGTACGGGGATCGCGCGGCGCCAGGCGGGCGGCTCGACACGTACTACGCCGGGAAAGACTTCCCGGTCGCCGACGGCCTCGTCGATATCCCTGTCTCTCGCCTCGGCACATACACCCTGAGCATCAACGGCCGCCGACACCACATGGACTGGGCCGCCACCCTCCGCTGGCTGCGCACCCACTTCGCCACTGCGGAACCGGTCTGGGCGGCCCTCACCCAGGGCGACCCCACGGACGTGAACCTCGCCCACCCGCTCGCCTGGTTCGACTACGACACCGCGGGAGTGAACAGCATTCCGGGGGAGTTCGCGAACTTCCTCTGGTACGCCTCCACCCTCGGCGGCTGGCTCGTGCCCACGTACAACCCAGCCGCCTTCACGGACCACCTCGCGACCTTCGATCGCGTACCGGCCAACACACCCGAGGTCGGGCGAGCGGCCGTCGACCACACCACGAGCACCATTCACATCGACTACACCCCGCGCCTCGCAGCTCCCCGACGAGCCGCCGTGACCGCGTACTGGGACCGGCTCGTACGGCCGGTCGCGGACCGCCTCTGGCCCGGCGCGGACCTGTCGAACCTTCTTCGCCCCTACCTGGCCATGCGCATCCTCGGCGTCTACAACCTGGCCGACCTGGTCCCCGAAGACCGGCTGGTCCTTCTCGCCCGGCTCGCCGAGGCCATGAGCCCCGCCTTCGACCCCGCCACATACTTCTGCCCATCGGAGTTGCCATGCACGACCCTCTGAACGGCCGCACCGCCCTGGTCACCGGAGCCACTGGCGGCATCGGATCGGCCATCGCCCGCCGCCTCGCCGACGACGGAGCCGCCGTAGCTCTCGCCCACCTCGACGACGATCGGGCCGCAGCCGCACTTGCCGCCCAGATCACCGGAAGAGGCGGTACTGCCATCCTTCTGAAAGCTGACCTCCGGGACCCCGATGCCGTACGCGCACTCTGCCACCAGGCCCACGACCAGCTCGGCCCCATCGGCATCCTCGTCAGCACCGCCGGTGCCTACCCGCGCCGACCGTGGACGGAGACGACGCCCGCCCACTGGGACGACACGCTGGCCACAAACCTGACCAGCCACTACCTCCTCGCCCACGAGCTGACCTCCGCCATGACCACCGCCGGCTGGGGCCGGATCATCACGATCGGATCCGTCCTCGCCACCGCAGGCCGCCACGACCTCGCCGGCTACATCAGTGCGAAGGCCGGCCTCGAAGGACTCACCCGCGCCCTCGCCCGCGAACTCGGCCCCGCCCGCATCACCGCGAACTGCGTCGCCCCAGGCTCCATCCGCGTCCCCGCCGAGGACACGGTCGTCGACGACCCGGAGGCCATGACCGCCCGGCAGCTCGCCCGCCAATGCGTCCAGCGCCGGGGCCGCCCCGACGACGTCGCCGCAGCCGTCGCCTTCCTCGCCACAGACGACGCCAGCTTCATCACGGGCCAGACCCTGCGCGTCGACGGAGGCTGGATCCTTGGCTGACATCTGGCTCATGCGCCACGGCGCCTACGAAGGCCACCGCCCCGGCTACCACGCCCCGCACGAGGCCACCCTCACCGCGGACGGCCGCGACGGAGTATGCCGCTCGCTGCCCCTCCCCGACAGCATCACCGCCATCGTCACCAGCCCGATCCCCCGCGCCCGCCAGACCGCGTCCCTCATCTCGCACCTCACGGGCCTGCCGATCGTCGCCACCTCCGGCCTCCTCGCCGAATGGCGCGCCCCGAGCATCGTCCTCGGCCGAACCGCCGAGACCTATCCGCCGGCCTACCGGGCCTGGCGCGCCCGCCGACTCACCAACCCCTCCCTGCGCTGCGAAGACGGCGAAAGCCTCACCGACCTTCACGCCCGCGCCAGAGATTGCACCCAGCTTCTACACCGAACCGCCCAGAGGCACGGCCCCCTCCTGGCCGTCTCCCACAAGCTCCTTCTCGGCGTCCTCACTCGCCTCCATGAGGGGCCGACCGTGTTTGCGGCTGCAGCAGCCGGCCCCTGGCCGTTCGCCGAGCGGCGCCTCTTCCCCACCCACGATCAGGCCCAGCAACACCCATCGGCCCACCAAGAGCCCGGCCCTTGGACACCCAAGCACCACGGGCATCGGTTGTGACCCGCCATGCGCTGGATCCAGGAAACGGCCTGTCATGTCGCCGACCAGCGGTGCTCCTGCGACATAGCGATGACCCTCAAGGCCAGGTACACCTCGCTTAGTTGGAGGCGATACTGGGGGCTACAGTTATAGTTGACCTCTCCTCAATGAATAAGGACGGGTCGGATGCGCTTGGGTGGGGTCGCCGAGGTTGCAGCAACTCTCGGGGTGAGTACGCAGAGGCTGGCTATTCTGCGGCAGCGGGGAAGCTTCCCCGCTGCCGCGGCCGACATTGCCCAAGGCCCCATCTGGGACCTGGACGTCATCGAGGCTTGGGCCTCCTCCGGTTCGCGACGCAGCCGACCAGGGCGACCGTCGGCCGCTGAGGCCCGTCGACTGATCGGCGATCGCTTCGAGATCGAGGAACCCCCGATCGGCCGGGGCGGATTCGCGGACGTCTACCGGGCGTTGGACCGGCAGACCGACCAGACCGTCGCCGTCAAGATCCAGCGTGATGTCCACGACCTTGGCGGCGACGCCGTACGTCGCTTTCAGCGTGAGCTGCGGATCCTCAGGAATCTGTCCCACCCCAACGTGATCCCCGTCATCGCCCACGGGAACATGTCGGAGCAGAACGACATCTGGTACGCCATGCCCCTCGCCCAGGGCAGTCTCCAGAACTACATCGCGGAGTTCGAGGGCGATGAGATGCAGATCGCCGACGTGATGAGCCAGATCTGCGCCGGACTTACCTACGTGCACGACGCGGGTATCCTTCACCGCGACCTCAAGCCAGCCAACGTCCTCTGGACGGCTGAGGGCCAGTGGGCGATCAGCGACTTCGGACTCGCCCGTGAGCAGGAACGCGTGACGACTGCGCTCACATGGACGGGAGAGGGCTTTGGCACCCCGCTCTACTGGGCACCCGAGCAGCGGAACGCGGCCAAGACTGTCGACGCTCGCGCCGACGTCTTCTCACTGGGCAAGATCATGCATCACCTGCTCGCCGGCCAGCCCCCCTTTGAGTACGACGACATCCCGGAAAGCTCTCTTCGGCCGGTGATTCAACGCGCGACGGCGAAGTACGCTCAGCGATACGAGTCCCCTCACGCGTTCCTGGAAGCGATCCACGCCGCTCTCTCCACGAGCCCGGAGTGGCAGACGGCAGAGACGATCGCCAAACTCCTGGCCCCCCGCCTCGCGTCGGATTTCCCCGACCTGTCCGCGATCGACGAGTTCCTGAGCTGGGCACAGCAGGTCCACGCCGAGGAATACGGGGAAGTGGCATCAGTCCTGGTCGTCACGCCGTCCGAGACCATGTCCGTTGCCTGGGAGCGCAACAGTGTCGGCTTCACGACCATCTACGAGAACTTCTGCGGCTACATCGAGGACACGAGCTTCGACTTCGGCTACTGCGACGGGCTGGCCAACACCTGCCACCGAGCCGTCACCGCAACCTCAGACTTGCAAATCCTTAGGCACACCGTCCGGGCGCTCCCGAACCTGGGATGGCACCACAGTCGGTGGCATGTCCGCGACGTCCTCACGGGCCTCCTGCAGGGCATCACATCCCCGGACCGCGCATTGGTGGCATTGGAAGCTCTGCGGGATGCCGCGTCACAGGCAGGCCCGGTTGAGTGGTCGTTCGAAGAGTTCACGATCCGATCGCTGCACCCCGTTTTGCGAACTGGCATCCGCAAGATCATTGAGTCCCACCAGGTCGGGGAATGACGTCTCCGCCCTGACCAGGGCGCGCGGCTTGATCAACACGCTGAACTTGGCAGGGAACGGACCTGGTCGGACGAGACCACCCACGCAGTCCACGAATCCCTCGTCATGCGAGCCGAGTTCGTCCACGAAGCCGCCCCTAACGATGCCCAGTGGAAGATCGCGGCGTACGAGAGCCCGGTCGGCGAGCGCCTATGGCACGCCACCGCGACTGCCACGGTCCCCGTGCAGATCATATGCGCGCTCCTCGACAGTCTCGGCTCCGGCGACGCGACGAAGATCGCGGCCGGCAGCCCGGTCTCCGAGGAAACCATCAGCGAGGCCACACGCCCGCTGGCCGACGCCGGCTGGGAGCACACCATCGACGGCCGCCGAATCCGCTGGCAGGCCCCCGGCGGCCGTCACGTCGGGGTCCAGTTCGACGCCTTTGCCGCACAAGCCCATCCCTGCACCCAGGCCGCGTGGACGTTCTGGGGCGGCAACGTCGGCAGCCCCAAGTGGGCGCTCCGCTTCTCACCGCATGCAGCAGCCTCTGTACTGCAGAGCGTGGTGTTCGAGGTAGCGATGGGCGCACGCCAACCCCCATCACGGCCCACGCCCGGCACCACAACGTTACTGACCGCGCCAGCACCCACGCCCCACCCGCACCACGCGTCAGCTCGGCACGGAGGGGGTAACCCGTGCCGGCGGTCTCGCATCGCCCTAGGCAGCGTGGTCCGTCTGCGATTTTCCTCCGCCGCAGGCCGCGAGACCTGCAGGATGACTGCGCTGTATGGCCGACCTGTAGCACCACCGGGGGAACTGGCTCACATGGCACACGTCACCGCACACCTGTCCGAATTTTGCTCTACTGCCATGCGGCGGACGCGGGTTAACTCAGACCTTTCGCCCGGAGCTGGGCGGGAGAAGCCGAGAGGAGAGCACAGATGGCAGACGGGACATCCACACAAGCGGGGGCCAGCCCCGCCCTTCTGATCGCCGTCGAGGAGCTGGCGACTGCTCACGACCGCAGCGAGTCCGAGCGGTCCGACGTCACCAGCTCGCAGAACAGTGCCGGAGATGACGGCGACAACCGCGACCTGAACCTCCCGAAGGAGTAAGGAGAACCCATGGAGCACCGGCTCGTCACCCACATCGAGAAGGCTCTCGGCTGGGACGGGCCGGGTTCCGTGGGGACCGCGTTCGCACGCGGCCGTCTCACGGACCCGGAGCTACCCGCACGGCTGTTGACCCCAAACAAGCTGCTGGACCTGATCAAGCGCCGCCACCTGGCCAATCCGCAGCTGCGCTGCTACGCACAAGGCGACGAAGTGCACCCGTCCACGTTCCTGTCCACCAACGTCAACCGGCGCAGGCAGGCCGTGAGCCAGGCCGACATGGCGGCCCTCGGACGGATCCTCAACGACGGCGGCACCGCAGTCCTGGACCACGTGGACTTCTTCGACCCGACACTGGAAGTCGCCTGCCGAGCCCTGGGCTGGTGGTCAGGCGAACTGACCTCTGCCAACGCCTACCTCGCGGTCGGCGAAACCGACGGTTTCCATCTGCACTGGGACGACCACGAGGTCATCGCTGTACAGATTTCGGGCGAGAAATCGTGGGAGGTGCGCGGCCCCTCCCGGCCGGCGCCGATGTACCGCGACGCGGAACGTAACCGCACGCCCTCCGAGGAAGTGCTGTGGAAGGGCACAATGCGGGCCGGGGATGTTATGCACATCCCCCGCGGCTTCTGGCACACCGCCACCCGCCTCGGCTCCGGCAGCAGTGGCCACTCGCTGCATGTGACGTTCGGATTCACCAAACGGACCGGCATCACATGGGCCAACTTCCTCTCCGACGCAGCCCGCGCCGATGAGGCATTCCGCCAAAATCTGGAGAGTGCGGAAGGGACCGCGCACAGGGTGCTGGCGGACAAGCTCAGCGCCCTGGCCGCCAGCTACAGCCCTGAGCGCTACCTGGGCGAGCTGAGGTCCAGCACCCCGCCCGCACGCCACATGCCGCACGTGGCCGCGTTCGGCCGGCCGGATGGAGTCGTAGCCGTCACCGAGTTCGCGCCATCCATCGTCCGATCCGGTGACACGGTCCAAGTCTGCGGCGGCGGCAAGCGGCTGACCTTCCACGAACGCGCGGAGCCGGGTCTCCGAGCGCTCCTGTCGGGCCACCCGGTCCACCTCGAGGGCGCCTCCGAGGAAATCACCACTCTGGCCGACCTGCTGCTCACGGAGGGGCTGTGCGAACCACTGACGGAAGTTTCGTCCTCGGGCTACACCGGTCTGGTCACGCCCGTGACCTACTCGAAGCAGCCGTCGACCTCGGCGTAACGCGCCTGGACACCGCGTCCAACTATCTTCGCCATCGCTCTCACGAGGCCCTGAAGACAACGGCTGGCGACCTGCTGCCGAAATTCTCGGTCTCTACCAAGGTCGGATTCTTCCCCGAGGGCCACAGCCTCGATCCCGCCCGGCTGCGGACCGCCGTCGAGCAGGCAGTCAAGGATCTCGGGCGCGAGCCCGATCTGGTGTTTCTCCACAACCCGGAGCACTCGGCCTCCGACGCTGGAACGCTTGGGCCGGCATGCGCGGCCCTGGCCGACACCGCGAAAGCGGGGCTCTGCCGTTCCTGGGGCGTCTCGACCTGGGATCCTCGCCCTCTCATGGACTTCGACGTGCCGTGCCCTGACGTCCTCATGGTCCGGGCGGGGCTGCTGGTCGGACTCGACGTCCTCGAAGCAGCCGAGACCCTGGCGACACGGTGGCGTCCGTCGCAGGTCTGGGGAATGAGCCCCTTCGGCGGAAGTACAGCCCAGGAGGTGTGGGAGCGATTCGATCCGAGGGTCTTCCTGCGGGGACCCGCCTCGGCCACGAAGGTCCAGGCCGCGCTCCGCTCCTCCTACGGCTTGCCCCGGGTCGACGCGGTCGCGGTCGGCACGGACAACGTCGACCACCTGCGGGAGCTGACCGAGGCCGTGGCGTACGAGGTCGACGAGAACGTGGTCCAGGAGTACCGGCAGCTCCTCAAAGCCCGTCAGCTTCCCTGAAGCTCCTGCAGATGCTGCTCCGCCATCTTCCGCGCGGGGACCAGGCGGGGGTCGTCGGGATCAGAGTAGGGGCCGAGGATCTTCGCGGCGACGAACAGCGTCATCAGCTTGCCGTCCCGGCTCGCCAGATCATCGCGCCGCTCTCTGCGGACGCGGTCGGCCAGAGCCGGGACGGCAAGGGAGGCCCCCCACAGATTCGCCGCATCCAGGCCACACGGGGCCATACCCCAGTCCTCCCAGTCGAAGACGCAGAACACCGGCGCCGTCACATTCGCCCAGTTCAGATCCGCGTGGGCCGGACGCCAATCGGCCACCGCCGTATCGACGCCGGGAAAGACACTGTGGATCGTCCCCGTGACCAGTCCCTGCGTGAGGGTCTCGGTATCCGGCGTCGCAATCCGGTTCGTGTGCTGCGAGGCGAGGGCCTCCAGTGAGGCATTCAGTGAAGCCCACCACTCCTCAGTAAGTCTCGGGTCCTCTGCCACCACGGCGCTCCCCACGGGGGCACCCGGCAGCAGTCCCGTCTCGTCGGCCCGCCACATCACCCGTTCGGTCTCGTCCCGCCACGCGACACCGGCGAGCCAAGCCGGCTTGGCGATTCCGCGCAGTGCTTCAGCCGACGCGGTGCCGTCCCCGCCCTGAACTCCAATCCGGTCGAGCCCTCGCCGCTCGATGCGCACCCACGTGCCACGGTCTGTACGCGCGCCCACAGACCGGCGCTTACGCACCACAGTTTCGTGCTCAAGGCGCACCCCCAGCATGCACTCCACACGGTCCAGCACGACTTCCACAGGCTCTTTGCGCAGATCCACCGAACGCAGCGTCATACGCCAGAACGTACCAAGTTCCGGCCGCCATAGTCTGGCCCTTCAAAGCAGCTTGGCGACGGCCCGCGGTGCGGCATTGCGGGTCGGGACACTACGTCAGGCTGATTTGAATGCAGCGCTATCCGCATCTCTTACCGCGTGGGCGGAAGCCGGGGCCTCCGGCCCGCCCGTCTCCCGCCTGATCGGTGTCCCTACCGTCTCCGGCATGAAGGACCTATACACCACCCGCCCGCACGTCACGACATGCCTGACCGGGTCCGGTGGCTGGCGGGCAGACTCGCTCCGGACGCCGAACACCAGGTCACGGTCGACCACGACCGTGACCTGGTGTTCGCGCACTACGACAAGGAGGCCGCTGCCGTGACCTGGAAGACAGCCTGTGGCCATCACTCCCTGACAGCGTTCGTCGACGATAGCCCGGGGCGAAGCCGGAGAGCCAATCGACGCAATCCAGCACGCGCTTCCGTGTTTCTTGTGACGTTCGCGATTGACTGGGAATTCACACTTCTGCACTCCTGGCTTTCCGGCCAGCGCTAGTAGCCCGGAAAGAGCTGAAGCACCTCGGGTCCGTCCGTCGCCACATCGCCCTCATCAACGCTCAGAGCGAGGCGGGGACGAGTCATCGTGGCCGTCGCATAAACCTCGTTCGCGAGCCCAAAGGGAAGACCCGACCGAGCAACGAGCTCGTCGAACGAAACACCGGTCTCATCGCAGAGGCGGACCGCCCTCTCCAGTAGAAGGGGGGCTTCCCGAGGACCCAGGTCACATGGCTCCGGATCCCCGTTCTGGGAGAGCATCATCATCGCGCGCTTGTACGTTGCGTCACGGAAGGTGCCGAGAGCGTGAGCGCGATAGACGATCGCCTTCAACGACGTTCCCCAACGCCGCTTCAGTCCGTAGAGCGTCTCCCAATCGAGCCGTTGCGGTAGCTCCGCAAGGATCTCCCCACTCGGCATCAAGAATTCCGCCGCAAAGTCATGCGCCTGATTCTCGATGATCCGACTACCGGGCTCTGCGTCAAGGTGCATAACCAAGTGCCCAGCCTCATGTGCGGCATCGAACCGAGAGCGAGCCTTGTCGTTCTTGGCAGGATTACGGAAGACCATGGGCCTGCTTCCGTACCAGTGAGAGAAGGCGTCCACTCGTTCGGACATTGCAGGGAGCTCCAGCACTACCGCGCCATGAGCCTCCAGAAGCCGTGTCATGTGGGGAATAGGTCCGGCGGGAACCCCTAGCGCATCGCGAGCATCCCGGGCCACGGCTGCGATGTCGGCCCGGCTGGGCTCGGATGGCAGAGCCAGGCGAGGTAGCGCAACAGGAGGCAGCTCCACATAGTGCTCAATAGTGGTAACCAACCTCCATGCAATCTTGCCGAATGCGACAGCCTGGTCACGTTGGAGTTGAGTCGTTGCCCGAAGGCTTCGGAAATGGGCAGCGCTGGGCACGGTCGGGTGCGGGTGGCCAGCCGCGAAGAATGTGGCTGGCACCCCCAATGCCATAGCCAGCTGCGCAACCACCGCAGTCGACGGCCGGCTCTGGCCCAGCTCGTACTGACTAACCGCCGCTGGCGTGAGCGCAACCTTCTTGGCGAGCTCGTTCTTGCGGAGTCCTCGAAGCTGACGGGCCGTCGTCAGGGCTTCAGGTTCGAAGGAGCGGGAGGCGAGCTCAGCGCCTCTCGAGCCTCGCAGCGGTGTCGGCATGATCTCTCAGTCTGTCTTCTCGCGCTTTTCACGCGGCTCTTCGGTACGCCGCCGCAGCGGCAGCTCGTGCTCGTCCAGGTCGCTGTAAGCAGGCGCCTTCGAAGCCTCCTCGGCAGTGCTCTCGTCGATGCTCGGCTCCGGCAGCTTCCGGTCCAGGCCCGTGCTGACTTCTTGGGGCGACCCGTCCTGATCGACCATGACGTCTTCGGCCGAACGGGGAGCCGGAAGGCCAACCTGGAGATCGTTGTGGATCTCGACCGTGCCATCAAGCCAAGGCGACCCGCCCTCGCGGTTATCTCGCGGTAGTCCCACCTCAATGACACAGTTGCCCGTCTCGGGGTCGCCCATGTGCATGACCCGCACGTGGCCCTGGCGAACGGCCTCAGCGAAGCTCTCGGCCCAGTCCGGGTCTTGATCGAAGGCCAGCTGGCCCTTCACTGCACTATTCGCTACCGCACCCCTGAGACGCGCAGCGCTACCGTCCCAGCTCAGCTGCTCCAGCTTGTCCCGCACCTTGCCAGGTGCAGCCAGAGGAAACTTATAGATCCTCAGGACCCACGGGCCAGAGATGACCTCGATCGCTCCGCCGGCGACCTTTCGGACCGGAATACCTGCTTGGTTGAGCCTCTGGAAGGAGAGGTTGGCGACGTTCCGCCATACCAGTTGGGCAAAGGTGCCGTTGTCATCCCCATGCGACGGGTCATGACGGTCGGCGTTGGTCGCGTACACCTCGCGCGCGACATCCCGGATGATCTCCAGCGCACCCGCCTGCCGGAGATCGCTCACTGCCTGCTGCAGAGTGATTTCCACGCGCCGACGATAGCAGAACCCACCCATATCTGCGTGAAAATCAAGTAGACGGGTCCCCTGGATGTCATTCCGCAAGCACGTACGCGAATCTGGAGGCTCGCCAGGTTGGTCGTGGGGAACCACTGCCAGCGGTCGGCGGGCCTTGACCTTGGTTGTTCAGCCGCCCCATTCCAGACGCACGGGTTCCCGAGCAGCGGCTAGGGCGCCGTCTAGGTCGGCCAGTCGTTCGGCAAGTGTGGTGGTAGCGAGTCGAGGCGGGAGGGCGGCTGAGAACTTGAGGCCGCGTACGGCACGTGGGTCGACGGTGGGCAGGGTGAGGGAGTCGGGGAGTTCGGCGCGGGCGGTCTTCCAGTCGCCGGGCGCAAGGTCTTGGCGCAGCCGGACGTGGGTGTCCGTCGGGCGCTGAATGGGGTCTGCGAAGTTGCCGAGGGAGGCTGCGAGAGTGGCGTTGGCGCGGTAGCCGGCCCAGGTCCACCAGCGTGTGGCGTCCGCGTCGCGGACCAGGAGGGTGCCTGCCGGGTGTACTTCGTGGGGTGCGCGGTCCATACGAAGTTCGGCGAGGGCGGCGCTTGCGCGGCGGGTGAGGCGGACGTCCGGGTCGGTACCGAGGAGAACATCGCGCATGGCCCGGGTGAGGTCGTAGGAGAGGCCGCGGGCTTCGCTTCCCTGCCATTTGGCGATGCCGCCGTCTTCGACGGGTTCGACAAATGCGCGGCGTCGGGCCCAGTCGATGAAGGTGACCTGCCAGCTGCGGCCTGCCAAAAGCAGGCGGCGCGGGCCTGGGCGTTCCTCGGTGAGGACGGCGGGGTCGGTGGTGCCGATCTCGGTGCGTCCGGCGAGCACGGTGAACTCGGGCGGTGCAGTGAAGGAGGCGGTCAGCTCCATGAAGTGCCGTCGGCCGAAGTGCTTCTCGGCTTCGGCGCCGATAAACAGCATGCCGCCGTCGCTGTCGAGGAAGCCGCCTTCGACGAGGTGGGACAGGAGAGGGGCAGCGGAGCGGTCAAACGGAGCGAGGCCGTTCCATTGTTCGGGCCACAAGCGATCGCCAAGGCGGTGTTCCTGCAGAGTGACGGCGAGGAGTTGCTGTGCGACGAGGTGGCGAGGCGAAGGGGGTGGGGTGACGGGTTCGACCCAGCCGCGGGTCCACAGGGTCAGTAGGCCGGCGGCTTGGAGGAGGGCATCGGGCCGGGTGGCGAGGAACAGGCAGTTGCGGGAGGTTCCGGTGCGACGGCCTGTGCGGCCGATGCGCTGCAGGAAAGAGGCCACGGTGCTGGGCGAGTCGATCTGGATTACGCGGTCGAGGTCGCCGACGTCGATGCCGAGTTCGAGGGTTGAGGTGGAGACGATGACGCAGTCGCGTGCTTCGGCGAATGCCTGCTCGGAGCGGGCGCGTTCGTCGGTGGAGAGGGAGGCGTGGGAGAGAAACACGGTGACGTCGCGGGCTCGTAGTGCCGCGCCGAGCTCCTCGACCTGCTTGCGGGAGTCACAGAAGACGAGCCGCTTTTCGCCCTGGTGCAGGGCAGAGATCACCTTGGCAGCGTTGGCGAGAGATCCGACGTAGTCAAGTTCCACCTCTCCTGCGGGGCGCGGGAGACCTTGGGTTTCGGTTGCAGCAGCGCTGGCCGCTGGCAGGGTGACGCCGGGGGCGACGACTCGACCGGGGCGGTCGGCGGGGCTTGCGCCCTGGAGCCAGGTGAGCAGGGTGTCGGGATTACCGACAGTGGCGGAGAGGCCGATGCGCTGGATCCGGTGGCCGGCCAGTCGCTCCAGGCGTTCGAGTACGGCGAGCAGGTGCCAGCCGCGGTCGTCCCCGGCGAAGGCATGCACCTCGTCGACGACGACGGCACGCACCCGACCCAGCATGTGCGAGTGGTCGGTCTTGACGCTGATGAGCATCGCTTCGAGGGACTCGGGAGTGGTGAGCAGGAAGTCGGGGGACTCGGTGCGGATGCGCCGGCGTACGGACTCGGGGGTGTCGCCATGCCAGAGGGCAGCTCGGCATCCCAACCACTGGGCGTAGGTGTCGACCCGGTGCACCAGGTTGTTGAGGAGCGCCTTGAGCGGGGCCAGGTAGAGGACGGAGGTGCCGGTCCAGCGTTTCTCCCGCATTGCGGACAGCATGGGGAAGGTGGCGGCCTCCGTCTTCCCACCTGCGGTCGGCGCGAGCAGGATCGCGTCCTCACCGTCCATCAGCGGGTGCACGGCCGCCTTTTGCAGGGGGCGTAGATCGGGCCACCCGAGCGTGTTGACGATGTGGTGCAGGACGACCGGGTCGAGGCGTTCCACTGGGTCGGTGCCGCGCGTCTGCTCCTGCACGTCTGTAACTCCTGCACTGATCCGTCAGAGTCGGGTCTTCGGAGAATTGGACTTCAGATCTCAAGGTCGAGATCGTCCGCAGAGGCGGCTGGCGCGGGCGCGGCGAAGTTCCGTTCGGTGGCGGTGAGATCGCCGCTGGCCACTGTCAGCTTGTAGTGCGTGCGCGGGTCGAAGTCAGCGAACTGGTCGATCCGGTCGAGCACGTCCCCGACGAGCTTCTTCAGGTACAGCCGTGGTGCTACTCCGACCTTTCCGCCGAGAGCCCCACCCACTGCCCGCGCCAGGTCCGTGAGGTACGCGTCGTCCGCGAGCTGCTTGATCCGGTCGGGAGACTGGGAACCTTCCGCGTACAGGTCACGGATGGTGGCACCTAGACTGGTCAGTGATTCCTCGGTGAATCCGGGCAGCCGGATCTGGACAGCCCGAGGGTTGTCGAAGCGGGGATCGGTCGTGAAGTCGGTGGCAAGGCGCTGGGCGAGCGGCGCGAGTCGCTGTACGCCCTGCTGTCCGTCGTAAAAGGCGGGCGTGCCGGTGATGACGAGGTACAGGCCCGGGAAGCGGCCGGAGTGGACCTCGTCGATGAGCTGCCGGAGCGCGTTGAGTGCCTTGTCGCGGGCATCGGAGCGAACCCGTTGCAGAGTCTCCACTTCGTCCAGGACAAGGACGAGTCCGGCGTGCCCAGCGTCCCGGAGCACAGTGAGCAGGCCCTGCAGGAAGCCGAAGGCGCCGAAGTGGTCAAGGTCGCCGCGGACGCCTGCGCTGCGCCTGGCGGCTGCGGCGACGTGTGGCTGGCCCCCAAGCCAGGCCATGACCGCGGCGGCGGTGGCCTCGTCTCCGGCGTCCAGGGACTGCTTGTATCCACGCAGGGCGGTGGCGAACGCGGGTGCGTGCCGGGACACCTCGGTGAGGCGGGCGGTGAGCAGCCTCTCCACGGCCTGCGGCAGCTCGTTCTCGCTCGCGCCGTCGGCGAGTGCATCCTCTTCCAGTGCGTAGAACCAGGCGTCGGCGACCGGCCGCAGGGCGCTGGGCGGGAAGCTCGCGGTGGTCAGGCGTTCGGTGAGTCGCCGGTAGACGGTCTCCAGCTTGTGCAGCGGGGTCTCGGTCTCCGACACCTGTACCTCAGCTACGGCAAAGGTGCGTCGTTTGGCGCGTTCGCCGAGCCAGCGGGTAAAAAAAGTCTTGCCGGATCCGTACTCACCGCGCACGGCCTTGAACACCGAGCCGCCGGCAGCAACAGTCTCCAGTTCCTCGTCGACTGCCTGCTCGAAGCGGCCGAGGCCGGTGGCGAGCAGGTCGAGGCCGCTCTCAGGGACGGCGCCGCGCCGTAGCGCGTCCACCACGGCGCGCCGCCTCACGGCGCCGACCGGGGTGGCCCCGGATGCTGAAGATCCAAACGCGTTCACCCGAACAGTCTCCCATCCTGCCGCCCACCTGGCCGGACACCAATGCGGACGCCAGGCCGCCAGCGCGCGGACCGGGCGGGACGGGAGACCGGCCCGCCCGATGCAGGCGCACTGCGCCGGTTCACAGCCCGAACTGCTCGATCAACTGGGCGCGGTGCAGGCGAAGGGTGCGGTTGTCAGGGAGGATCTCCAGGATCTGGGCCCCATCGTAATTGAGGAGCTGGGCGAGGGTCGCTGCGAAGCCGGGTGCACGGGTGGCGGGCTGGCCCGCTCGCTCGGCAAGAGCGGTCATCGGCAGGGTGCCGGCCTCGACAAGCGCGACCAGCGCCTTTGGGAGGACGGTCTTGTCGCGTGGCTTACGGGCGAGGAGGTCCAGCTGTGCCTGGTACAACTCGGTGGCCATGAGCCGCTCGACCAGGGCAACAGCAGGGTCTTCGGACTGCTTGGAGGAGGGTGCGGCCTCGGGCGCGGCCGCCGACTCGGCGGGTTCCTGCGCTACGGGGGGTGCCACCTCGTCCTCGCTGAACAAACTGATGGCGCCCTCGGGGGCGGGCGGGGCGGCCTTCCTGGTCTGCTTCCGGCGCGAGCTCGCCACGACTGCGTCGGGCACGGCACCTGCGTCCGCTTCGTTCTTGGCGCCGGCCTCGACGACGCCACCGCCCTCGGCGTCCTCCGTCCACCAGGAGGGTGTCGGGTCGCCTAGCTCCCGCCATCCGATCGGCGGCTCGGCGCCGAAGGGAAGCAGGGCGAGGAGCGGGATGGTGAACTCGGCGAGGGTCGCCCCGCCGTGGTAACCCGCCTTGAGCGCGGTGTACCGGGTGTCGTGGTCCCGCAGCGCGATGATCCGCGATCCGGGCTCCGGCCAGACCACCCGAGGTCCGGACAACTCGATCTCGGCCGGAGCAACGGATCCACCCGGAGTGCGGTGGCGGGCCGAGCCGATCGTGCCGCCAGCCACATCGAGCTTGGTGCCGCGCCGCTCGACTACATGGCCGTGGTCGGAGGTGAGCAGCACGGTCATGCCATGCGCGCGGGCAGCCCGCAGCAATGGTTCCAGACCGCCGATCTCCTTGGCCTGCCACGCGCCGTCGCCGAGTTTCTGCTCCTTGCCGAGGCGGTCGTCGACCGTGTTGAGTACGACCGCGACATGGGTGCGCTCGTCGGCGAGGGCTTCGGTGAGAGCGGTAGAGAAGGGCGAGCCGGTGTCGGGGCCGCGCAGGTCATCCTTGTGGAAGACGACCGCCGGAGCCCCGTTCCAGCAGGAGTGCTGGGGGAAGAGCCGCTTCTCGTCGCTCTGGTCGCCCTTCATCAGGGTGCCCGCGAACAACGAGGTTCGGGATACGGCCGTGAGGGTGGGCAGCGCGGCAGCCACGGCGCGCCGGACGGGCGCTCCGGTCGCAGCGGGCAGCGGGTCGAACTCGGCCCACTGTCTACGCAGTTCTTCACCTAGCTCCGCTGCTATCGCCGCGCTCATCCCGTCCACGAGGAGGAACAGCACCCGTCGGCCGGGGCTGGCCACGACGGGTGCGACGACGCGGTCCAGCAAGCTCTCCACGGTGAGCATGGTGCCGGGAGCGGTGCCATCCGCGGTCCACACCGCGAGCCGCTCGGAGAATGCCCGGTCCAGTTCGCGGCGCTTGTCCCGCGCCTGCGCGCCGATCCGGCTGTATGCGTCGGCGAGTATGTCATCCGGGTCGCCGCCCGCTTCGAGGTGTTCCAAGGCCCGGTCCACCCAGCCGAGTTCACAGATCTGGCGTGCGGTGCCCTCAGCGACCGAGGCGATGTCGGCCTCAAGCGAGCCCGCAAGCCACTGCCGCAAGCGCGCCGCCATCCTCACCCGCTCGATGCGCGCCCGGGTGGCGCCGTCGGCGGCCAGAGCGTGGTCAGCCAGCGCGGTGACGGCAGCGGTGATCGTGTCGGTGCCGCCGTCGGCAAGGGCACGACCAGCCGCAGTGAAGCGAGCGTCGAGTCCGGCCGAGAGCAGCGGGCTGGCAGTCGCGGCAGCCTGTGCCCCGAACTGTGCCACGAGCTGTGCGGCCCGAGTCAGGACCGGGTCGGCGAGCCGGTGCTCGCCTCGGTCGACAAGACCGCGGACGAACGCCTCGCCGCTGGATCCGAAAGAGGCCAGGAGCCTGTCGAGGTCGTCGCCCTGCGCGGGAGGCTGTTCGCCAAGCCACCGCTCAGCGCGCCCACGCGCCCGATACAAGTCGTGGTCGGCCTCCGCGTGCCCCCACAAGGCGGCGCAGACGACCGCGTATGCGGCTGCGTCTGCCCCATGTTCGGCGTTCACCAGGGCGGTGATGATCTTTCCGGTGGAGCCGCCCTGTTCGGGTTCGGCAAGGAAGCGGGCCAGGCCGGCCCGTTCCGGTCCGCGCAGGTCACGCAGGAGGTCGGGGCCGCCAGGGGTGAGGGTCCATCGGAACAGTGCGACGGGGTCGATGCGGTCTCCGTCGTCGTGTGCGGCCGGCCCGCCCAGCACATCCGTGTCGTGACGGCCGATCCTGAGACGGCGCCTGGCCAGCCGGGTTAGTGCCTCGTCTCGGGAGAGCACTCCCTTACCCAACGATGGCCAGCCGCGGGTGGCTGCCGCGTCCAGGAGCGCTTCGGCTGCCCAGGTCTCGCTGCGCAGTCGCCCGTCGAGGCCGCGTGCGTCGAACGCCTCCTGCACGACCTCCCAGTTGTCAACGGACCGGATTCTGCCGCCGTAGACGCGGGAGAGCAGCCCGGGGTCGAGGTCGGTGTCCTCGCGGTCGGTGAGGACGACCAGGACTTTGGGGTCGGGGGGAGTTGTCGCGTCGAGGTGGCCCAGGATCTGCTCGTGTACGGCCAATACCGAGGGCCCGACGGCCACGCGCGCCCGCAGACCGCCCGCTGCCTGTTGCACAGCGGGCCCATCCCAGGCCGGATCGGCCCGCAGCAGCAGGACGCGGACCGTGCCGTCGCCGAGCCGGCTGCGGGCGGCAAGGTACTGACGGACAGTCCCCGCCGGCAGCCGGGCGAGACCGGTAGACGCGGACGCTGTAGTGACGGCGTCGGACATCAGTCGACAACCTTCCAGACGACCTCGACGGTGGCGTTGGGGTTCTCGGCCGCGAGCGCCGCGATCTCCGCCTGCAGCTCGGCGGCAGCCCTCGCGGCGGTGGTCCGCCCGCCGCCGGAGCGGACAAGGGACCGAGACGGCGTGCGAGGCCCCGGCTGCACCACAGGCTCCGGCAGCACCTGCGGGTGAGCGGAGCCGCCGATCAGGTCCACACCGTCCGAACTCGGCGATGGAGTGGTGGGGGTTTGGGGCTGCTCGGCCGTGGTCTGTCGGGACCTCAGCAGAGACAACACTTCCCGGCCCCCCGCATTGAGTACGCCAGGCAGGTCGGGGTAGTCCCCCGGATCGCCGGCGGCAGCGTCCCGTACGCGCTCCAGGACGGCCGCGCCTCCCGCATCGAGAGTGTCGGCCAGGCCCAGCTGATCCCAGCTGGTGTTCTGCAGCGCGGTGGCAACCTTCCCGGCGCTCTTGAGGGACATGGCGTAGCGGTGTGCGGTGAAGTCGCCGAAGTCGAAGCGTGCGAGCCGGTCAACGACGGTCTTGGCGTCTATGCCGACCTCGGTCACCGACTTCACCAGCTCCTGCGCCCGCCGGGCGAGGACGAGGCGGGGCGAGTCGTCGTCGAGGCGCAGGAAGGAACGGTGCTTCTCCAGTTCTCCGACGAGCCGTCCTGCGTCCTGGGCGAGCACGGCGGCGGCCTGCTTGATCTGTCCGGCGAACTGGTTGACGATCCGCCCGCGACGCAGTTGCGGCGCCCGGTCCCCGAGCACGGTCTCGTGCCGCTTGCGCGCCTCGGTCCAGTCTTCCTCACTGGGCAGCGCCTGCTCGCGCAGGGCATAGTCCCGCTTCAGCTCATGCGGTGCGGGCGCCGGTTCAACGGGGACACCGCCGCGTACCCACACCCGGTCGGTCATCTCCGCGTAGGCGGCGGCGAGCAGCCGGCGAAGCGGCTCGGACAGTCCGCGCGGCTCGGGAAGGTCGCTCCAGTCGGAGAGCTTGACCAGAGTCGGCTCGGCGGCTCCGTCCCGGCGGGCCTGGCTGGTGAAGTGGTCAGGCCAGGTGGTGGACTGCCGGTAGTACGCCTCCCGCATGGTGCCGAGCCCGAGGCCGCCCGCGATCCGCGCCATGGTCTTGCGGTCTTTGCCATCAACCTCGACCTGTCCGTCGCGGTCCTCGGCGGCCTTGCGCACGTACTCGAAGACGGCCCTGATCTCGGCAGGCTTCACAGGCTTGCCGGCGCCATCGGGGTCCAGGTCGGGGTGGGCGGGGTACTGGTGGACAAGCAACCTGCCGGCCAGATCGCGGGCAGCAGCGTCCAGCGCTGCACCGAGCGGAAGCCGAAGCTCGGGCACATCCTGCTGGGCGACCAGGTGGGTGTCGAAGCCGATGTCGACGACCCCTTCCTGCTTTTGCGCGAGCCCGTACGCCTGCCGCAGCGCCTGGGTGACGCGCTCGGTGAGGATGTTGCGCTGCGACTGCAGCATGCTCTTGGCGCGCGCCTTGTCGTCAGCGTTGAGGCTGCGTGCGAATTCGGAGTCGAAGCGTGCCTCGTCGGCGAGGGCCTTGTCGATGACGACGAGACGCTCGAAATCACTGCGGGAGGCGTCGGTCAGGTGTGTGGGCAGCCAGGCCAGGGTGCGCGAGTCGCCGCCCGGCTTCTCCCGCAGAGCACGCAGCCGCTGCAGGTCGTCCATCGGACCGAACTCGCCCTCGTCATAAGGGAAATCGACGACGAGCCGCCAGGCGTCGGCCTGGCTGGGCCGCAAGGTCGCCTCGGACAGCGAGTCGACGTCGGCGACGTGGCCGAAGACCACCTCGATCTGTCGTTCGGTGCCCTTCCACACAAGGTCGAGCACGTCATATGCGTCGAAGCCCCCGGGCCCGTCGCCAACCCCGAGCGCGTCCTTGAGCAGGCTGCGCATCTTGGCACGCCGGTTGCCCAGGTTGTTGTGGACCTGGGCGTTGGCGAGGACGGCGTCCAGGTCGACGCCGGTGAGCTCCAGACGGACCACCGCCCCCGGCCCGGTACCGGCGACTTTGATCTCGGGGAAGGTCGCCGCCCACTCCTTCACCTTCTGCTCGAGCCGGCCGACCTCGGTGCCCGCGATGCGGGTGGTGATGGAACCGTGGTTGAGGGCGTGCAGCCTCGCCAAAGTGAGGTCGGCGAGCGCGGGCACGCTGGGTGCGAGTGCCGACAGCAAGAGGGTCTGCAGGAGTCGGCTGTCGCCGGTGAAGTCGCGGCAACGGGCCGCGAGCTGTGGGTCGCCCAGGCTCTCGGGAGAGCGTCGGTACGCCTCGACCTGGTCGTCGGTAACCTGGTTGGTCTTCAGCAGGTACGGGCGCAGCTTGTCCCGGTACAGCTTGTCGGCAGCCTCGAAGTGGACGTTGGTCTCCCCGCTGAACGCCTTGTCGCCGCCGCCCGCGATCGCCGGATACAGATCGCCGAGCGGCACGAGCTGTCCGAGCCGCCAGTCGTCACGGTGGTCGACGAGCAGCTGGCTCATCAGCTTCAGGCCGGTGCGGGAGCGCTGCAGCGCGGCGGAGATGTGCACCAGGGTGTCCATGAACGCTGGCGGGAACGGGTACGTCCGCCTAAAAGCGTCCTCGTCCGCGCCGGTGGTGGACTTGTCGTGGCCCAGCAGGGTGTCCCACACGTCGGGGCCAAGCTTCTTGGCTTCGGCGAACGCCGCGTCCACCTTCGCCTCGGCCCCCGGCACGGGCTTGAGCAGGCGAGCCTGCGCGATCTGAGGAAGGTTGCGGTCCTCCAGGACGATCTCGTCGTAACGCCCGCCGTTGAGCTTCAAGGTGTCCTGCACTGCCGCCTCGGCGGCACCCGACATCTCCTCACCGACCAGCTCGCGCAGATCGCGCTGACGGGCGATGAACGACACCACCGGAATGGCACGCCGCTCGTCACCGCCCTCCACGAAGTTCGTCACCTTGCTGGATTCCCTGCCCAGCACCTTCTGATCGTGGATGAGAGTGGCCAGCCACAGGATCAACTCGTCCATGAACAGGATGAGCCCGTCGTAGCCCAGCGCCTTGGCGTGCGCCGCGATGACGCTGAGGCCCCTGTCGAGGGAGATGAAGCCGCTGACGTCCTCGGAAGCTTTGCGCGCGAAGGCGGGGAACAGCGTTCTGGTGAGGTCCTGCACGAGGCGGGCACGCAGTTCCCTCGGCGTGGAGGGCGTGTCCAGATCGAGGCTCTTGGTGTTCTCGTGCTCCTCCACCGCGTCCATGGCCTCGTCGAGAAGGCTGCTGGTCCAAGTGAAAGAATCACCCCATTCGTCCTCCTGGCCACCGGCATCGGCGAGCTGTGCGATCACCCAGTCGTCGCCGTTACGGCGGCGCTGTTCGGCGAAGTCCTCGAAGATCCCGTCGGTCCGGTAGACCTGCGGCAGCGGGCAGTCCGGATGCAGCTTGCGTACGTGCTCCACGTACTTGCCGAGCACTCGCTGCTCCAAAGACTTGGAGCCGAGCATGTGGTACGGCACCAGCAGGAACTTGCGGTCGTCCGCGTCCAGCCAGGAGTGCCGGGCCCGCACCGGATCGAGCTCGCTACGGTTCCGAGCCGCCTGGTTACGCGAGAGCAGCGCGTAAAGCACCGCCATGAAGTGCGACTTACCGGAACCAAACGAACCGTGCAGATATGCCGCCTTCGACGAGTGACTGTCGAGCGCCGACTTGATCAGGTCCAGGGCCTCGTCGAAGTTACTCAGCAGCCGGTCGGTGACGACGTAGTCCTTCAGGGCCGCCTCAACCCCCTCGGGGGTGACCGCCTCGTTCAGCTTCAGCACGAAGTCGGAGGTGGACACCGACTCCGGGATGTCGATCAGCTCCCGCAGAAGCGGCCGGTCCTCGGGGCGAGAGTTGTTCCTACTCATGAACGCCATGGTGTTTAAGCTCCTCGCCCTGATCAGTCGGACTCTGCGCCGGTGACGGCATCGGTGACGTTGTCCGTGGCGGACATCTGGACGGCGGCTCTCGCGCCCGTTCGCTTCTTGGGCGCGGCTGCCTTCTTCGCGCCCCCTCGGGTGGCCGCGGCCGGGCGCCAGGCCCGCAGAACGTCGTCGGTCAGCCCGAGCTCGCCCTGCTTCTGCTGCCGGAATGCCAGGACCTCGGCGGCCGGCGACGCCCCGAACTCCGGGTCGTACTCGCCATGCCACTGCTCCAGCCACGGCTGCAGCTCAAGCAGCCCGGCCAGATACGGCACGATCTCGTCGTCGCCGAGCCCTGCCTGCTGGATATGGGAGGCGAGCGCGAGTGCCTGCTCCAAGTGGTCCCAGCCGGCCCACCCGTACAGCTCTGGCGACTGCGCGTTGGCCATGCCGTACGACACGAACCGCTCCTTGGGCACGTCGAGCTTGCCGCGCGCACGCCAGTAGCTCGGCTTCAGGAAGTCCGCCGTGGTGTACTTCGGCGGCACGGGCGTCTCCTTGCGGATCTGCCGCTTGGTGGGCTCGTCTGGAGCGGCGTCCACCTCGCGCTGCTTCTCCCACACGTACTCCCAGTCGGCGCGCTTCCTGAGCCCGGTCGGCTTGTAACGCAGCGCCGAGATGAACGGCACGTGCTCCTCGGAAAGCAGCTCCCGTACGGTCTTCGAGAGGTCCTGCCGAGGCGCGTAGAGCTCAGCAACGGACACGAAATTGTCGTCGGCAGAAAGGTCTTCTGCGAGGCGGGCGAGGGTGGTCACGGTGGGGTTGCCGCTCGCGTCGAACCAGTGCGCACGGTCCTCAACCCGGTCGAGCAGCCAGGACTTAAGAGCCTTCTGGCGCATCGCATCCCAGCCCTCAGTTGCCCAGCGCCGCTTGTACTCCGGGCGCTCCACCATGCCGATGGCGCGGTTCGACTCGATGACGTCGATGCGTTTCTGCACAAGTGCCCGGTACTCGGCGGGCCAGTGGGAAGGGATCTCGGTGATGGGGGTGGAGCCGTGCCGCTTGAACCACACCTCATTGACCTCGCCACCTGCCACCCGGCGCGCGAGCACGATCTCGAAGGCCCGCTCGCCGAGACTGATTTCGGGGGCGTCGGTTACGTCGGGCAGACGCAAGCTCTCGGGGTGCAGGTCGTAGAGGGAGTACACCTGCCAATCCAGCTCCTCCTGCAGCGCGATCATGCGGCCGCGGGTGGCGTTGTAGCGGTCCTTGGCTTTGCGGAGCGCAGCGGCTGTGGGGGCGGCCTCGACCAAGAGGGCGGCGGGCGTTGAGGCCGAGAGCTGCTGCGCGAGGGTGTCGAGCTCGGTGGCGAGGGCGGTGGGGTATTCGGCGGGGATAGGGAATTCCTGAAGCTTGGTTCCGGTGAACTCGTAAAAACGTTCCCACTCGTCATGCATGAACCCACCGGTGCCTGACTGGCTACCCTTATCGTGGCTCACCATCTTGAGCCAGAACCCGGCCGTGGAGCTGTTGAGCAACCCAAGCAGCGCCAGATGCTCTTCCGCCGTGGCGTCCTCACGGAGCTTGATTACCTGCGCCGAGTCCTTCACGGGGAGCCGGCCGTTCTGGAGGTAGAAGTGATTATGCGTCGTAACCTTTGCGTAAACAATCAGCTTCTGCGCCTTGACGCGGACGCCGTAAACCTCACGCCATGAAATCCAAGGAATTCCCCTGTCTAGCATCGTGATGCTGAAGCGCTTGCGAAGTTCCAGTACGTGACGAAGTGGCCACATGAAGCGCAGCAAGTCCTCAATTTCTGCGCCTTCGAGAAGCTCCATGTCCTGGCCGTACGGGCTGGTGAGCCAGGTCGCGCCAGCGAGTCCCCAGTCCCGTACCTCGTCGCCATTGGCGACAGCGGTGGGTCTGGCACCTCGCTGGCGGGCGGCAGCAGTGTTCACCGAGCCAAATGCGTTGTCCTCACCAGTAACGATAGACAGGCCGATTTCTTGTGACGCGGTTCGCAGCCGCTTTCCCGTGCTATCGACGATCTTCAGGATGTCCGGAGCGGCACCCCCTGTCAGACTCCATGGATGCTTTGACAGGTCGTCACGTCGCGTGTCTCGAACGCTGATCCAGTCACTCTCGGAGCCCGGGGAGTCGGTCTGGCGAGTGATAGCCCGCCAGACGAGTCCATCCTCCGCCCTCTCCGGAGCTGCTGGCTCCCCCTGAACACTCCGGACCGTGCGGATAGTGGCCCGGCGAGCGCCCGTGTAATCCAGCGGGCGGCCGACGAGGATGACCGTCGGCGTCCCATGCCCCGGGATGTACGCCCCCGACGTGTCGATGACCTCCGTCAGTTCGACCTGATCCCGGAAGAAGCTCTCGATCAGCCTTGTCCCGAACTCCCTCTTCATGAAGGAGTTCGCCGTGATCTGGCCGACCATGCCGTAGCCGAGCCCGGACTTCTCCTCCCCCCGAACCGCGAGCTCGAAGAAGCGCTGCGCGAATGGGACCGACAGCGCGTACGTACCCGCGCACGCGCTGTACAGCTTGCGATACAGCTCGTTGAGCGTTTTATCCTTGACCGTGATGTAGGGAGGATTCCCCACGACTACGTGGTAACGGCCCCGGTTCAGGATCTGCGGGTACTCGAACACGTCCTCCGTGCTCAGCGCGTAGTACGGGTCTTCGGCGTCGCCCGATTCCATACCGTCGCCAAGGCTCAACTGCTCGTCGCCGAAGAGCCCCTCCTGCCGGTGCTCCGTCGGCAGCAGCGAGTCACCCACCGCCAGCTGGACCGGCCACTCGTACTGCCGCGCCTCTGCGAACGTCCGCATACCGCTCGAAGCCATCGCCGCAACCAGCAGCCGGAAGCGGGCCACCGCAACCGCGAACGGGTTGAGGTCCACCCCATGCACAGACTCCAACGCCGCCCGCACCCGTTCGTACGGGCCCACTTCGGGTCGCTGCGACGCCCACATCCGCACCAGCCGCCGGAACGCCCCGAGCACGAAGTGCCCCGACCCACATGTCGGATCGATCATCTTCAGTTCTTCAAAACCGAACTCCCGCACTGCCGGGGTCAAAGTCCGGTCGAGAATGAACTCCTCCACGAACTCAGGCGTTTGCAACAGCGCGTACGTCTTGCGTGCCGCCTCGCTCAGATCCTGGTACAGGTCGCCGAGAAACCGGGTGTCCCATCCCTCGGTGCCGTCCTCGCTCAGCGGGTCGCTGAAGTCGTGTACGAGAACAGGGCCGCCGGCACCGCCATCGCCGTCTCCGCTGAGCTCTCCCTCACCGGCGCGCTGCTCCCGCCAGAACGCGAGCAGCGCGCCAGCCCCGTCGTGCGAAAGCGGGATCTGGTAAAGCGGGTTGTGGTCGCGATCGAAGAGCAGCCGCCCGGCCTGCCCGGCGCCCAGCTCTGCGAACGCCGTCTCCAGCCAGTCTCGGTACGTCGGGTCGGCGTTCTTCTCCAGGTACTCCTCGTACCGCGCCTGCGCGGTCTCGCGCCCAGCCACATCCGGGGCGGTGATGTACGGCTCAGCGATCAGCCGGTTGTCCTCGCTGAAGCGGACGAAGACGGTGCCGAGGACCCAGGCCACCGCAACCTGGGTGATCCGCTCCCCGAGCCAGGCGTTCCACGTCGCAGCCGTACGGCCCAGCTTCCGGGCCTGTTCATACTCACCGCGCAGCCGCGTCCCTACCTTGGGGACAGCTTTGACCTGCTTCTCAAGGTCGGTCTCTGCCGCCTTGACCTGCTTCTGCAGGTCGGCGAGGAGGCTCTTGCGGTCGATCACGGAACGGCTCCTGGAGAGAAATCGGAGAGGGCGGAAGAAGGCCGGGTCAGGAGGGGAAAAGGGTCAGGCGTCCGGCGCGAGGTGTTTGCGCGCGACCCAGGCATCGGGCACGACGATCCACTCATCGAACCCTGCCTGATACGGCACGCTCTGCCCTGCCAGCCGCGGTGCTTTCGCCGGGTCGGACTGGGCAACGAGCAGCCACAGCGGGCTGCCACCTTGCCGCGCTTCCTCCGCAAGCCTTACAAGCAGGTCCAACGCGTCGTACCGGGCGAGCACCGCAGTGTCAGTAAGGAGCAGCGGTCCCTGCCCCTGCCTCAGTCGCTCTCGCAGCTGCGGCTCGATGCGCCCCCACGCCTTGTCTGTACGGATGCGCAGTTGCTGGTGAGCCCGGCTTCCGGGTTCGGCAGCGTCGGCCTTGAGGACGGTCTCCCAGGTCGGTCTGGCCGCCTCGCCGATCACACTGCGCAGTTCGTTCACGAAGAGCCCGGTCAAGGACACCGGCCGCACACCGAACGGCTCGTCCGCCAGGTGCCGCACCGCGTCCTCAGCACCCCGGTGGGGCACCGTCAGGACCCGGAAGCCGTCCTGTCGCGCCGAGTGGCTGAGCCGCTGTTCGGCCTTGACTGCGGCGGCGACGGCCGCGTCCGCGTCGTACTGGGTGGGGGCGGATCGACGGGCCGCCGAGGCTCCCCAGCTCGCCGAGGTCAGGCCGGCGGTGGCGTCCCCAGCCGGACGGTCCGGGATGAAGCGGAGCACCTTGTCGTAACGCGTCGCCAGCTTCAGCTCGAAGCCAGCCTGCTTCAGGTGGCGGACCAGTGCGCTGCCCTTGGGCAACTCGCGTGGTACCAGCGGGTCTGTGCCCAGGTCAGGGAAGCGGGTCGTGACTCGCTTGTGCAGGGCGTCAACCGTGAGGCCCGGCAGTCGCTCCTCCTCGACGCCCGACTGCACGGCGACCACACCGGCCTGGGTGATCCTCAGCGCGCGAACCAGGTCCAGGTCGCGCGGGTAGATCTCCAGTCGGGGGGTGAGAGCGGCTCGGTTGGAGGCCGCCACCGCGATCTCGGCGGTGCGCCGCTCGTCCCAGCCGAGGTTTCCCGGCGGCCGTCGCACCGCGTCCAGCTCGGTAAGGACGGTGCTGGCAGTCGGCAGGGATTCCAGGTCCGCGAGTCGGTCGGCTCGCGCGCCCAGGTTGAGCGCGTATTCCTGCAGAGCGGGCAGCGTCGGGGTATCCGGGCCATCCACGCCCTCCCGGACATCGATGGCGAGCAGGCCGAGCACCGGATCGGCGCCCTTGGGCATCCGGGCATGGAAGTAGCGGAAGAGCGGCGGGGACTCGTTGTTGTAGCTCTCTCGCTCGACCACCGCGCGCAGGAGCGACAGGGCGAGCGCGCGCCGGTCGCGCCGTTCCACGTGCTGGGTGCCGCGCCGGGCGATCAGCGCGTCGGCGAGCTCGATCACCGGGGCCGCCCGTCCGCGCTCGGCAAGAAGCTCCACCACTTCCTCGCGCAGCAGTCCAAGGGCGGCGTCCTCGTACCAGCGCTCGCGCGCCTTCCTCACGATCTGCGGGATACGGCCCGCGGTCAGGCCCACCGCGTCTGCGACGTCCCGCTGCCGAACCCATGCCAGGCCCTCGGGCAGCTTGCCGGCCTCGTTGGGCAGCCGCAGTAGCAGCCGGACCGCTTCGCGCTCCTTGGCGTTGGAGCGGGCACTGCCGCTGGAAGGCTTCGGGACCAGGCGAGCGGCCAGCGCGTCCAGGCTCAGCGCGCCCAGCAGCTGCGGGTCAGTGACATTTCCGCCGCCGGCTGCGACCGATTCGGCGACCGCCTGTTCCAGTTCGGTGATTTCCTGGCCGGCTGCCTTGCGGGCTTCCGCGCTGAGTGGTGCGGGGGCCGCTTTGCCGAGTCGGAGGTTCCACTCCTTCTGCCGACGCTGAATCTCCTCCCGGGTGCGCGAGCCCATGCCCGGTGCAGTGAGGAACTTCCTCGCCGAGTAGTCCAGCACGTCCCCAACGGTGTTCAGACCCATGGCGAACAGCTGGGACTGCGCGGAGAGCGTCAAACCTGCCACGGACAGAGGCGTCGTGCGGTCAGCTCTGGCCGCCTGCTGGTCACGAACCTGCTCGACGGAAGCATCGTCGTCCTCGCGGCCGATCTGCGGCCCGGCTTCCTGCGTGGTCCCTACGCTTTCCGCCGTACCGTGCCCGGAGCTCGGAGCAGTTGTCCGCTGCGCATCCAGGAAGAGTGCCTGCCAGGCACGCTCCATCGGCTTCAGGTCCGAGAACCGGTCCTTCACTTCCCGCGCCAAAGCCTTGCGGAAGAAGGCGACCAGGCCGTCGCGAACTGCCGGCTCGAAAGCGTCGGCGGCGAGCTGCGGGTACGGCCACTCCGTCGGATCGGTCTGCCGGGCTGTAACGGCACCGTCACCCCATCGGGGGAGCTCGTTCGACGCCATCTCATGCAATGTCGCCGCGAGCGCGTACCGCTCGGCATGACCGTCGTACGAGCCGCGCGTGATGATGCCCAAGAACGGGTCGAGATAGCCCTCGGTGCCTGCGTCGATCTCCTTCGCCGGGTATCCGGCGAGGGAGAAGTCGATGAGCACGAGCTGTCGAGTGCCGTTTGGACGGATCCGAATGGCGATGTTGTCCGGCTTCAGGTCCCGATGCCAGATTCCTTCCGCCTCCAAGTGCTCCACCGCGCCAAACAGGTACTTTCCGTACGCCTCCAGCTGATCCATGCCCAGGCGGCCGTTGTCTCGCAGTTGACGGGCGACGGTGTCCTCACGCCGCCTCAGCCCCTTCCCGTCACCACGGTCCTGGTCCTTCAGCTCTCGGCTGTCACCGACGTATTCGAGAGCGAGCACCCGACGCCCCGCGAGAGTGATCGGCTCCCGCTCGTACAGCGCGATGATGCTGGAATCCCGGTGGATGCGGCCCAAGACCTGGGCCTCCCGCTCCAGGACCGCGTGCTTGGCCTCGCTCAGCGCGACCTTCAGCACAGCCATCGGCAGGGCGCCGCTACGCCGCGGCTCGCCCGCGAGATCTCTCACCAGGAACGCCCGAGACGTCGAGCCCGTGCCGAGCCGGCGAACAACCTCCCAGCGCCCGGCCAATACATCCCCGGCCACGGCCTCAAGCGGGTCCTTCTCTGGCTCCGGCTCGCCCCGATCCTCGTCCGTTTCCGATCCCGACCCGCCGTCGCCCGTGCCGACGGAGTCCTTTTCGGTGAATGCCTGCTCTACGTACTCCAACATCTCCAGGAAGTCGTCGACCGTGGACAGGCGACGGCCCGGTTCGTACGCCGTGGATGCCTCCACCAGGTCGTCAATGTCCGGGTTAAGTCCGTCAACCAGGGCGCTCGGGCGCATGCTCTCACCGGCTTCCAGGCGGGCCATGACCTCGCTCTGGCTCGCACCTGGTGCCTGCCCGGTGATCAGCAGATACGTGAGGACACCGAGCCCGTACACATCAAGGCGCACCGGATCGGCCTTCGAAATCCTCAGCTCCGGCGCCAGGTACGGATCAGCCTGCTCCGAGACATGGAACCCGGACACGTTCGTCGGAGCCAGGGTCAGAGGCCGGCCACGGCTGGCGCTCTGCCCGGTGGCGATCTGCCAGTCCGCGATCTGCGGCCAAGGACTCAGCCAGCGCTGTTCTTCGCTGAGCTCCCGGCCGCGCGGGCCGCGGTCACGCGGAATGATGTGCACCGCGTGAGCCGAGAGCGTGCGGTGATGGACGCGGCGGGAGTGCGCGGAGCGCACCGTCTCGGCTAGCTGCCGCACGAGCGCAAGGCGGCTGCGTAGGTCCAGCTGCTTCCCGTGCTGGACCAGAAAGTCGTCCAGCCGCAAAGTCTCCGGGTGGTAGTCGAACAGGATCGTCGGTCCGGCCGGATGGCCCGAGGGTAGGTAGCTCTTCAGCTGCACCGCACCCGGGTGCCGAAATCGGCTGAGCACCAGCGCCTCGCGAGCAGCGGCCTGCTCCACCGAACGCCGCTCGGCGTCGGAAGCACCACGCTCGCTGAGAAAGACCCGTACCCGCGCCAGGTCGTGCAGCTGGGAATGACGGCCCAGATAGTCGGCCCAGGTAGGCCCAGTGTCGAACGCCTTCGCATCTAGGAGATAGGAGCCCACCTCGTGCTGGCGCCGGATCGGTGCGATGCCGAGCTTCTTCAGGGCGGCGTCGACGCGGCGAGACGTCTCGGCCGTTATCCGGCGCCGGGCATCCCCCGGCGGCTCGGCCAACATCTCCACGAGCTGCTTGACCGTGAAGACGCCGTTCAGGTCGGCGGCCGGAAGGTTCACGTGGAGCTTGTCATCGGTGAAGCAGACCGCCTCGCCCACCCAGATCTTCGGCCGGTCCCCGGGCCGGCCGGCGACGTCATTGATCAGGCCGGACAGCTCCTTGGCCTTCCGGTTCGCTAGATGCAGGGGGTTGCCGTGTCGCCGCTGGGTTCCACCGGGCGTGATCTGCACCCAGTCGTTGCCGCCGCCGCGTACCGAGCCGTGCCAGTCCTTCAGCTCGAGGAGGAACACTCCGGCCGGTGAGGTCACCAGAAGATCGATCTCGCGGACGTGTCCGCTGTTCGCGGTGAACGTGAAGTTCGACCAGGCGCGCCACGGCTCCTCGTCTGGCAGCCGCCTGCGGATCGCTTCTAGGCCGCGGCGCTCGTGCTCGTGCTCGGACTCGGTGACCGCCGTCCACCGGCCTTCCCGCATGCGACTCCCCGCCTATGTCTGTTCGCGCCCATTCGTGACTGCTGCGACCCTGCCCCCGCGCTCTGAAGCGTCGCGCTACCCCGCAGAATGAATCTTAGAGGGCGGGGCTGACAGCAATAGGCAGCCATTGACTCTGGACTTCGACGCCGGATGTTTCCCTCCGGCGCCACCAGCCTGCTACCGGACCTCCCGGCAGTTACCCGGGCCGGACTTCCACCGTCAGGTGACGGCGAGCTCCCGAACAGCAAGAACACTGCTACGTCTCGGTGTCACCTCCTGTTCCTCTGAGCGCACGAAAGAGCTCGCTGAATGCCTTACCAGACATCCTCGCCGCGAAGACGCGAACCGGATCACAGCGCCTGACCCCGAGACCGGGACCATGCGCAGTACAGGCAGCCCCGACACCAATCATCGACTACTCTCTGCTGTGTTTCAGTGGCAGTTGGTGATCATTGGAGAGTTCTCTTGGCCGCCCACACAACACTGCCGGAGGATCCGGCGCGGCTGTCACGTCTGAAGCAGGTGTCGCCTGACCTGGCCGACGACTACATGACGCTCGAACTTCTAGCTGCGGGTCTGGCGGGCATCCAGGCCAACCAGCACAAGGCGCTGTGGAGCTCCGCTCAGCCTTCCGGCGACCCCACGGGTTTCCCACCAGCGTGGAAGGCCGGTGTAGCGCGCCTGCTTTGGCGTGCGCTGGAGGACGGCTGCCGCGAGGTGACCTCACATGCGGATGTTTTTCGCTGGTGCCACGCATCTCTCGGGCAATGGCCCCTTGCGCTGTGGGTCGCTCCGAGCGATTCCGATCTGCTTCTGATCGAGAACGGACAGCCGTCGGCGTTTGCGGAACAAGCCGCGCGGCTCCTGCTGTCCAAGGATCCCGAAGCGGAGCTGGTCGAGAATCGGTGCTACGAGCTGATGATCGCTGTGGCGGACCGAAACGGGGCAACCGAACAGGAGGTCCAGGACAACTACGTGCAGCTCCGGGGCTTTCTGACGAAGCACGCGGTTGCCTCCGACATCGACCTTCTGGGTCTACTGCGGGCCTTCCCTGCCAAGGACGCAAACGGGCAGCCGTGGGTGAAGCACTGGTTCAGTCAGTGCTACCGGGCTCAGCCGGCCAGCAGCGCCGTCGTACTCAGCTTCTGCGAGGGCTGCGACAACCCGCTCTCCGGTCAGCGTGGTTGCGGCACGCCGGGCTGCACGGGCGGACGAGTGGCCCGAACTGTGGAGACCATGTCCGAATACTTCGTGCAGAACAGAGCTGTTCGGCGCTTCCTCCACGATCCCGGGCTGGCAGAGCAACGGATGTTTGCTGCCCTGGAGCCACAATTCGGACAGCGTCTGCGCCCTTGGTGGGGCATGGATGCGGTGGACGTAGCCATCGACTTCGAAGGTACCGGGAAGATGGGAGTCGGTGAGTGGTGGGCCGCCGATGTGAAGGATCACGCGAGCGCCACACTTCTCGGGCGCTCCTTTCGCTGGAACCCACGCGCTGCCTCGAAGCGGCGGATCCTCGTCATCGCTCAGCACCGCTTTGAACAGCCCGACTACGTCGATGACCTGACCACTTCACTGCAAGGGCGCGTACAGGGAATTGAGGTCATGAGTGAGACTGCATTCGTCGCCGCCGCACTGACGCACGACGGGCGGCGACGTCGATGAGCAGGGACATTGAAGGCTGGTTCGAAGCGCTGGAAAAGAAGGCGTCGTCATCAGGCGTGGCCGAGACCATCAAGCCCCTCTTGTCGGTCCGTGAGTTCTTCCGGGTCGAGCTCGGGCTGTTCTTCCTGTCCGAGTACGCGCCCGGCCAGCCGGCCACGCTGATGCGCAAGGTGCTCGACGGGTACACCCTGCCGGGGGCTGGCAACGAGACGGTCGTGCGGAACGTGCGTCGCCGCATGGGGCCTACGGCGCGGGGCGGGCAGTGGAGGTTGCGTCTCAACGACTACTGCAAGGTCCCCGCTCACCTGCGGTTGTTCGAGCTTGACGAAGGTGCCGGGCCTCGCGTGGTCCACGACAGCGTTTTTCGTCGCCGGGGGAGTTCGGCGCTGCCGGAACGGGAGCAGGCGTATAGGGACGCGATGTCGGTACCCGTGTCCTACAAGGTGGAGGCGGGTCATGATCCCGCGGCGCCGGGGGTGCGGGTGCGGCTCAAGCGAGCGGACGGCAGCATCGTCCGATTCCGGATTCCTGACTGGCTGGAGGAGGCCGCACCCGAGCGTCGTCTGGAACCGAAGACGCACAGAACCAGGCGTCCCTTCCCGCAGCTTACGGAGGACGACTTCCGCCAAGCCGCCAAGGAGATGGATCAGCGGCTCAGTACAAGTGAGCGATACCGAACGGAGAACTTCACAGGCCGTGTAGGGAGGATGGTCTTTTCTCGCACGGATAGCGAGGCTGGATGCCTGACGGAGGGCCTCGGCATCTTCACGATCGACGGACTGGCTCACGTCGTGGGCCTGATGAACTCGGGGAAAACCACCTTCAACGACGTTCTGGTCAAAATCTGTACCGACCGCGGGCTCAGGGTCGGATACCTGGTCTCCTCCGTCGGGAACGCACTGGAGAAGGTCCGCTTCTTCCGGAGCCTGGGCATCGACGCCGTTCCCTTGATCGGCCACAGGAACCGTCCCGCGCACATGGAACGCTACTGGGATGACCTTCTCTACGTACCGGACAATGGCCAGGCGCCACCCCTTCCGGACGGCAACGACGAGGTCGCTGCCTTCACTACCGATATCTGTCTGCTGGACAGTCTTCTGGAGCCTTCCGGCCCTGTTGCCACGCCGCTCTCCATGGATGAGCGTCCCTGCCGGGACAAGCTCCGCGTCGACACCTCGGGCAAGCGAGCACCGATTGTCGATTGTCCGCTCCTCGCGGTGTGCCCGGCACAGGCAGCTGTACGCCGGATCCCGACGGCACAGGTCTGGGTAGCGACGCCAGCCGCTCTCCTCGCCAGTAGGGCGGAGCCGGCCTCGTACAAGACGCAGTGGGTGATTCCTGCCCAGCACGAACTCGATCTCCTCGTAGCCGACGAGGCCGACCAGGTGATGACGCAGTTCGACAAGGCGTTCATGCACCACGAACCGCTGACTAGTCCCGACGGCTGGAGCAGTCGCATTGCGCTGGCCTGGCACGAGGGGCTGGCGCGCACCTGGTACCGGCCGATGGCGGACCGGCAGGGGCTGCGTTACCAGCAGTACGCGACCTATCACGCCGAGGCTCTGGCCGGGTTGCTGCCGCTGCTCATGAGGCCATCGGCCGAGGGGCACGAAGGGGCCCAGGCAGGCGGCGAACTGCTGGAGGAGATCACGGCTGACGGGCCGTTCAGCGGGCACACCCTGCTCATGCGGCTGGCGCGGGCCTTGCACGGCATCACCAGCCGCGTCGAAGAACAGCATCAGTCTCACCTGTGGGAGCGAGCCGAGGAGTACTTCCATACTCACTTCGCTCGTCTTGTCGAAGCCCCCTTCGGTTCACCCCCCGCTAGCCTGAAATCGCTGGTCGACACGATGACCTCTGGCTACGACACCGAGAAGAGCGCCGAGGAAGTAGCCCAAGACTGGCTCATGCACCACCTCCCGGAGGACATGTCTGAACCTGGCGATCGTTTGGCCGAGTTTGGACGAGTCCTCGTCGCGGCCTGTTGGAGTGCCCGCGTCACGACCACCGTGTTCGAGCTTTCCCACATGCAGGAATCACTCCGCGCGCTCATGGCCGTGGAAGACACGAACAATCTGCTCGCCCACCAGCCGAGGCCAGAGCTGCTCGCAGTTGTGCCCGAACAGCCGATGGGCAACATGATGGCCCTTCAGTGGAACCCCAGCCCAAAGGAGGGCAGAGGGTCCCTGGACCTGCTGTGGCTTCGCGGGGTCGGACGGTGGCTGCTCTATCACCTCCACGACCTTCTCGCCTGTGAGGGGGTCGAGGGCCCGCACGTGTTGCTTTCCTCGGCGACCAGCTACAACCCGCTCTCCGCCCGCTACCACATCGACGTTCTCCCCACACTGATTCTGCACGAGCCTCCCGACTGTGCCGCTGCCATCCGGGAAAGCCGGTTCTACACCCGCCCGCGGCGGCGCCCGGGGCACGAACGCGGCATCTACGTCTCCGGAGCCGGTGGCCACGGCGCCCGCCAAGCCGCCGTGCGGGCGATGACGGACGCGGTCTGCACTCCCGACCCCGGGGCGGCCCTGTCTCTTCTGGAGCAGGTTCTCCAAGGATGCGAACCTGAGCGCCGAAGGGCTCTGTTCGTGGTGCTCAGCACTGAGGACGCAGCAACCAGCGCCCACTACATGAACACCCGGACGGCCGTGCGTGCTGTGCACGTCGTACCCGACCGCCAGGCCCCCGGGCTCTACGGGCTCAACCATCGCCGCATCTCTGCCTTCCCAAGGACCGATGCTCAGGTCATGGCGGCAGCCGAAGGCTCTGCCGGCCGCGGCCACAACATGCTCAACAACAACGGGGTGGCCGCGATCCAGGCCATCTTCTACCTGGCACGCCTCCACCCCCCGCCCACCGATCTCTCCTTCCCTCTCGCGATTCTCAACGCCCAGGCTATGCAGCGCCTTCTGAAGCCGGTTCTGTGCGACACCCACGGCCCTGACGCGGCGGGCGAGATGAGGAAACTGGCGTACGGCGTCCGTGCCACCTGGGGCACGATGATGGGCCGCCCCCTCAACTTCCGGGCGATGAAGGACGACTACCTACGTCACGCCTTCATCTCAGACCAGTCGGCTTCCCTCTACCAGACAACAGGTCGAGGGCTGCGCGGCAATGTGCCCGTGCAGGTCTACCTCCTCGACGCGGCATTCGCCCCGCGAGCGGCAGACCCCCGCGACACCGCGCCCGACACCGAGCGCACCAGCGTGCTCGTCGCCTGCCGAGAACTCACACGCCGAATGCTCGCCGATCCAGGGCCGACGGCCGACGCCCACGTGCGCCTCAACCACCAGATCTACACGGCCACGTGGAGCCTGCTGGGGCACCTCCTCGACACCATCGACTGGGGATAAAAGACATGACCGAAGCCGACAGCACTGCAGCGGATTCCGACAAGAGGAAGCCGCCGCCTCGCTACGACCACATCATCACGCCCGGCTTCGTAGCACGCCGCGGAGCCACACTGCCCGTCACCGTACACACGGCTGAATTCCCACCGTCGCTCCTGGCACGGCTTGAACGCGCTTGGAACAGCAACCCGAAAGCGCGCTCGCCGTATCTGCCGACCTATGCCCTGCGCGAGTTGATCGAACAGGTGGAGCCCGCTGTCCTCTCGGTCGAAGGCCGACTGGGGGACGGCCCTTGGCTCCACGCCATGCGCACGCCTCAGAACGAGCTTCCCCTGCAACTGGCCCTCGAATTCTGGATCACTACGCACGTCGCGCCCCATCAGGACGACGTCGACTGGCCCACCATCGTGAAACGCGCCCTGCCACTGGAATGGGCACAGGCAGAGGTCGACCTTCTGGCCCACGGAAACGCCGCAAACGGAACAGCAACCCCGCCCAGCAGCACGTTCTCCCTGCTTGCCACCTACATTGCCGGACGCTGGGTGGACGAAAAGCTATCCCTGCCGGGCCATACCGCGGAAGGTTTCTCGGTTCTTGGCCAACTGACCGACCGCGGTGAGCGCAGCGTCTACAGCTGGCCACCACGAGAACTCGACGATGACGGAGCTTACGGCCTTTGGACCCACCGGACAGCACTGCGTGTGGTCTCAATGCCCCACGACAGCCGCCTCATCCTGCGAGCCGTTCCCCACATCGCCCGCTTCGGCGGTACCCAGCCTGCCTATATTCCACGCCGCGGCGACAGCCCTGCCACGGCCACCGTCCTGCTCTACCTGGCCAAGGGTGCACTGCGTGACGTCGAGCGCCCCATGCTGCTCCGCGCACCGGTCACAGTCAGCGGCAAGAAGCAGGACATGCGGTGGCAGTGGCAGCCCGGCATCGCGCGCATCCTGCCCTCCCTCCCCGCCAGCAACCGCTACCCCAACCCCGAGGACATCCGAACTGACCCCCGCCGCGCCGCCGGCGTCAACCGCAGCGCCGAAGAGGACAAGGAACCCACCGCGCTGCTGCTGCACGCCACCGGCTACACCTACCTCACCCGGACTGATCTCACTGACGCCCAACCGGAATTCAGCACACACGGCCACCCTGCGGAAAGCGGCCTGCAGCCCATCGACCACCTCACCCTCTTCGAGAACCTGAAGGAACCGCTCGCCAAGCTGAACTTCGACCCGCTCCCCGCCCTGGACAAGACACCCCAACGCCGAGCCCCTCGACTCACCCCAGCACGCGAGGACGCCCACTACCACTTCGAACTCTGGCACTGCGCACCGAAGACCTACCAAGCAGTCCATCTGGCCCTCACCAAGCTGCTCAACTACCAACACCTCGGTGAACGCAGCACAGAACCCGACGTTCACGACTACGCCGGACCCACCAAGATCACACTGGTCCTACGCAACCCCGGGACCCTCGTCTCCGGTCTGCCGAAGCCACCGCCACACACGGAGCCAGAGGCCCGCAAGGCTCACCGAAAGCAGGAACGGGCGCAGCGAGCCGAAGCACTGCGCAAGGAATTCCCCGAAGCCGACCACATGATCGGCTGCCTGGTGGAGATCGACAAACCAGTCAACTTCGCCATGGCCGGGGAGGACGACCCCAAGCGGTTCCTGAAGGACACCCTGCCGAAGCTGAACCGGCACGTGCAATGCCTGCACCCGGTCACAGCGGCTCCCAAGCCCGACGCCAAGAAGGCCGGGCTGAAGCCCTTCGAGGGCAGCGACATCCGCTGCGAGGACGTGCAGCGTGCCGCTTCCTCGGTGAAGGACCTCCTGCGCTCGCTCGGGCACCTGCCCCGCCTGCCCGCACCCCGCAGCGTCAAGGGCTGCTTCGAACTGGCTACAGTGCATGTCGCCCAGGCCGGGTCATGGATCGTCCCATTCGTCCTGCGCATGGACACCGACGGCAACACGACAGCCCAACTCGTGGCGGCTCCTGGCTATCCGCACGAAACGCCCATTCCCATCGAACACCTGCCCCGGGCCCTGGCCTCCGGGCGAGGGCGAATGCGGCGACGCGACAGGGCCCAGCTGAACGACTTCATCACCCAGGCACTCGCCATCGACTCCCACACCGAGCGGCTCTTCCTCGCCCGGGCGCAGACCCTGCGCAACAAGGATGTGTGGTCCTGGCTGCAGAATCCCCACATCACGCCGGACTCACTAAGGCTCCCTGGCGAAGACTGCGCCCACCCCAACCGCGCCGACGGCCGCGGCCCCGAAGACTTGCCCGGGCTGCGCATTATTCGCGTCAACGAGGAGTCCTACGAGATCCCACTGGCATTCGGCGCCAACCTCAACGACCAGGCCGAGTCTCCCGCCACCGCCGACGGCTCCCCCGACGTAGCGATCAGCGAAGAGACGCACTCCGAGCCGGCATCCGGTGCAGTCGAGCTGCCATACGAGGAGTGGGGCAGGTACTCCGGCGTCGTCCCGTGGAACGATCGCATCTTCCTGGCGATCAACCCAAGGCCGGACACGCATCAGCTGCCAAAGGCTGTCTCCAAATACTCGGCAGACGAGCAGAACGCCACCCGCCACGGAGCCAACCCCACGTCCCTCGAAATCCACGTCTCCTTCAAGCAACCCCATGACCACGCCTCCGACTTGGCCGCGTACGTGAACAACCTGCGTAGGTGCCACCTGCACACGGACACCGCAACCCGCATGCCGCTGCTCCTGCACCTCGCCAAGCTAATGGAGGAGTACATCAACTGAAGCGAGAAGAATGCACACCCGGAAACCCCTGGCCCTACCGCCCGACGTCCCTCTCGGGCCCAGGCCCTGGAGATCCATACAGCAGTGGTGAGTACGGCGGGCCCCAGCGCACCTGCCCACGCACAGAAGCATGCGCGCCACGAAGGAGGCACCGGCGCGCAACAGCGACTACGTGGTGGTGGACAGGTGCCCAGTCATGGAACCCGGGTGTGGGGACCGGGAAGCCCATCACCTGGTCGGCACCTGAATGCCTTCGAAGGAGCGGCAACGTAACGGATGATCGCCGGTTAACCAAACCGGCGATCCCTTGCGTCCGTGTTCACCCACCACCACGACCTGCCCGTACGTCGAGAGGCGCCTCCCGACGACCACAGACCAGTCGGCCGCGAAGCGCGCGCCCGAGAGGCCGACAAGCGATCACGCCACCGCGTAGCTCGCCCGGAACAGATCCTGCGCCCTCTCCACATCCTTCGGCGTACGGAGCTGCACCTCCAGGTCACCCGTCCCGTGGTGACCAAGACCGGACACGTCCCGGGTAAATCCCGGAACGAGGTCTACGTCCTTCAGGTCGAACTTCAGGTAGACCAGGAGCTTGCTCCGCCGCGGCGGACAGAGACAGGCAAAGTTCCGCAGACGCCGATACGCCCGGTATGTCTTGCGCTCAACGCGGTGCACCCCGTCCCCAAGACCAAGCAACACCTCGTCCACCGCGCTCGCCAGTTCCACCATCGACGCGTCCTGAACGTCGGTTGCCCGCGCGACCGCCTGCCGACGCTTCCGGCGCGTTGCCTGTATCCCGCCGCTCACGGACGTCACGGTCTCAAGCCCAAGCATGTCGCTGCCGAAGAGTCGGTAGCGGACCAAGTCGATCGACCTCCGGTGTTCGCTCGCGGCATGAACGTCGTAACGCGTGAAGCCACCGGCGACACAGATCAGACGCGGGTTGCTCCATAGCACCTGGGACGCGGCCGTCACCCCGAGCCGATCGCGAACCAGGTGATCAAATTCTGCCCGGTGGTCCATCAGCCATGAGAGATAGAACAAGCCCTGGTTGATGACGCCGGCGTCAACACCACGCTTGTACTCAACGATGACTGGTGATCCGTTCTCGTCGAGGCCCAGCGAGTCAATCCGACCGCGGTGCGTCGGCCCAGTGCCGTACTCGCTCGCCAGAAACCGAACGCCCAGCAGCGCCTCCATGTGCACCTCAACGAGGCCCTGCACCTCCGCCTCTACCTCAGCAAGATGCGGCATGACTTCAGCCATGCCGCTATTCGTCATGTCCGTACGGAACAGCTTCAGGTCCGACACCCCCACATCTACTCAGAGATCGACAACGTCGGGCGGGGGCAGATTGATTCCATGCGAGACATCGAAGCCGTGAAGAAGGTGTGTATATGGGCCACTCGACCAAGCGGGTCGCCCTCGAGCGGGATTACCGCCCGCAAGCCACCACCGGAGCCCCGCCGGTATCCAGCATCAATCCAGCACGGTGGAGGTGACGAGAGGGCGCATCGCACACATGAATCGGCGTCTCCCGACTGTATAGCGCGGCAGCATAGCGGCGGGGCCCCGGTTACCGAAACCGGGGATCCGCCGCATCCTTAAAGCTCCACCGCCACTCCCTGACCGCCGCGTCGAAAGGCCGCATCACGACAGCAACCCAAGCCTCATCCCAGCCATGGCACGACCGCACCGACCACCGGTGCGCTACGCCGCAGGGGTAGTTGACGCGGAAGCGCACTCCAAGCCCAGCTCCGTGCGCAGCTGAAGCTCCAAGTCGCCTATGCCGTGATGACCAAGCCGCGTCATATCCCTTATCTCATCCGAACTGCCGTCGGTCCGCCGGTTCTCCGGCCGCGCGCCGGCAAACCCGCCGGGAAACGACCAGCAGCCCAATGACCGAAGTTTCGGTGTCAAGTCTCGGTCACGCCGCCCTTCACGTGAACAGCCAGTCCCACCACTCCCCTGCGCAAACACATAACCAGATCGGAGCACCGTGAGTCTCAGGGGTACTTCCGCACCGAAACCCGTCGTGAGAAGGACAGAACAAACACACATGCACCCACAGAACAGCGAGATTCAGGGTCCCCGGTACAGCCCCACGCAAATCCGTGCGACCTGGGGCGGGACCGGAAGCGTGGAGGAAGCCTCGAAGGCGTTTGGATTCTCACGGGCAAAAGGCTATGACCTGGTTCGCCAGGGAAAGTTTCCGTGCCGTGTGCTCCGCATCGGCCGTAGCACACGGGTAGTCACCACGTCCTTGCTGCGGGTCCTCGAAAGCGGCGAGCCGGAGTACAGCAGTGCCCGCACCTGACCCTGCGCACCCTCACAACCCGCCACGCGCGAACCCCCGCCGGAGCATGCCAGTGGGGGTTCGCGCGTGTCACGCCCAAATCACATCGGCGTCACAGACCAAGCGGACCCCGCTGACTAGAAGGCGTCTGACCTGGGCTTATAGGACTGTCCTGGATCAGCTGGACGTCCTGAGACGGTTTCTACGACATGTGCCATGTGGTACCCAGCGACGGGCCTATGACCAGGACCGGGGCGTCTTCTGGCCCGTCAAAGCGGTATTTCAGGGTGTTCGGGGGTGTCTCGCTCACCCGTCCGACCCTCTCATCTGTCACGAGATGTCACATCGCCGGGGTGGGCCTAGCGGGTCTTGGCTCTCTCGCGACGCCAGGTCCGGCGCTGCCGGAAACCCTCGAGAGTCCAGGTATGTGCTCGCCGGCGTGTACTCGTGTCCGTGCGGACAGTGGGTCATCCGGGCACACGCCCTTTCCCCAGGTGGCTCGGGTTGCGCGCCTTCCCCTGGTAGGGCACTGGACCGTAGCCGGATGAGCCCTCTCGGACTGCTGCCGTCCACAACCAACAGCCGGACTCCGAATCCACCTCAATCTTGCTGGCCATTCGGCTCAGCGAGACGCTCGGCACGTAGACCGCGTGGCTCACGCTTGCCCCTCCTCCGCAGCCCCATGCAGGCCGTCCCATGTGGTGGCGGCTCCACGAAGATCCTCTACATCCGGCTTTAATGGCGGAGTCGGGTATTGGAACTCCCGGAATACCTCCGCGATCAGAGGGGATCGAGGAGCATCAGGACCTCGTCCCGGGTGTCGTGGGGCGCGAGGCGGAGGGCCCCGGGCCAGCGGCCGACCTCACGCCATCCGAGCCGGCCGTAGAAGTCCTCCAGCCCCTCATCTCCCCGGGCCGCGAGATGGAGCTGTTCGAGCTCAAGTTCATCGCGGGCAATCCTTCGCAGATCGATCATGAGGGCGGAGCCGACACCGCGTCCGCGTAATTCGGGGTGGGTCTGAAGGTGGTTGACCGTGCCCCAGTGCCCGACGAGGCGGTAGGGATCGCGGTTGAGGACAACCCATCCGGCAAGAACATCGTCGAATCTGGCAGTGATGAGGCGGCTGTGTTGTGGGTGGAGACGGCCGAGGAGCTTGTCCGTGACCGGCTCGACCTTGTCGTCCCGGACTGGCGGGAACGGGAACCCGGCGGCACCGCCCGAGTTGGTGACCGCTATCCAGCAGTCGATCAGCTGGCGTCGGAGCTCGGGGGTAACCGCGCGGGCGTCGGTGACCTGGGCGAGGTCGGGCATGCTTGCGTGGGCCATGGAAGGAGCATGTCAGCGGGGTCTGACATCGGTGCATGGGTCAGGTTGTCGAGGTCCGGCGGCTGATCTCGGCGGCGTAGCCGCCCCAGTCTCCTGCGGCGGCTCGCTGCCATTTGACGGCGACGGTGATGTCGATGCCGAGGGTGCGGGCGAAAACCGCGGTGGGCAGCTCGGTGGCGAGCTGGAACAGCGCGGTCGAGCGGGCCTCCGCGAGCCGGATGCCGAGTTCGCGGAGTCGTTCGCCCATGGCCCAGGCACTGATCGGGCGGCCGGGCTGGCCTCCAGGGAAGAGCCAGGGTGAGTCCGTGTGGCCGAGGACGGCATGGCTGCGGCGAACCTCGACCTGTTGGAGTGCCAGTTCCGCAACGGGCGCGGGAAGCTCGACCGGCACGGCGCCAAGACGGATGCGGACCGCTCCGTCCATCTCCTCGATGTGGTCGACGGTGAGCCGGGAGATGGCAGCGGGCCACTGGGCATAGAGAAGCAACAGCAGTCCAGCGAGGCGGTCTCCGGGCTTGAGGGTGTCGTCGTGCAGCAGGCGTCGGGCGGTGGCCCAGCGGGCTTCGTCGTCCATCGGCTTGGAGGGGCCGTTCCATCGCTCGGCCGGGAAGCTGAGATCGCGGGCGATCTTCTGGGCCAGGGCCCAGCGCACGAAGTGGCCTGCCTCCTGGCGAAGACGGGCGTCCTCGCTGGTCATCCAGCGTTCGAGGTCGGTCTGTCGGCAGGTGGCAAGGGTCAGGTTCTGGCCTTCGAGCCAGTTCAGGAGGTAGACGCCTGCCCGCTGGTGTTGCCGCGCGACCTGGAGCTGGTAGTACGTGGTCTCCTTACCGCGACTGCGACGGCGAAGCCGTCGAAGGAGGTGCCAAGTCGCGTACCGGTGCAGGTTCTTCCGCCCCTCGGCCGTCGCATGGGAGGTGACAAGGTCCTTCACGTTTCGTTCGAGACGGACCATCTGCTCGTCCCGCGTGGGCAGGGCGCCGCTGGCGACGAGGACACTGCGGATGTGCTCGACGACCTTGCCTTCGGGGAGTTCGTCCAGGGCTTCGTGAGTGAGGAGGCGGCGGCCGGAGCCGAGGTCGGACAGGACGGTGGAGACGATGCCGCCAGAGAGCCAGCGCAGCCCAGTTGCGGCTCGTTCGGTGCTGGCCAGGGCCTCATGGAGGGCTTGAAGCTTCGGGGGTATGGAGCCAGAGGCGTTGGCGAGCAGTTCGTGGAGCCGCTGCTTGAGCGTGCAGCGAGGGCACGGACCGGAGGATCACAGTCGTTCCGCTTCCCCGCAGGTGGGACACGGGCGCCAGAGCTCGGTGTCCGGTGCGGTGCAGGGTCCGCAGATGGGGGCTTCGGCGGTGCCGGAGAGGATCCCGCGGAGCCTCCCGCAGGCGGTGCAGTGAGCTTGGCGTCTGTCGCAGCCGCCGCAGCGGGGCAGTCCGGTCAGGCGGGAGTGGGTGCCGGGCGCGGTGCGACCGCAGATCGAGCAGACCAGGATGGGCAGGGGGCAACAGTTGGGGCAGAGAGGGCCGTCAGAGGTGCGGTTCTGTACTCGGCGACGCTTGCCGCAGCCGATGCAGACCTCGACGTTCGCAGGGTCGGTGACCAGGCAGTTCGGACACAACGGCCGTCCCTGAGCGTCGCGGATGGCTGGCTCGCGCCGGGCTCCGCAGCGTACGCATTCTTCGATGCGGGACTTGGCGATGCAGTTGCGGCAGACCCGCTGCCCGTCGAGCGGCTTGTCGATGCGGACCACCCGGCGGCAGCGAGGGCAGGCGGGCCTCACGATCCCGGCGACACCGGCCTCGTGCAGAAGGTCGATGAACTTCAGGATGGCGCGGTGCGGAGCCAGATAGCCCTCCCCGGTCAGCAGACGAGGGTTTTCCACCAGGGCCCAGACCAGTCGCTGGCGATAGTGGGGGCGGTGGGGTGCCGTCCGGCGGAGGGCTTCGGCGACCGCGTCACGGTCGGCGCCCGGGGTGATCACGGCGATCAGTTCGTGGACGACTGTGACGGGATCACGGTCGTCGTTGTCGGGACACATCGAACAGCGCGGCAGGCCCTTGCGGTCCCGGAAGCCGACGCGTCGGACGTTTCCGCAGGTGGTGCACTCGGCGGTCCCCTGCCCGCAGACCGAGCAGAACCAGTCCTGGCCCTTGCGCTGGAGGGTTCGTAGCTGCTTGCCGCACTCGGCGCAGACCGGCGCCGCGATCGCCGAGGCGCCGGTCTTGCGGAGATCGATGAGGAGATCACCGATGGCCCGGGGGGCTGGGGACCGGCCGTCGGTCAGGACCGCGGGCCTCATCGCCAGGGCCTTGGCCAGGTGCCGCGACTTCGCGCGGCCTCCGACGACGGCGGTGACCACGGCCCGGATCGTGTCAGCGTCAAGTGCCCTCTCGACGTCGGCGACGAGGTCCGTGATCAGGCCGATCGGGTCTGCGACGGCGCGATCGAGATGGTCAGCGGCGGTCATGACCGGTCAACACCCCTGATCCTGGCCCGCTTTGGCCGCAGCCCACCAAGTCCCTCCGAACCGGATGACGGGCCGCCGCCGACGGCCGCCTTCTTCGGCTTCTTCACGGTCCCAGCCGCCGCGATGGGCTCGATGAGGTCGTCCATGGTGCTGTCCAGGATGTCGAGCAGGGCCATGAAGATCTTCAAGCTCAGTCGCTCCGGTCGCTCCACGACGAGCCGGTAGACCTGACTCGACGACAGGCTGATGCCGCGTTCGGCGAGCGGAGGGATGAGGTCGGTGGTGGAGAACATCCCCCGGTCGGCCATGACTTTGCGCAGGTGCCAGTGGTAGTCGAGCTTGGCGGCCATCGCCGGGTCCTTCCTGTCAGACCCCGGCGAATGCCGGCGCCAGTGCCTTGTGCAGGGAAGTGTTCATGAAGTCATCGCTGACGTGCGTGTAGATGGCCAGGGAACTGTCGCACTCATGGCCGACCTGCTGCTGGATGAACCGCCGGTCCACCCCGTCCTCGGTCAGATGCGTGACGTACAAATGGCGAAGTCCGTGCGGGGTCAACTCTTTGTGCAGCCCCAGGGCATCCCGGTATGCCTCGAAGCGGTCGTTGATCGATCCGGGCTGCAGGCGGCCCCCGCGCTCGGTGATCCACAGAGCAGGCTGATCGGGGAACCCGAAGCGCGGGCGGACATTCTCGACGTAGTCGGCGACCGCATCGACGGCCCAGTCCATCACCGACAGCACGTTCCGGCGCCGTGGCGGCTGACCCTTCTTCGCCTTGCCGTAACGGACGTTGAGCGTGCCGTACCGGCCGAACTGCCGGGCTCGCGGGTTCCGCCCGAAGTCGACCACATCGAGCTTGGACGTCTCGGTTCGCCGAAGCCCCCACCCGTAGATGACCTTGAACAGAGTGGCGTCCCGGTAGGCGGCGAGGGCTCCCTTGCGCTTGGACTTCACCGCGCGTGAGACCTGGTCGTCGGCGTAGTCGAGGAAACGCTGCAGCTCTTCCCTAGTGAACGGCCTCGCCTCCGGGTCGCCTTCGTAATCCTGCAGGTGGGGGAGGGTATTCCACTCATGACAGATCGCCACCGGAAAGGTGCCGAACGCTGCAAGATCCACAGCAGCCGGTGCCACCGCAACAAGTCATACCCGTAGCTACGGCACGTCAGGGGACTGACATCCCCCAATATCAAGTCCCGCAGGTAGACGCTGACGGGCTCAACCTCCCTGCCGTCACCGTCCACCACGACGAACGGAAGGTGAAGCGAGGACCCCGTGAACCACCGGAGCAATGCTCGGAACCTGTGGATCGGTGCCGGGAGGAACGCGGAGGGCGTACCTTCCCGATGATCCCTTGAAGGTCTCCGAGTAGGCCCGCGTTCGCAGCGCGGGTCGGGAAGGCACGCCCGTGCTGAGCGTAGTGAACGCCGAAGGCAGTATCGCGTCCGGCTCCCTGATCGACGAGATCGTCCGCGAGGGCGCCCGCCGGATGCTGGCCGCCGCGCTGGAGGCGGAAGTCAACCAGTACATAGCCGAGTTGGCTGCCGAGACCGACGAGCGCGGACGGCGCCTGGTCGTACGCAACGGCCACCACCGGCCCCGGACAGTCGTCACCGCGGCCGGGCCGGTCGAAGTCACCGCGCCGCGCGTCAACGACCGCCGCGTCGACGAGGCCACCGGCGAGCGCAAGCGGTTCTCCTCCAAGATCCTTGCGCCGTGGTGCCGCAAGTCACCGAAGATCTCGGAGGTGCTGCCGCTGCTCTACCTGCACGGACTGTCGTCCGGAGACTTCGTGCCCGCGCTGGAGCAGTTCCTCGGCGGCACGGCCGGACTGTCGGCCGCGACGGTGACCCGGCTGACGAAGCAGTGGAGTGACGACCATGCCGCCTTCCAGGACAGGGACCTGTCCGACCGCGACTTCGTCTATGTATGGGCCGACGGGGTCCACCCGAAGGTACGGCTCGGCCAGGCGCACTCGTGCGTGTTGGTCCTCCTCGGCGTCCGCCTGGACGGCACCAAGGAGCTGATCGCGCTGGCCGAGGGGCTGCGGGAGTCCACCAAGTCGTGGGCCGACCTGCTGCGCGACTGCCGCCGCCGCGGTATGCGCGACCCCGAGCTCGTCATCGGCGACGGTGCGATGGGCCTGTGGAAAGCCCTGATCGAGGTGTTCCCGACTGCTCGGCACCAGCGCTGCTGGGTCCATAAAGCCCGCAATGTGACGAACTGTCTTCCGAAGTCCGCACAGCCGGGCGCGACGAAGGCAATGCAGGAGATCTACAACGCAGAGGACAGGGCCCACGCCGAGAAGGCGATCGAGGCGTTCTCCCGCACTTACGGCACGAAGTGGCCCAAGGCCGTCGCGAAGATCACCGACGACCGGGACGAGCTGCTCGCGTTCTACGACTTCCCGGCCGAGCACTGGGTCCACCTGCGGACCACGAATCCCATCGAGTCGACCTTCTCCACCGTCAAGCTCCGGACCAAGGTCACCCGAGGCGCCGGCAGCCCGGCCGCGGCCCTGGCCATGGTATTAAAGCTCGTCGAATCCGCCCAAGCCCGCTGGCGGGCGATCACCGGAGCCCACCTGGTCCCACTCGTCCGGGCCGGGGCCCGGTTCGAGAACGGCATCCTGGTCGAACGCACCGAGAGCCACGCAGCCTGAGGAAGAATGCCCAGATGACCGTCTCCGACACCTACTGCACGAACTCCTACACGGCCAAGGAGTTGGCCGGCCTGCTCGCCGACCGACTCGACGTGACCTTCACCAAACGCGAGAGCGACTACCTCGGCGTCTACTTCCTGGCCACCCTCGCCGACACGACCCGCGTCCAGGTCCAGCCGAACGCCATTCCCGGCGACGACGGGGAAGACGATCTCTACGACGACGAGCACCCCGACGTGTCGGTACTCCTGCTCATCACCTCGCCGACCGCCGCCGAGCCCCTCAACGACGAACTCTCGGCGCTCGGAGGACTCACCAGGCTCCGATCAACTCGAAGCTGAGCAACTGCCGATCCACAAGTCTTAACTATGCTCGACCACCGCGCCAACCTCTGGAACTGAGCGCTTTCCCTCCATCAGGGCACGTCTCACGTCTTCCACCACACCACGCTCCAGGAGGGACCAAGCGATCCGCTTGGTTCACGATCAAGACATGGTGCAGTTACTGAGGTTTAACTCGTGGTGTCGTTACGCAGATCTGATGGTCAGGCCGGTCTCGGCTAGGCAGCCGTCGATTAGGTTGCTGCGGTACTGGA